>JAKVCP010000041.1:0-27541 GCA_022448925.1 Paracoccaceae bacterium
GGGTTTGGGCACGGAACAGTCCGGCCCGATCCCGTGTCCCGCTGACCACCCCATTTTCGCCCAACCACAGCGCATCTGTCACCGCCACAGCCGGTGCAGCAGCCCGGGCATGATCAAGCGCGGCAAGAACGTCGTCGATCACGGAAACCGGCACACAGGGCCGGGCCACATCATGTATCAAGACCCGCGACGGGGGTCCGCCAGGTCTTTGCTCAAGCGCCACAAGACCCGCCTGCACAGAGGCCGCCCGGTCCGCACCGCCTTCAACAAGATACACATCCCGTCCTGCAAAGAGCCGCTGCGCCAGCGCAAGGTCCTCAGCAGGCACCACGGCAACGACCGGCGAAAACCGGTGGAACTTGTCCAAAGTCCACAGCGCCACAGGCCGCCCAGCAATTGGCTGCCATTGCTTTGCGATCGGTCCTCCGGCACGGCTGCCGCGTCCGGCGGCGACAATGACAACGCCTGTTTGCATCAGATTGGCCCTCGTTCTCTGCAAGTGTGTACCGGACTGCGACCGTCGGGGGCAATGCACAAGGGTGAACTGCACAATTTTTGTGCAAACGCATCGATGCCAATGCAGAAATCAGCTGGGATCATTGCCGGTCGGCCCGGTTGTGATTAGCTGGCACGTGATTGCACAAGGATTAGGCGCTTTGACTTCTCTGCTCCGCGACATCGCGGTTCCCTTTCCGGTATTGCTGTCCCCGCTTGCGGGGATCACAGACCTGCCCTTTCGGTCCTTGGTCGCGCGCTTTGGCGCGGGACTGGTGGTGAGCGAAATGATCGCGAGCCAAGAGTTGGTGCAGGGCAAGGTCGGCGTCCGCGAAAAGGCCGAACTTGGCATGGCGCTCGCAAATACCTCGGTGCAGCTGGCGGGGCGCGACCCCTTTTGGATGGCCGAGGCCGCGCGGATGGTCGAAGCCAATGGCGCAAGGATCATCGACATCAACATGGGCTGCCCGGCCAAGAAAGTTGTCGGAGGATATTCGGGATCCGCGCTGCTTCGTGATCTGGACCATGCACTGACCTTGATCGATGCCGTCGTGGGGGCAGTGTCGATACCAGTGACGCTGAAAACGCGTCTTGGATGGGACCACGATTGTCTGAATGCAGCGGACCTGGCGCAGCGCGCCGAAGCCGCAGGCATCAAGATGATCACGATCCACGGACGGACACGTTGTCAATTCTACAAAGGCCAGGCCGATTGGGCCGCGATCCGATCAATCAAGGATGCCGTCCGCATTCCCGTGATCGCAAATGGCGATATCGTTGATGCCCAGACGGCCCGGCAGGCCATTGACCAATCCGGCGCGGATGGCGTGATGATCGGACGTGGCGCGCAGGGGCGGCCTTGGCTGCTGGCCCAGGTCGCCGCAGAGCTGTATGGGCTGACACCGCCAGATATCCCACGCGGTTATGCCCTGAGCGATATGGTCTGTGAGCATTATCAGGACATGCTTAGATTTTATGGACCAGAGCTTGGCCTGCGCGTCGCGCGCAAGCACCTTGGCTGGTACATGGACGTCGCAGCAACACCCCAGCCCTTGCGGCGCGAGGTGCTGACCGCTCAATCCGCAAACGACGTTCTTGCACGCCTGCCCAACGCCATGGCGGGCCTCGAAAGGTCTGCGGCATGAACACGGAACTTGAATTCGCGATGTGGTCCTCGTTACCGATCCCGGCCATTTTGCTGGACGCGGATGACATGATCGCCGACATGAATCCGGCGGCAGAAGGCTTTATGAACAACTCGGCCCGCTGGTTGCTGGGTCAGCCAATCTGGGACCGGTTGGCCGTCGACGCGCCGCTAGAGACAAGCTTTGAGCGCGCCCGAAATCAGGGAACGCCCCTGTTTGTAAATGACGTTGATGTTGGCACCGGCAAACGCGCGCCTTTGATTTGCAATTTGTCAATCGCCCCTCTGCAGGGCCAGCCCGGATGGATGATCATGCTGATCAGCCCGCGGGAACTGGCCGGCCGCATGACGCAAAGCAACTCGGTGAAATCTGCCGCCAAGTCTGCAATCGGCATGGCCGAGATGCTGGCGCACGAGATCAAGAACCCGCTTGCCGGCATCACCGGGGCAGCGCAACTTTTATCGATGAACCTCGGCTCTGACGATCTTGAGCTGACGGATCTGATCGTTGAAGAAACCCGGCGTATCGTCAAACTTCTGGAGCAGGTTGAACAGTTCGGCAATCTACGCCCACCCGAGCGTCACCCCGTCAACATTCATGATGTGTTGGACCGGGCGCGGCGCTCTGCCTTGCTTGGGTTCGGCGCCCACATGAAAATCGTCGAGGATTACGACCCCTCGCTGCCAATGGCCTACGGCGATCCCGACCAACTTCTACAGGTGGTGCTGAACCTGCTGAAAAATGCAGCCGAAGCATCTGATGGAACATCGGGCAGCATCCGTCTGCACAGTTTCTATGAACACAGCTTTCGCCTAAGGCGCGCCGACGGCACGGGACAATCGTTGCCGTTGCAGATCGAGATCATCGACGACGGGCCCGGCCTGCCACAGGACATCAAGGGGGACATTTTTGATCCCTTTGTTTCAGGCAGGGAAAACGGCACCGGGCTTGGCCTGGCGCTGGTCAGCAAAATCATATCCGACCATGCCGGTTGGATTTCCGTGGAGTCAGTGCCGGGACGGACTGCGTTCCGAATCTCGTTGCCCCTGGCCCCACGACAAACCGAGGAGACTGAGTGATGGATGGAACGGTTCTAGTTGCCGACGACGACCGCACGATCCGAACGGTTCTGACGCAGGCGCTGACACGCGCGGGATGCAAGGTCCACGCGACCAGTTCGTTGACAACGCTGATGCGATGGGTCGGTGAGGGCAAGGGTGACGTTGTGATCTCGGACGTGGTCATGCCGGACGGCAATGGGCTGGAAATGCTGCCAAAGATCAGCCAGGATCGACCCGGGCTTCCGGTGATCGTGATCTCGGCGCAGAACACGATCATGACCGCCATCCAGGCTGCCGAGGCCGAGGCTTATGACTACCTGCCCAAGCCTTTTGATCTGCCTGACCTGATGAAGCGGACGGCCCGGGCACTTGAAGTGCGCCAGCGTGCTCCGGCGCGCGAAGCGGTGATAGATCCGCCAGACAATCCCGATGAACTGCCGCTGGTTGGCAAGACGGCCGCGATGCAGGCGCTCTATCGTTTGGTCGCGCGGGTCATGAACACCGACCTGCCGGTCTTGATCTCTGGCGAGAGCGGAACCGGGAAATCGTTGATTGCGCGGGCGATCCACGACTTTTCGGACCGCCGCACCCTGCCATTTGTGACGGTGACAGCGGCAGATCTGGCGGATCTTGAAGGCCCCGCGCGGGTTCTGGCCCGGGTCAAGGGCGGTACGCTTCTGATTGACGAAATCGCCGACATCGACGACGAAGTTCAGGCCCGTATCGTCCGCATGATGGACGTCCCCGGGGATCACGTCCCGCGCTTTATGGCGACCAGTCAGGGCGATTTGTCAAATGCCATGGAACAGGGCCGGGTACGACAGGATCTGTACTATCGTCTTGGTGGGGCAACGCTGCATGTGCCCTCGCTGCGTGAACGGATTGACGACATCGAATTGCTGACCGAACATTTCCTGAGCCGAACAGAACGCGAAGGCAGCCCCAAGCGCTGGTTGTCTGAAGACGCCAAAGACCTGTTCCGCGCCTACAGCTGGCCGGGCAATGTGCGGCAGCTGGAAAACGCTGTACGCCGCCTGAGCCTGACAAGCCGCGTCGAGGAAATCAGTCGCACCGAGGTTGAGACCGTTCTTGGAAACCAGCCAGAAATGGGACCGGTATTGTCGGGCAGTGACAACGAAAAGCTGGGGGCCTCGGTTGCGCGGCACCTGCGCCGTTACTTTGATCTGCACGGCAACATGCTTCCGCCACCGGGGCTCTATGGGCGTATCCTTCGCGAGATTGAGGCCCCCCTGATCGAGATCGCGCTTGATGCGACCGGCGGAAACCAGGCGAAATGCGCCGACCTGCTGGGCATCAACCGGAATACGCTTCGCAAAAAGATTACGGATCTCGATATTCAGGTGACACGGCGTCGCAAATTGATGTAAAACCGCAACAGAACCGTGTCCGCTCTAGCACAGTGAGCGGATCACAACAGACGGCGGTCCGCTGCTTTGGTGGCGCATCAAAATGGGGTAGGGCTGTGACCACTGCGGTGCGCAGAGTAAATTGGTCAGGCATCAGCAGGCTTCTCAGGCAGCGTCGTGTTCAAAACGCGGCGACGCTCTGTCTTGTGATTTTGGGCCCAATCCTGGCGCTGATGACATTCATGGTCATGGGGCCATTCGGGCTGGGCGCCAGCTCAATGGGGCTGCGTCTGATATTATTGCTGGACCTTGTGTATATTCTGGCAGTTGCGGCGCTAGTCCTGGCGCGCGTTGCCCGCATGGTGGCAGCCCGACGGGCAAGATCGGCAGGATCACGGCTGCACCTGCGCCTGACGGGCGTTTTCGCGATCATGGCACTTTTGCCAACCATCACGGTCGCTGTTTTTGCTGTGCTTACAATCAACATCGGACTCGAAACCTGGTTTTCAGATCGGGTGCGTGCCGTGGTTGGCGCCTCTTTGAACGCCGCTGTGGCCTATGAAAAAGATCAAAGTGACGGGCTGACCCAGGACACCGTGGCATTGGGCAATTTCATCGATGCAACCCGTCGCGCGAATTTGCTGATCAGCGAAGGCGAACTGCGACAGGTCCTGAGCCAGGGACAGTCAAGGATTCAGCGCGGATTAAGAGAGGCCTTCATTGTCGACGGAACAGGTGACCTGCGCCTGAGGGGTGAACGCTCTTACCGATTTGATTTCGAAGCACCAACCGACGAACAACTTGCCATGGCGCGCTCTGCAGGGATTGCCCTGATCCCCGACTGGGATCACAACGAATACCGCGCTCTGCGGCCGCTCAACGCCTTTAGCGACCGCTTTCTGTACGTGACCCGCGATGTGGATGGCGACATTCTCCAGTTGCTGGACGAAACCCAGGAAACGGCGCGTTTCTACCAGCAGCAGGAAAGCGAGAGAGGACGAATACTTTTTGACTTTGCCCTGCTCTATCTTGGCTTTGCCATTTTGCTGATCCTCGCATCGGTCTGGCTGGGCATGTGGTTCGCGGAACGTTTGTCACGGCCAGTCGGGCGGCTGACTGGCGCCGCACAGCGCGTCGGAACGGGCGATCTTGACGTTCAGGTGGTCGAAGAAGACGGCGATGACGAAATCGCCATGCTGTCACGCTATTTCAACCAGATGACCCGACAGTTGAAAGGCCAGCGCGAGGCACTGCTGGACAACACCCGCCAGATCGAGCGGCGCCAAAGGCTTTTTGACTCGGTGCTCAGTTCCGTGACCTCCGGAGTTGTGGGGCTGGATGCCACGGGTCGGATCACCTTTGTGAACCGTTCAGCGGAAACACTTCTGGATTGGCGCGGGCCGCAACAGGCTGCAGCCATTCATGTGGCCGTCCCAGAGTTCGGCCCCCTATTCGATCGGCTGCGCAACACCGCCGCAGAAACCGCACAGGAAGAGATCAAGGTCAGCCGCAATGGCCATCTGGAAAATCTGTTGGTTCGGGTCTCTCGGCGGCGGCGGGCCGATGGGGGCCTCGAAGGCTATGTTGTGGCGTTTGACGATGTGACCAACCTGGTCAGTGCCCAGCGGATGGCAGCCTGGGGGGATGTGGCCCGTCGCATCGCCCACGAGATCAAGAATCCCCTGACGCCAATTCAGCTATCAGCAGAGCGGATCCGTCGCAAATTCAGCCGCAAACTGGACGAAGAGGATGCCGATAGCCTTGATCAAATGACCGATGTCATCGTCCGGCAAACTGGCGATCTGCGTCGCATCGTTGACGAATTTTCAAAATTTGCCCGCATGCCAGAGCCGGAACGCAAGGAAGAAGATATCCTGGCGCTTCTGCGTGCAACGGTGCTGTTGCAGGAAAACGGCCAGCCTGACGTTCAGTTCTTCAAACAGATCCCCAGCGGAAGGATGGAAGCCGAACTTGACGCAACCATGGTCAGCCAAGCGCTGACAAACCTGATCAAGAATGCCGGCGAGGCCATTGCCAGCCTGCAGGAAAGAGGCGCACCCGCGGGCTTCAAGCCCGAAATTCGGGTCTCTTGCACCACGGGCGACGGGGCCGTTGAAATACGCATTGCAGATAACGGAATCGGCCTGCCCGAGGATCGCGCTCGGCTGTTTGAGCCCTATGTGACGACACGCGACAAGGGCACAGGTCTGGGCCTGCCAATTGTGAAAAAAATCATAGAAGAACACGGCGGCACGCTGGTTCTGGAAGACGCGCCCGTCTTTGACGGTTATGACCATGCGGGCGCGATGGCCATCGTAAGACTTCCAATCAGCGAAGCCCATTCGCTGGCGAAGGAAGCGGAAAGACAAGGATAAGACGAGGCATACATGAGCGATATTCTGATTGTTGACGACGAACGCGACATCCGTGAATTGATCGGGGACATCCTGGAAGACGAAGGATATACAACGCGCCTTGCCGGCACTTCAAACGATGCCATGACCGAGATCAACGCCGAGCCTCCGGCCCTGCTGATCCTCGATATCTGGCTCAAGGACAGCAAGATGGATGGGATCGACATCCTTAAGGCTGTCAAACGCGACAATCCGGATGTTCCGGTCGTGATCATCTCGGGTCATGGCAACATCGAAATTGCAGTCGCGGCAATCAAGCAAGGCGCCTATGACTTCATCGAAAAGCCCTTTAACATCGACCAGCTTCTGGTTGTGATACGTCGCGCCATGGAAACCTCGCGCCTGCGTCGGGAAAATCAAAAGCTCAAGCGCCGGGATAATCAGGCGGCCGAAATGGTCGGCGACAGTGCCTCATTCCGAACGCTCGTCGGCCAACTTGATAAGGTCACCAAGTCGAACGGCCGCGTGATGCTGAGCGGCCCCGCGGGCAGCGGCAAGGAAGTGGCGGCACGCTACATTCATGCACATTCAAACAGGGCAGCGGCACCATTCGTCACCGTGAACTGTGCCGGCGTTTCCCCTGACTCGATGGAGCAGGTCCTGTTTGGCCGCGAAAGCACCGACCGCGGGGTGGAACCCGGCCTGCTAGAGCAGGCCCACGGCGGCGTCATCTACTTCGACGAAGTGGCCGACATGCCGCTTGGCACGCAATCAAAGATCCTGCGGGTGCTGGTCGATCAGCAATTCACCAGGGTCGGCGGATCCGACAAGGTGCGGGTGGATTTGCGCGTTATTTCATCCACCAACCGAAGTCTTCAGGGCGAGATCGAAGCAGGTCGTTTCCGCCAGGAACTTTATCACCGGCTGAATGTCGTCCCGATTGATGTACCTTCACTGGAAGAACGCCGCGAGGATATCCCGCTTCTGGCCAACCACTTCATTGTCCAGTGCAACAAGATGCAGGGACTGCCACTGCGCCAGCTTAGCGACGACGCCGTTGCCCTGATGCAGACCATGATCTGGCCGGGCAACGTCAGACAACTCAAGAACTTGGTTGAACGGGTTCTGATACTGGGCGATGTCACAGGTGACATTGAGGCGCGCGAACTGCCACAAGAGGCCGCGCCCGCGCAGATCGAGGGCGACCGCGTGGTGCTGTCTGGCACAATCGCCACCCTACCGCTTCGCGAGGCACGTGAAGCCTTTGAACGTGAATACCTGCTGACGCAGATCAACCGTTTTGGCGGCAATATCAGCCGCACCGCAAACTTTGTTGGAATGGAGCGCAGTGCGCTTCACCGTAAGCTGAAATCACTTGGCGTGGTCACCACAAGCAAGGCAGGCACCCGCATTGCCATGGTCGAAGAGGAAACAAGCGGCATGTAGCGCAGCCCAGCGGGCTGCGAGATTTCATTCGCTGTTGTCCAGCAAGTCTTCATCGCAAAGGAGCGCGTTCAAAGCTTCAACCTTTGCGGCATGCTCCTCGTGTTTCGTGGAGCCCTTTGCGCGCGCCAAGGGACGATTCACCTCAGATCTGGCCTGCTTGTTCTTTTGGTTTTCGCCAGGATGAAGGCGGTCGTTCGGCCCCGATAGACGCGGTTTGACACGGCGGTCGCCCCGCTCTTTACCCGCAGCGGATTGCCGTCGGGGCTTGTCATCCGTGACATGCTTGAAAAACAGTCCCATCACATGTTTGACACCTTGATCTGTGACTTCGCGACGGTCCTCTGCGTAGTACCGCGATCGCGTCTGCGGGCTTGTGATCACTTCGTAAGATGGGAAGTACATGCAGTTGTCAAAAGCCTTTGTCGCTTTTTCTGCTGCGATCCGAAGCACGGCCTTTGACCAGGTGGTCGAAAGGGCGACGTGACGGGGCTCAAACGTTGCATTCAGCGGAACCGGGGACACTGTCAGAATGATCCTGAGCGATGGGTTCTTGGAGCGCGCAAACTCTAGCGCGGCATGCAGATCGGCATAGGTTTCGGTTTCATCAAAGTTCTTGAACTCGGTGGTCGTGGGATCGTACGTGCCACCAGCAACGCCCGGCGCAATCGGAAAGACCGCTCCGTCGCGTGTATCTGACCAGCACTCAGTCAGGCCAAGGGTAAAGACAAATACATCTGCGCTTTCAAGCGCTGTGCGAACCGCCTTAAGATGTTGCTTTCGGTCAAGGTCCAGTTCAACTTGCGTTCGATATCCACCGGGTTGGATCTGTGGGCGAAACGGATCAACGACGCCGGAACCATCGCGCATCTCCCATCCCGAGGCAATTGGTTCGAAAAGCCCATAGGCGCGCTCAAACAGCTGGCGCAGCTGTCGTGCCGTGTAGATATTGCCATATCTCGCGGAAAACAGACCGTAGTTGTGCTTTTTTGCGAGGCTCTCAGAGACCATCGGATGCGGCGTCTCGGCGATGAAATGCGTGAAATTCTCTTCGCTGAGAACACGTGCGATATGTTGTGCAAAGCAACTTCCCGCCGTGATGATTTTGTCGCTGCGCGTAAGCTTGAACGGGAGCGTCGATACAGGGTCGAAGCTGCGCGGCGTCGAAACGCCTGGATCCTTTTTCCAAAACTGACGATCCGGCTGGCCAACATAGGGGTGTTTCGGGCTCATCGCAGGTTCCCCGCATCCAAGATCTTACGCAACATCAATCCTCCGTATTCCGCATTTCCATGTGTCGCGTTCTCGCAAAAATCTTCGCGAAGCAGTCCTTTCGACGTCAGCGCCGCAGCGTCAGGTTCAATGACAGTCGCACCGATATCATGAGCCTCTTCTGTTATCACGCTTGTGCTGATCGCATAGGCGGCCATGCGGGTTTCATCCGAAGCAACACCATATTCCCACACCGCCGCCATACCCGGGGTTGCGTCCTTCAAGTCCCGCAGTTTCACCCCATTTTCCAAAGGCGGCGGAGGCAACATCACCATCAATTGCGATGTTGGGAAACTGGCCACAACCTCGTTGATCAACGCACGAACAGAACTGCGGCGCGTCTTGACGATGTCTTTGAAAAGGCCAGAGGGCAAAAGCTGCCGATCTTCCATGTCTGCTTGGACGGTGCCGTTTTCGGGAACCAGCATAAAGCGGTCTGGATGCTCGAACATAGCCAGTTGATTGTGCTCAGCGCCGCTGAGACACAGCACGACGACGTCTGGTTCAGGGGTCTGCAACCGATCAGAAACAATCTTTCCCGTTTCGACGTCAAAAGCCGGATGACACTCTTGCTTCTTTTTTTTACCTTTTGAAATCGAAATTCGCATGAACTCGAAATCGGCCTGAGAGCTGTTAATCACGGCGGCTTTGACTGCCTCGATGTGACTCATCCCAATCACGAGAATGGATTTTGAAGCTGCGTCTGGCATCTATATTTCCGGCGATTTCCAACATTTTCGAACGCAATGGATACTCACTACGAGCAAGTTGCAGCATCTTCAACACTAGAGCCGCGCCAAAAGTTTTCGCAGGTTTTGATCACATTATACACATGCAGAAATGTCTCGGTCAGTGATTTGGTGATGCCGGCAAACATTGACCTTGCGCAGACCATCTGCCATGCGTTGTGCCTGTTGAAAACATGGCGGCAGCTTCATGAAGGTCATCATTTGCGGCGCTGGACAGGTCGGCTGGCAAATCGCGCGCCACCTCTCTGTTGAGCGGAACGACGTTACCGTCGTAGACAACAACCCCGATCTCGTACGCCGTGCCACAGATACGCTGGACGTGCAGGGCATTGCAGGGTTTGCAAGCTATCCGGATATACTTGATCGCGCCGGTGCCCGTGACGCGGACATGGTGATTGCGGCGACGCATTCGGACGAGGTCAACATGGTGACTTGCCAAGTGGCCCATTCCGTCTTTGCCGTCCCGCGCAAAATCGCCCGGTTGCGAGCGCAAAGCTACCTGACCGCGATCTATTCAGATTTGTACCGGCGCGACCACATGCCGATCGATGTGGTTATCAGCCCGGAACGCGAAGTGGCAGACGCAGCGCTGCAACGGCTTGCTGCACCTGCTGCCTTTGACACGGAAACCTTTCTTGATGGCAAGGCGCAGCTGATGGGGCTGACAATCGACGAAGCCTGTCCTGTGATCAACACACCGTTGCGTCAGTTGACCGATCTGTTTTCCACACTGCGCGCTGTGGTGGTTGGCGTACGTCGTGAGGGCACCCTGTTTGCGCCCGAGGCTGGTGATCAGCTGTTCATTGGGGACAGCTGCTACATCATGGTACAGGCCGATGACATACGCCGCACCATGGAGGTCTTTGGCAAGACATTGCGCAAACAGGAACGGGTCGTGATCGTCGGCGGCGGCAATGTCGGGCTGACAGTGGCCCGTGATCTGGAAACCCGGGCGCAACGCATTCGCGCCAAAATCATTGAGCGGGACCGGACATGCGCAGAGCACGCAGCCGAAGGACTGGAGCGGACCATCGTGCTGCATGGTGACGGGTTGAACTCAGCGCTGCTGAAAGAGGCCAACGTGAGCCGTGCAGATGCCGTGCTGTGCGTGACAGACGATGACAAGGTCAACATGCTTGCGGCCGTGCGCGCCAAGGCCGAGGGCTCGGCCATGGCAATCGCGCTGATCAACGATCCAACCTTGGTGCCCCTCATGGAGCCACTTGGCATCGACGCTTACATCAACCCGCGCGCAACGACTGTCAGTTCGATCCTGCGTCATATCCGGCACGGTCGGGTCCGCGGGGTCTATTCAATCGGAGATGCCGAAGCCGAAGTCATCGAAGCCGAAGTTCTGTCGACCTCGCCCATCGCCGGGAAACGCATTCGCGACATCGACTTCCCCGAAGGCGTGCTGGTAGGCGCTGTCCTTCAGGACGGGGATTTCAAGAAACCCACAGGCGGTCTGATCATCGAAGAAGGCAATCAGATCGTGCTGTTTGCCCTGGCGCAGGACGTGCCCGAAGTGGAACGCCTGCTACAGGTCTCGATCGACTTTTTCTGAGTGATGCCCTTTTTGCGCACCCTGCCCTTTTTCCTGCTGTTGCCAGCACTGGCATCCCTGGCGATGTTTGCCCCTGCCCTTGTTGCGATCTGGCTGCGTGATCACCACGACGCGCGAAGCTTTTTCTACGCAGGGCTGATCGGACTGATCCTGACAACGCTGGTCGCACTGGCGGTGCGGGACCGCAACCCGGACCGTGCCGTCACACACCACCTTCTGACATTGTGCGGAGGTCTTATTCTGCTGCCTGTCATGTTGGCAGTCCCGTTTCACGAAGCCCTGCAGACAACCAGCTTTCTGAATGCCTATTTCGAGATGGTCTCTTGCCTGACGACCACCGGCGCGACACTGTTTGAGCCTGACCGCCTCTCGGCGGCGGAAAATCTGTGGCGCGCGCAGGTTGCCTGGCTTGGGGGATTTCTCATGTGGGTGTCAGCCGCGGCGGTCATGGCGCCTCTGACACTGGGTGGATTTGAGGTCATCGCCCCGTCGTCCCTAGGACAAGCGACTGTCACCGGCGACGTCGGGCATGATCTCGCAAGCCCGCTGCGTCGTCTTGCCCGCAGCAGCAGAGACCTGTTCCCACTGTATGTTGGCCTGACGCTGATACTCTGGGTGCTGCTTGCAGTTCTTGGCGACGCGCCACTGGTTGCCCTGATTCACGCGATGTCGGTGCTGTCGACCTCTGGCATCACGCCTTTGAGCTCGTTAAGCGAAACCCAAAGTGGGCTGGCAGGTGAAGCTTTGCTGTTCCTCTTCATGTTCTTTGCCTTGTCACGGCTGACCTTTTCAACCGACACCGTCAACTCTGACCGCCCCGGGCTGGCACATGACCCGGAATTTCGGATCGGGCTTGTTTTGCTGGTTGGCGTCACCGCCGCCCTGATGCTGCGACACTGGCTCGCGTCCTTTGATGTCAATGAAGAGGAAAACCTCGGCGCTCTGCTGCAGGCCCTTTGGGGGGCCCTGTTCACGGTAATGTCATTCCTGACCACCACAGGGTTTGAAAGCGCTGACTGGGATGCGGCACAGGCCTGGTCCGGGCTCGACACACCCGGGCTGATCCTGATGGGCTTGGCCCTTATGGGCGGGGGCGTCGCGACCACGGCGGGCGGGGTCAAGCTGTTGCGGGTCTTTGCTCTTTACCTCAACGGCGCGCGGGAAATTCAAAAGCTTGTTCACCCCTCATCGATCGGACAGGCCGGGCGTCACGGCCGTCGGGTTCAGCGCGAGGGGGCTTTTATCGCCTGGGTCTTTTTCATGCTTTTCGCAATTTCAATTGCGGCCGTCACATGCGGACTGGCGCTGATGAACGTGCCGTTCGAGGATTCTGTCCTGATGAGCGTTGCAGCGCTCAGCAACACTGGCCCCCTGATCACCGCAGGCGCCAATGACCCGGTTTCCCTGACCACCCTGACCGATCAGGCCAAGCTGCTTTTGTGTGCTGCAATGGTTCTGGGACGGCTTGAAGTTCTTGCAATTATTGCCATGTTGACACCCGTCTTCTGGCGCAACTGACGCATGATTGACGCGCGGGCGCGAAAATTCACGGCTTTTTCTCTGGAAGTTCCCGTGCGCGCGATACATAGTTCATTAGCGAGGGCATGCCATTCGTGGCATGAAACAAGAATAAAAGGCACTTCAATGGCTTCCGATAGACAAAACCTCCAAGACGCATTTCTTAACCACATTCGCAAGACAAAGGTTCCGGTTACGGTATTCCTGATAAACGGGGTGAAACTGCAGGGTGTGATCACTTGGTTCGACAACTTCTGCGTTCTTCTGCGTCGCGATGGTCAATCGCAATTGGTGTACAAACACGCCATTTCAACGATCATGCCGGCGCAGCCGATCAACCTTTATGACGGTGAAGATCAGAATTGAGTGACAGCAAGGCGCATGTAACCCGCGCCTGGGTTCTGCATCCCGACATCCGGTCTGACCGCCAAAGACGCGACGCTGCGTCGGCGCTGCAAGAGGCGGTCTCGTTGGCTGCTGCCCTTCCCGAGCTTTCGGTTGAAGGGGCTGACGTCGTGCGCCTGCCGCGCGCTCATCCGGGCATGCTGTTCGGATCTGGCAAGATCGAAGAGCTTGGCACGGTGTTCAAGGCACAGCACGTTGACCTTGTCCTTGTCGACGGGCCGGTTTCGCCCGTTCAGCAACGAAATCTGGAAAAGGCATGGCAGGTCAAGCTGCTGGACCGGACGGGCCTGATACTTGAGATTTTCTCGGACCGGGCCGCAACGCGCGAAGGCGTGCTTCAGGTCGAGATGGCCGCGCTGAGCTATCAGCGCACACGCCTTGTCCGGGCCTGGACGCACCTTGAACGTCAACGCGGTGGTCTTGGGTTTGTCGGCGGCCCCGGCGAAACCCAGATCGAGGCGGATCGCAGGGCCATCGACGAACAACTGGTCCGGCTGCGGCGTCAGCTGGAAAAAGTCGTCAAGACCCGCAACCTGCACCGTGCCGCACGGGCCAAGGTTCCTTTTCCAATCGTCGCATTGGTCGGCTATACGAATGCAGGAAAATCAAGCCTTTTCAACCGGCTGACCGGCGCAGAAGTGCTTGCAAAGGACATGCTGTTTGCAACCCTTGATCCAACGATGCGCGCGGTAAAGCTGCCTGACGGACCCCAGGTCATCCTGTCCGATACTGTCGGGTTCATCTCGGATCTGCCGACCGAACTCGTGGCCGCATTTCGCGCCACTCTCGAAGAGGTGCTGGCCGCAGATGTCATTGTGCATGTGCGCGACATCAGCCATGCCGAAAGTGGAGAACAGGCCGCTGATGTACGCGACATTCTGGAAAGCCTGGGCGTCGCAGAAGACACGCCACAGCTTGAAGTCTGGAACAAGATCGATCTGCTGGACGAGGGCGCCCATGAAGCGGCCTTTGCCCGCGCCGCCCGCGACGCGTCGGTTCTGCCTGTTTCGGCGATGACCGGGGATGGGGTACCGAGTTTTCTGGATGCACTCTACGCGGCCCTTGCCGGAGAGACCTCGGTCGAGACGCTGGCGCTTGGCTTTGGCGATGGCCGCAAGCGGGCCTGGCTGTTTGAGCGCAATCTGGTCGAGCGTGAAGACCAGACCGAGACGGGATTTGCAGTCCAGGTCAAATGGACAGCCAAGCACAAGGCCCAGTACGACGCGCTTTGACGGCCATGTCCTTGGTGCCACGTGCAAGATGCGGCCACCACACCGCCCGCGTATCTTTCCCCCGTCATCTTGCCCCCGTCACCCTGCCCCCGTCGCCCTGCCCCTGTCCGTCACATCTGGCAACGCTCCTCGCTGCCAACCGACTGCCACTGCCGATGCCCCACCACCAAAGAGGCAGCGCAAAAGCGACAAACAGGCGGCCGAACAGGCCGGTCATCCGGTCAATCGTTTGAGATCCGCGTGACCCCAACCGATGCTGCGCGGGCGACCTCGATGTCCAAAGACATGGGAATGTATTCTCCGCGCCGCCACAAGACCCCCAGATCGTCGTAGTGCCGTGACAGGACATGCCCCGACTGGCCCGTCGAGTTGACAAAAACCGAGGAATTGGGATCGGCAAAGTCATAGACACCGCGGTATCCGGCCCCATGCACGTTCAAAAACGGGTCCGGATCCAATCCAGAGGTCCGCCCGCGCAACAGAGTGTTATCCCCGCCCGAAGTCGACTGACGAATGTTGACGAAATACCTCAGCAGCGGCACCTCCCCCAAGACAGGATGATCATGCGTTGCCTGATGCGCATCGCCCCAGCGCAAAGCCTCAAGCGCGGTGCCGTGGTTCTCGGCGATCCAGACAAGGGCATCATCCAGGGACAGTTGCGCAATGGTCGTGCAGCTTTCAACCGGAGCAGAGCGCAAGACATCACACCAGACCGAGGCTCCCTCGACATCCCGGTAGACGCGCTCAAGGAAGAGCGGCTCGACGTGGACAAACTCATCAGCAAGCGCCCCCAGTTCATCGCGGATCAAGCGATCCTGCAATGCGCGCAACCAGGCGGCATAGATCAGCGGCTCGGGCAAGTGCTCGTTCATCTCTCCGTTCCAGTTCGCCAAGAGGTCAAGCGCCTGCTTGCGGCGTTGTTCCCGGGTGCCTTCGGGGGCGCTTTCGCCCGTGAACCAAAGGTCGGCGGCAATCAAAGGCAACAAGCCCCTGGCCGTGGGGCTGACCGTGTCCAGCTGCGCCTCGATAAAGCTGTCGCGCGTGTGCACTTGCCGGCCCTGCATCAAACGGCGCCAGCGTTGGACGCGTTGGCTGTCACCCCAGACAAAGCTGACGTGATCTGGAAAGGCTTGATCCACGGTCTTGTTGTTGGTGTTGCCGACGATCCCACCGGGCGGAGACACAAAAGCGGGATTCTGGGCATAGTCCATGCGCCCCTGCCAGCGGTTCTCTGTCCGCCAGCCAAGGCTTGGCATCCGCCCTTGGCTTTGGTGGTCCGCATCGCGCCGGGGCATTGCGCCAATGACCTTCATTGCAACGGTCTGCCGATCAGCCACCGTCAGGTTCTGCGACGGCGCGATGTAGTCCTGCCCCGCGCGCAATGCCTCATCCACGTTCGTCGCGTAGAGCATGTTGACCGCCGCAGTGACAGAGGTGTCGCGCGGGCTGAGCGCAGTCCAGCCAAGCGCCATGACATGTCCCGGCGGTGTCACGGTGCCCAGATCAAAATGCGTACCGGGCAAAACCGGGCCATTGTCCGTCCAACGCAGGGTAATGGTAATTGGGGCCGCATCGGCAATGTTGATGATCGACTTGCGTGTGCGAAACTCTTTCCAACCTGTCGGGGTGCGATATTGTTCCCGATTGTCGGGGTTGACCTCTTCGACGAACAGATCTGCGTCGTCGAGGTAAGACGAGGTCAGCCCCCAACCCACCGCGTCAGATCGCCCGATCATCAGGGTCGGCACCCCGGGAATCGAGGCGCCCATAACCCCACCGGCGCCAAGCTCCAGACGGGCAAGATACCAGATGGCAGGCGCGGTGAAACCCAGATGCGGGTCATTTGCCAACAGGGTGCCCTTGTTGGCGGCGCGGTGCGGGGCTGCAGCCCAGGCGTTTGAAGCCCCGGCAAGCCCGCGTCTGGGGGCCGGGTTCAGAAAGGCATAGGCAGGCGCGGTGTCATGGCCAAGACCGGGGTGCGCACCTGGAACCAGCGCCGCATAGTCTGGCAAGGCAGCAACGCCTGCGTCGGGAATGTCGGGCAAGATATCTGCGAGACGGCTCTCATCTGCAAGCAACAGCGAGCTGCGCGCGCGGATCACCTCTTCTTCTAGGTGGCCGGAAAGCTGCAGGGCCATCAACTTGACGATGGCAATCGAATCAGCTGGTTTCCAAGGGGCGATGGGCGCGTCGAACAGGAAAAACTCTGGCGCGCCACGGCCAAGGCTATCGCGGTTGACCTGCGCAAGGCGCGCATTC
Organism: Paracoccaceae bacterium; assembly: GCA_022448925.1. GTDB lineage: Bacteria > Pseudomonadota > Alphaproteobacteria > Rhodobacterales > Rhodobacteraceae > JAKVCP01. The sequence goes on from JAKVCP010000041.1 coordinate 16,865, forward strand.
ACGCCAGCGGCATAGCTTTCCAGCGCATCCAGCGTACGCGGGTCCTGATGTGCAACCGATTGCACCGACAATGGATACAGGTCCAGACGGCGCAGCACCTTGTCTGTTTCAACTGTGCGGGCGCCAAAGACTTCGGACAGGCGCCCCTGCGCTGTGCGCCGCAGCAGGGTCATCTGCCAGAGCCGGTCTTGGGCATGGGCATATCCCAGACCGAAAAACACGTCTCGATCGGCGGCGGCAAAAATATGCGGAACAGCGTGGTTGTCACGAATGATCTCAATGTCGGAACTTATTCCGGCCGCGGAAAAACTCTGCTCATACTGCGGAAGCGAGCGTGCGCCCAGGTAATAGACAAGTCCGATCATGAGAACGCCCAAGGCGATCAGACCGGTGATGACGCGCATCAGCCAGCGAAACAGTGTGGCCATGAAATACTCCGGTCTTTGTGCCTTGGACTGCCGTCACATCATTTGCACGCACGGCTTGGGCTTGCCAAGTGGGCGCGCGCGCGACACAAGCCTTATCGAAGATTGTTTGAAGGGGAAAGAGCATGGCAAAACTGGCATTCCTGGGACTTGGTGTCATGGGGTATCCGATGGCGGGGCATCTGCAGGCTGCAGGGCATGACGTGACCGTGTACAACAGAACATCCGCCAAGGCCGAGGCCTGGGTCGCAGAGCATGGCGGCGCCATTGCCGCGACACCGCGTGCAGCGTCTGAAGGCGCCTCCATGGTGATGGCCTGTGTCGGCAACGATGATGACCTGCGCTCTGTCTGCCTGGGTGAGGATGGCGCCTTTGCAGGCATGGCCGAGGGGGCCTTGTTTGTCGATCACACAACCGTGTCGGCGCAGGTCACGGCCGAGTTGTATCAAGGTGCGGCTGACCTGGGGCTTGGCTTTGTTGATGCGCCTATATCGGGCGGTCAGGCCGGGGCGGAAAATGCCATGCTGTCGGTGATGTGCGGTGGTGACAAGACGGCGTATGACACCGCTGCGCCAATCATTGATGTCTACGCGCGGATCTGCCGGCGGATCGGCGACAGCGGCGCTGGACAGAAAACCAAGATGTGCAACCAGATTGCCATCGCCGGCGTTGTACAGGGACTGTCAGAGGCCCTGCATTTCGCCGAGCAGGCCGGTCTCGATGGTCGGGCCGTGGTCGAGGTCATCAGCGAGGGAGCGGCAGGCAGCTGGCAAATGTCCAACCGCTATGAAACGATGCTGGACGACCACTTCGACCATGGATTCGCCGTGGACTGGATGCGCAAAGATCTTGGCATTTGCCTGGACACCGCAGACGAGGTCGGCGCAAGTCTGCCGCTGACAGCGCTGGTCGATCAGTTCTACAAAGACGTACAAAAACTGGGCGGCGGACGCTGGGACACCTCTGCTTTGATCAAACGGTTGCGCGCCCTGTCCTGAGGTTTGAGCCATCGCACGCGCCAGTCCCGGCGCGTGCGCATCACATTCGGTGTCTTTTGGTCTTTACGCATAAGCCTGGCCAAAAGTGCGGCCAACCGGCCCCACGATTGCCCGCAACGGACTCTCAAATTGGCCAGAACGTCGTTTGCCCATTGTCTTTTCCAACATCCTGCCGTTATTGTGGCCGGTAAGCTCAACCACAGGTTTGAGCCTTGACAGATTTGCTGTTCTCTCAGGCCTCCAGACAGCGACGCCAGCAGAACAGACCGAATTCGGCCTGAAGGCCGGTATAGACAGCCTGCATCGTTGATTTTGCAGGCGATAAATGGGCGCAGCCGGCCATTCCGGAAAGCGTCGGAGAAGAACCGCGATGAAACGCGCGACAGACTTGAGGCAACGTGCAGGGAACAACCGTTCTCCCAATGCCCTTGCGCCGTTCATCGCCCCTGACAGACACAGCCCCGGACCCCTGTCACCACCTGGTCTTGACGGGTTACGGGCGTGCAATTGGACACAATGGCGAAGAAAATGCTTATCGATGCCACCCACGCGGAGGAAACCCGCGTCGTGGTGGTCGACGGAAACAAGGTTGAAGAGTTTGACTTTGAGTCCGAAAACAAACGGCAACTTGCAGGAAACATCTATCTAGCAAAGGTCACGCGGGTAGAACCGTCTTTGCAGGCTGCATTTGTTGACTACGGTGGAAACCGTCACGGGTTTCTCGCCTTTTCTGAAATTCATCCCGACTATTATCAGATCCCGGTCGCTGATCGTGAGGCTCTGATGGAAGAGGAGCGGGCCTACGCCGAAGCGCAGCGGGCCCGTGAAGAGGAAGACGAGAAACCCAAGCCAACTCGCAAGCGGTCTCGCAAATCGACCAAGGCGGAGAAAACCAAATCTGGGGACGTCAGTGCCACGCGGGATGTGTCCGGCGATATCTCAGGCATGGAAACCATTGACCTGGAGGCTGAGGACGAAAGCACCGCGCAGAGTGAACCGGTTGCAGACGCTGCAGCGGGCACAGAGGCCAGCGCCGGAACCGACGCCGCAGCCCCCATGGCAGACGGCACGGCCCCTGCGGACAGCCCCAAGGACACGGCAGAGCCCGTCGTCGTCGCGGCCGCGCATGACGCGGCAGATGTGGCAGATGTGGCTGCAAGCTCTGATGACGGCTCACCCGCGGCTGAGACAGCCGTTGACACCCCAGCAGAGGACAGCGCCGGGGCCGCGCCACAGAGCGCCGCACCCGCCGAGGCAGCCGCAGACCTTCAGGCGACCACCGACAGCACCGATGCGTCCGGCGAAGACGCCTCGACAGCCGAGGCACCTGTCACACCCGTCCCTCCGGGCGAGGACGATGACGACACTGACGACGATGACGACAACGGCGCCGCATCCAGCGCCGCGGCAAAGGATGAAACCATCGAGTCGGTCTCGGATGATGACGACCAGGAAGACATTCGACCGATCCGTAAACCACGCCCGCGCCGCTACAAGATCCAGGAAGTGATCAAGGTACGGCAGATTCTGCTGGTCCAGGTCGTAAAGGAAGAGCGCGGCAACAAGGGCGCCGCTTTGACAACATACCTCAGCCTTGCGGGCCGTTACTGCGTGCTGATGCCCAACACTGCCCGTGGCGGTGGCATCAGCCGCAAGATCACCAATGCCTCGGACCGCAAGAAACTCAAAGCAATTGCCGGCGAAATCGACGTCCCGACCGGAGCCGGCCTGATCATACGAACGGCAGGCGCAAAACGTACCAAGACCGAGATCAAGCGCGACTACGAATACCTGCAGCGGCTTTGGGAACAGATCCGTGAATTGACGCTCAAGTCGATTGCTCCGGCAAAGATCTATGAAGAGGGCGACCTGATCAAACGGTCGATCCGTGATCTGTACAACCGTGAAATTGACCAGGTGTTGGTCGAAGGTGAGCGCGGTTATCGCATCGCCAAGGACTTCATGAAAATGATCATGCCGTCGCACGCCAAGAACGTGCAGCAATATGCGGATCAAATGCCATTGTTTGCCCGTTTCCAGGTGGAAAGTTACCTGGGCGGCATGTTCAACCCGACGGTTCAGCTGAAATCCGGCGGCTACATCGTGATCGGCGTGACCGAAGCCCTGGTTGCAATTGACGTGAACTCGGGGCGGGCCACAAAGGAAGGCTCGATCGAGGAAACCGCGCTCAAGACCAATCTGGAGGCCGCTGACGAGGTCGCCCGACAGCTGAGACTGCGCGACTTGGCAGGCCTGATCGTGATCGACTTTATCGACATGGACGAGCGCAAGAACAACGCGGCCGTTGAAAAGCGTATCAAGGACAAGCTGAAAACAGACCGGGCGCGCATCCAGGTCGGGCGCATCTCGGGCTTTGGCCTGATGGAGATGAGCCGCCAACGTTTGCGCCCCGGCATGATCGAGGCGACAACTCAGCCCTGCCCGCACTGCCATGGCACCGGCCTGATCCGGTCTGACGACAACATGGCTCTGTCGATTCTGCGCCAGATCGAAGAGGAAGGCACGCGCCGCCGCTCTCGTGAGGTGCTGGTGAAATGCCCTGTGGGCATCTCGAACTTCTTGATGAACCAAAAACGCGAGCACGTGGCCACAATCGAGGCACGGTATGGCCTGTCCGTGCGGATCGAAGGTGATCCAATGCTGGTCAGTCCTGATTTCAGCCTCGAAAAATTCAAGACGGCGACGCGCAGCGTGCCCGAAGCAACGGCTCCTGTTGTCTCGGTTGACACCTCGCTGATGGATGAAATCGACGAAATGGCGACCGAGACCGAAGAGGACGAGGCCCCCACAGCCGTGGCCGAGGACGGTGAGGCCAAGCCCAAAAAGCGCCGTCGCCGGCGTCGGCGCAAGAAGTCCGGTTCATCAACTGAGGCCGCGGCCGAGGGCCAGCAGGACGACGCGACATCCGACGGCGCATCTGATAAGGCAGACGTCGCGGATGGCGCCACCGACCCAGTCACAGAAGAGCCGGCAGACGCAAGGACCCCAGAAACCGAAGAGACCGAAGACGCCCCCAAGCCAAAGAAAAGGCGCACCCGGTCGCGGCGCAAAAAGCCTGCCGCAGCGTCGACCGAAGACAAGCCAGCCGATGACGGCGACGCCGGTCTGGCCGCTTCAGATGACATCCAATCGGCGACCGAAGACAAGGTCAGTGCCAAGCCGGAAACCGCGGATGACGCAAAGGGTGTCGCGGCGCCAGCGGAAGGTACAGACGCTGACTCGACACCGGAAAAACGCGAAACGGCCGATCACGCAGGCACGGTTGATGCTCTCGCGCCAGAGGCCGAAACCGAGCCAATGACCTCTGAAGCCGAGACGCCCACGGCAGAGCCGAAGAATGACACCGACAGCCCAGCCCCTGTGGCGGCTGAGGTGCCGGACACGGCAGAGGTCGAGGCGGCAGAGGTTGAGGCGGCTCAGGCTGCAAACGGCTCGGGCGAAGAAACAGCCCCATCGGATGATGCAATCCTGTCAGAAACACCTGCAGAACCCGCGCCGGAACCGCCCGCTGCACACGTCATGGAAACCGCAGAGATCGCGGAAGATCCAGCACCAGCCGCGCCACCAAAGCCAAAACGTCGTGGATGGTGGTCAAGATAGGAAAAGGCACAGGGGCGCGACGCAGACCATGCGACAAATGTTGAAAGATGACGCGATAGCCTTCACATGAGCAAATCCCGTTTTTCAACAAGCAGACATCCGTTTGCTCTTGTCACATGGCTGCTTCGAGCCCAAGCCGACCAAGTGTCGGCCGTGCGGGGAACGTGTGCTCCATTCAGGTCTAGACGATAAGATCAGACAAGTGTTCACACAGAGCCTCCTTGGCGTCTTCGCCTGTGACGTCCCCAGTTTCGGTTTCGATGTGCCTGATTTGTCTGGCAGCAAAGGACTGCCATCGCGGTCCTTTTTCCGTAATCGACACGATTTTGTCGCCTTGGCGGCCTGGGTCATCTGAAGCAACACTGATGTCGTGACCGAGCAGGCGATCAACAGCTTGCTGCGCAGCCTGACGTGAAAAGTCCATCTCCCGGCGAATTTGTGACAGTTTGACAGTCCGGCCACGCAGTTGTGCAAAGACGCGAATGTCGGCGGGACAGACCTCTGCAAACTCGGTTTCATTGCGCGCATCATCCATCCTTGTGGTCCAAGGAGCGATAAGCGTCATCATCATACCCTTGATGTTTTGCCCCAATAAGGTGACGTCGTTTCCATTTTTCAAAGTTGACAAGACGTCTTGGCGTGGGGCTCTATCAACCACAGTTGATGTTCTTCAGGAGTTGCAATGGACCGCAGGGCTTTCATGAAATCCGCCGGTGCTGGAATGCTGGTAGCAGGCAGCGGTTTGGCTTGGGCGCAATCGACGACAAGAGCACTCCCAATACTTCCTCTGACCGACCTCATCGGAGGTATTGAAGATCGGATATCTTTGGCGCTCATGCCCTCTGGCCACGATTTTGGAACTGGCGCGAAAAGTCAGACATTTGGGATAAATCACGATTACTTGGGCCCGGTTCTCAAGGTGAAACAGGGACAGACTTTACCATTCGATGTCACCAATAACATTGGCGACACATCCACCATTCATTGGCACGGCTTGCACATTCCCGGAGACGTCGATGGGGGGCCGCATCAAGAAATCGAACATGGCTTCAAATGGACACCAGATGTGCCGATTGTGCAGCGCGCCTCAATGAACTGGTTCCATTCGCACATGCACGGCAAGACGGCTCAGCAGACTTACAAGGGTCTCGCGGGCGTGTTGCTCGTCGAAGATGATGCGAGCCTATCGGCAGATTTACCAAAGACCTATGGCGTCGACGACTTCACGCTGATCCTGCAGGACAAGATGTTCGATGCTGAGGGAAAAATGGCCTATGAGCTTTCAGCGGCAGTGTTCGAAGACGGTTTCGAGGGCGACACGCTTGTCGTAAATGGCGCAATCGCGCCTGTCGCCCAAACGGTTCCCACTGGTCTGGTCAGGCTGCGCATTCTGAACGCCTGCAACGCGCGGTTTCTGGGGCTGTCGATGGAAAACGGGCCGATCACTGTCATCGCATCAGATGGTGGGTTCCTGTCATCACCTGTTGACGCCGAGAGCATCTTGATGTCACCGGGTGAACGCTACGAGGTCCTCGTGGACATGAAAGCCTTTGAGGCCAATGCGTTGAACGTGAATCTGAACGGGAACGGTGGTGGATTTTTTGCGAACCTTTTTGGGGGCAACCAAACCACAACGGCGTTGTCGCTGACACGCTCTGCGACCAAGGGCTTTGACGGTGCCATGCCCACGCAACTGGCCAATCTAGAGCCGCCGAGGCCGGATGAAGCCAGTGTGACACGGAGTTTCCAGTTGGAAATGGATATCGGAGCTGACCTTGCCGCGCTCGCGCTCGCTTGGGACAACTTCTGTGGCGATGCAGGGGCAATGGCGATCAATGGACAACCCATGAAGATGGACCGGATCGATGAAGAAGTGCGCAAGGGTGATACCGAGATATGGCGGATCTCGGTTGATGATCAGTTACATCCGTTCCACGTTCATGGATGCTCTTTCCGCATTCTCAGCCAGAACGGGCGACCACCGCCAGCCTATGCGGCGGGTTGGAAAGATATGGTGCATGTCGCAGAGGGATGGTCAGAAGTTCTGCTCAGGTTCGACTATGACGCGCCCAAGGACGCGCCATACATGTACCACTGCCACATACTTGAACACGAAGATTGCGGCATGATGGGGCAGTTTACAGTCAGTTAGGGTCAACTCGCAGCGACAACACCACTGGCTGGGTTCGTCCAACCGAGGTGAACCAAAGCTGATGGGGTGGATGGTTCCCGCTTCAAGCGGGCGGTGATCAGACGGGGCAGGATTTCTGGGCGTTGATCCTTGCTTTGGGCGTGGCCGTGCTTCCCAACACGGCGTACTGCTATTTCTCGTGCGCGAGGCTGTGACGACAGCCTAGATGGCCCGCGAATTGGCCGAGGCAACTGGGTCAAGCTGGTGGTCATCGACCACGCGAAGACGCTGCAACCTGACCCGATCGGCCAGGTCAATGCGGCGGCAGAGCTGGCCGAGGACGGGATCAAGGCAGTTCCCTGTTGCACCAAGGATCTGGCGCTGTGCGAGCGGCTGGTGGACGTGGGTTGCAAAGTGTTGATGCCGTAGGGCGCGCCCCTCGGCATGGGGCTGGGCCTTTACAGCATCTACGGGCCGCGCAGATTTCGGGCTCATTTCCCCGACAGTGCCTTGGTTGTCGATACAGGCCTTGGACTGCCGTCTCAAGCCGCCACGCGATGGAACTGGGCTATGACGCTGTCTTGTTGAACACCGCCGTTGCAAAAGCGGGTGATCCTGCGGCGATGGGGCGGTCCTTGTGGTCAATGATTTCTGTCAACCCTCCATCGAGGACGGCCGCGATTGGGTTCATCTGGGCCAGGAGGATCTTGATGAGGCTGATGTGGCTGCTATCGGTGCTGCTTGACGGGTTCATCACCCCCGATCACGGCCCGATCACGGCCCGATCATTGTGGCCGAAAAGCTGGGCTCTTTCGCCGATCAAGGCCTTGAGGTCGAGGTCATAGCCCCCCGCCGATCCCTCCGCCCCGCCGAAACTGGCGGCGGCTGGTCAAGGCGACCTTGCGGTCAGCTATCAGCCCAACCAGCATTTGCATGTGCCGAAGGGCTGTCGTTGGTGTGCCTGCGCACGTTGGTTGCCAAACCGCCACATGGCCTTTTGGTCCTGAAAGACGGCCCCATGCAGGAAACCAGCCCGCTGAACGGCGGCACGATCGGTTTCTCTGTTGCCTGAGTGGAAAAGGCCGTGCTGACCGCGGGTCTGGACCGCCACGGCCTGACATTGGATGAGGTGGAGATGGTCACTCCGGATTCGCGGCGACATGTTTCATTTTGGCTCTGTGTCTGGCCAGCAAGGACCGCAGGGTCTGCATCCTGCGACCTGAATTTCTTCTCGGGGTTCGGAGCCACCGCGGCTGATTTCAAGAGGTCCGCCGGATGTGCCAAACCATGCAAGATCCCTCTTCCAGAGAGGCCTCCAGAACATGGCCGGACTCGTTGCAAAAGTGCGGCACGTCGATCACGGCGGCTGGATCATCGGTGCGCAGCACCAGAATGTCGCCCACGGCAACAGCGTTCAACCGTTTTCGAGCCTTCAAAACGGGCAATGGGCAAAGCAGCCCTGTGGCGTCCAATTCAATACTCATACACACCAGTTAGGCGCTCTGTTACAGTCTGTCCACAGGGATGTGACACAGAGTAGAGTGACGATACGCCTGGCCTGACATATGTAGAGGCCATGTTTGGAATCGAAATCATCGACGCGGGGCTGCTGCCCGCCATGTTTGTTGCGCTGCTGGCCGGGGTCATTTCCTTCCTTAGCCCCTGCGTGCTGCCCATCGTGCCGCCCTATCTGGCTTATATGTCGGGCATGACCCTCGGCGAAATGCAAGACGGTGGTCGGGCACGCTGGCAGGCCCTGACAGCCGCCCTGTTCTTTGTGCTGGGGTTGTCGACCGTGTTTTTGCTGCTGGGCTTTACGGCATCGGCATTTGGGGCGTTCTTTCTGCAAAACCAAGTGCTTTTGGCACAGATTTCAGGCATCGTCGTGATTGTTTTTGGCCTGCACTTTCTTGGGGTCTTTCGGATATCCTTTCTGGACCGTGAGGCGCGGATCAACACCGGTGACGCCGGTGGATCCGCCTTTGGCGCATATGTTCTGGGCCTTGCGTTTGCTTTTGGCTGGACCCCCTGCATCGGGCCACAACTGGGCGCTATCCTAAGCCTTGCGGCCTCAGAGGCATCCGTCGCGCGCGGCACGATCCTGCTGGGCGTCTATGCAGCCGGACTGGGCGTACCCTTTTTGCTGGCGGCTCTGTTTCTGTCCAGAGCCATGGGTTTGATGAACCGCATCAAAAAACAGATGACACTGATCGAGCGGATCATGGGCCTTTTGCTTATCGCGGTCGGCCTTGCGCTGGTTACAGGCGCATTTTCAGCCCTGTCATTCTGGCTGCTCGAGACGTTTCCAGCGCTGGCCACATTGGGATAACGACAATAAATCTTTTCATCCATGGCGCTTTTGGGCAAACTTCTGTCATTTAGGGACAGATTTGGGAAAGCAGAATGCGTTTTTTGTTGGCTCTCATTGTTATGGCTCTGCCATGTTCAGCGTTTTCGGAAAAACGGGCCTTCATCCTCAGCAACAGCATCTACGCCGAATTGGCTGATCTGCAAAACACGCATTCAGACGCGGACGCCTATGTTCGCACGTTCACAAACCTGGGTTATACGGTCGAAGCGCACCGTGATCTGGATCGCCGCGGCACGCTGAGCGCCTTTCTTGGCTTTCTAGATACCGTCGATCCCGGCGATGAAGTCATCTTTGTCTACTCGGGACACGGCTGGAGCAACGGCGCAATAAACTACATTGTGCCAACCAATGTCCCCAGACAGGCTCCGCAGCATGAAGCCGCGCTTGAATTCGAAACAATCCCGATTGAAAACGGTGTGAGCGGATTGCTGGATCTTTTGGCTCAGAAGAACACGGAGCTGACGATCGCCATTATCGATGCCTGCCGCAACACTCCGTTTGCGCCACCAGCCGGACGACGATCCTTTGGCATGGCACGGGGTCTGCAGGTCGCTCCGTCGTCGCAGGGCAGCTTTGTGATTTACTCGGCCGGGCAAGGCCAAGAGGCGCTGGACCGTTTGCCAGGCGATGACCCGAACCAGAAGCTTTCGGTCTTCACCCGCAACTTCGTGGATCAACTCAAACCCGGTGTCTATCTGCACGAGGCGGTTCTGAACGCTCGTGTGCGCACCACGGAACAGGCGAAATCGATCGGACATCGCCAAACGCCAGCCTATTACGATCAGACCGTACAAAGGGTCTGTCTGGCCGGGGATTGCTCGGTCACGCCTGTGCTCGGTCAATGTGATGCACTGTGGGACACCGCCGATAAAAGCGCGGCCTGCTATGGCTATGAAGCTTATATGAGCGAGTGTGCGGACCATATCTTTGGATCGGTCGCCCGTGCTTTTGTGGAGCGGCAGTGCCAGCCGAAAAGTTCAGTGGTTTCAACCGCTCCTGACGATAAGGCAGAGGTTTTGGCCTGCCTAGAACTGTCGCTCCATCCCGATCAGAATGGTCTGAAGGGCGCAGCCGCCGCACTGAACGGCATCGCGTTCGACGACATTCCCCCCGAGGCGCCGCTTGCCTGCC
>JAKVCP010000041.1:27919-28728 GCA_022448925.1 Paracoccaceae bacterium
GTACGACCGTGGTACCGGTGGGGTGTCCGAGGACCTGGACGAAGCCGCGCTGTGGTTTCGCAAGGCGGCGGACAATGGCGATGACGTGGCTCAGGCCTATGTCGGCTGGTCCTACAAGGTGGGTCGTGGCGTTGCCAAAAATCCCGAAAGGGCGTCTGAGTGGTTTCAGTTGGCCGTGGATCAGGGTCATGTTGGTGCGCATGCCATGTTGGGCGACTTGTACTACGAAGGCGAAGGGAAAGAGCAGAATTATTCAAAGGCCGCCGAACTGTACCGCACCGCTGCTGACAGTGGTCACGCCCAGGCGCAGCTGGCCCTGGGGTGGATGTACGCCTATGGCGAGGCATTTGAGCAAGATTTTAAAGAAGCCGCGTTCTGGTACGAACAGGCGGCAGAACAGGGCGAGGCCAGCGCGCAATTCCATCTGTCGGTTCTGCACTTCCGAGGAAAAGGAGTGCCCGAGAGCCAAGAGCGGGCGGCCTATTGGGCACAACAGGCTGCCGAACAAGGGGTGACCACCGCGCAGTCCAACTTGGGGTTGATGTACAAAAACGGCTTTGGCGTCGAGCAAGATTACACGCAGGCCGTGGAATGGTTCTCACGCGCTGCGGAAGAAGGCGATGCGACGGCACAACTGGAACTTGGGTGGCTTTATGAAAGCGGCCAAGGGACGGATCAAGACCTTGGCGCCGCAGCGCAGTGGTACGAAAAGGCTGCGACACAAGGGAATTCCATTGCGCAAACCAACCTTGGTTGGCTTTACTTCAAAGGGCTGGGCGTCAAGCGCAACCGACGCACCGCGCGCGACT
>JAKVCP010000042.1 GCA_022448925.1 Paracoccaceae bacterium
ACTTATCCACAGGTATGTTCACAGCCTGTCACAACGCTGTTGTCGGGTTGTCGGGCGAACTTTGGTAGTTTGAGTTTTAGCGATACCGTTGCAAAATCGTTGCAAAAACGAAAAAAGGCGATCCCGAAGGAACGCCCATTTTTCTTAACTATCAAGTAGTTAATTGGCTCCGGCGGTAGGGATCGAACCTACGACCAATTGATTAACAGTCAACTGCTCTACCGCTGAGCTACGCCGGAACACGAGAGGCCGTATAGCGAAGGCTTACAGGCTTCGCAAGACAGTTTTTGCAAGTTTATATCATGAAATTGAATTCACCCCCACTGCGTGAAAAGAGTCTCAGGCGTGTTTTCTTATCTGCCAGAAAAACACATGTAAGTATTTAAAAAGGCTAGAATAATGAAAACTCGACTTCCGTCGCTTTTCCCTTCGGCCTGATCACAACAGAGCGGTGTTCCAAATCCAACAGATGCGCAAGAACATTCCTCGATGCTGCGGCATGCAGTCTGGGGTCAATCTCTGAATAGATAATGCGAGTCAGATCGTTGACATTGGCCGCCCCCGATGTGAGCGCTTCAAGGATCTGTGCCTCCCGCCCTCTGCGATGAGCGATCAGGTCACCCACCCGCGAGATCGGATCAAGGATCGGCGCACCGTGACCCGGGAAATACATCTTGTCTTGTCGCGTTTTCAACCGGCGCAGCGACGCCATAAAGGCAGTCAGGTCACCGTCGGGCGGAGACACCATCGAGGTTGCCCACCCCATAACGTGATCTCCGCTGAACACGGCATCTTTCCAGCAAAACGATATATGGTTGGACATGTGACCGGGTGTGTAGATGACCTCGATCTGCCAGTCCTCGGCCGTCAGCTTGGTCCCGTCTGCAACCGCAATGTCGGGAGCAAAGTCCCAGTCCACGCCTTCACCCCCACTGACGACACCCTGCGCTGCCAAGTGTCTCATCTGGTCGCTGCGCCCTGCTTCGGCTGGACCAAATGCATACACGGGGGCACCTGTCTCTTGAGACAATTGGCGCGCCAATGGCGAGTGATCAATGTGGGCGTGGGTTACCAATATATGAGTGATGCGTTGTCCGACGCTCTGGGCGGACAGGATTGCAGCCAGATGTGCCGCGCTATTGGGGCCTGGGTCGATTACGGCAAGGTCTTTTGTCCCAAGTAGGTAGGTGTTGGTACCCCGAAAGGTCATCGGTGACGGGTTCGGCGCCACAATCCTGCGCAGGCCGTGACGCAAGTCTTCTGAGACGCCGGGCACGGGTTGAAAATTTGGATCAGGATCTTGCATGAGACACTTTCGGCTTGGACGCTGCGATGCAGACAAGATAGCCTTAGCGCATGTTGTTTCGATGGCTCAAACGCTATGTGCCGCGCGGTCTGTACGGACGTGCTGCGCTGATCCTGATCCTGCCGGTGGTTACCCTTCAACTGGTGGTGTCCGTGGTCTTTATTCAGCGTCATTTTGAGGGGGTGACCCAGCAGATGACCCGCGAAGTGGCGCGCGAAATCCGGGTGATCCTGCGTGACCAGCCCGACCTTGGCGCAGCTCTTTCATTCAAGATTGCCGAGTTGCCGCAAAGTGTGGCGCCTGAGGCCGACATACGGCCCTGGTTTGATTTTACCGGGATCGTTGTGATTCGAACCCTGCGCGAGATGCTGCCCTTGGCCCGGTCGATTGACTTGAGCGATGACCGACAGGTTGTCGTTTTTCTAAGCGAAGATACCAGTGTACGCAGAGTGCAATTTGATCGGCGGCGCGTATCGGCGTCCAATCCGCACCAGCTTTTGGTGAACATGGTTTTTTTTGGCGCACTTATGACGGTGATCGCCTTTATCTACATGCGCAATCAGCTGCGCCCAATCACACGGCTTGCCCGCGCGGCCGAGGCCTTTGGCAGGGGGCGCTCAGTTCCATACACGCCGGGAGGGGCGGTCGAAGTGCGCGCCGCAGGCAGCGCCTTTCTGGACATGCGTGCACGGATCGAACGACATATCGACCAGCGGACAATGATGTTGTCCGGCGTCAGCCACGACCTGCGTACGCCTTTGACACGGCTGCGGCTTGAGATCGAGATGCTGGACGATACTCAGCGCGCCCCGATGGAGCGTGACGTGGCCGACATGCAGCGCTTGATCGACGCCTTTCTGGATTTTGCACGCGGCGACGCGGCGGGGGGCGATCCCGTGGCAACCGATCCGATTGCGCTTGTGCAAGAAGTGGTCCAAGACGCCAGACGCGGCGGAGGCGATGTGTCCTGTGTTCTGCGTGAAGGACACGGCGAGGTGATGCTGAAGCCGGACGCGATCCGGCGCGCCGTTCAGAACCTGATTGGCAACGCTGTGCGCTATGGCACAAAGTGCGAAGTCTCGGTTCTGCTAAGCCCAAAGACTCTCCGGATCTCGGTTGAGGACGACGGACCGGGAATCGCAAAGGAGAACCGCGAAGATGCCGTGCGACCTTTCGTACGACTGGATCCGGCACGGAACCAGGACAAAGGCCCGGGTGTGGGTCTGGGACTGGCGATTGCTGCTGATATTGCCCGGGCACATGGCGGCATGTTGCGATTGGCAGAAAGTCAACGCTTGGGCGGGTTGAAGGCCGATATCGTCATGGCGCGGTAGGGATTTCCACATCTGGACGCAGCACGCGGGGACAGTCACACTGACCCCATGCACCACGCTCTGGGCACGGAGTGCTGCAAATTGATATCGGTGCGACCAAGAGGGAGAGAAGATTTGAGAGCATTATTTCAAGGTCTGGCCGGAGTGATTTACCTGGTCGCAACTGCGGGTGTCCTTTGGATCGTCGCCACGGCTTTTCAGAACGGGGCAACAAACCTGCCCGACTTCGTGATCGTCCTGCAAGAAATGCTGGTGACCTCGTCTTTGAACCCAGTCATCATGTTCTACGCCTTCTTGTTTGTTGTCTGGATCCTTATCAGCGCACCTGCATTTTTGATGGTGGGCCTATGGGCCATCCATGGCGTCAACCGCAAGGCTGCCTTGCAAACCGAAGAGATACGTGCGCTGATGCGGGAACAGTCACGGACCCAGTCCGAGGTTCTGGCGGTGCTCAAGGACTTGCGCGACAGTCAGGTGGGCTCGGCCTGACGGGCCTGAAATATTCCAAGCGAGGTGTCATTGATGCGCTTTTGTTTTGAACCGCGTCCGCAGCCGAGTGTGGCTGTCGCGGACGACGAGTCCCTGTACCCGGTGGATCGTATTTTTTGCATCGGGCGCAACTATGCAGCTCATGCCGCCGAGATGGGCAATACAGTGGATCGGACAGCGCCGTTTTTTTTCACCAAGTCACCGTGTCACCTGGCCAAACAGGGCGACCCCCTGCCCTATCCACCGGGCACGTCAGACTACCATCACGAAGTCGAATTGGTTGTGGCACTGGGCAAGCCCCTCTTTCGCGCAGAACCATCTTCAGTGGCGGATGCCCTGTTTGGCTATGCCGTCGGCCTTGATATGACACGGCGTGACTTGCAGGCGCAGGCCAAGGACAAGCGCCGCCCCTGGGATGCCGGAAAAGACGTTGAAAATTCGGCCATCATCGGCCCTTTGACACGGGCAAAAGACTGGCACGCCCTGCAGGACAGCTCGATCCGACTGGACGTGAATGGTGTCACGCGCCAGCATGCGCCGCTGACCGAGATGGTTTGGACGGTTGAAGAACTAGTGGCCTTTCTATCAAGTCTCTATCATCTGAAGCCGGGCGATTTGATCATGACCGGGACACCTGCCGGGGTCGGCCCCGTCGGTGCCGGAGATGCCCTGCGCGCCAGTATAGATGGCCTGCCCACGTTGGAGGTGCGCATCGGCGACGCTGAGTGAGCGTTGCTGCACACATCCATATGCGCGGTAAATTGGATCTCAAGCCTTGGCAATTGGCTTGGCCCGCCACTTCGACAGGACTTTTCGGGTTCGGATATGAAACACCTGCGTAGAAGAGCGCAGATGCGGTTCAGGCAGGACGTCTTTGGGCCCTTGCAATCATCTGTGACCGGGCAACCGCGCTGCAGCGGCAGAGACTGCCGCGTCGGGCATCAGATCGTTCGGGACTGGGGCATAGGATTCAACGCCGAGGGCCCGGCCGCCTGGCTCTGGGACGGCTTAGGCATCTCGCGCGGCGAGGCGACGCTCTGCCGGGGGCGTAAGGCGCCGGGGGGTCGCAAAGCTTGCAGCCCGACCGCGCCGCGACAACGAGGCCAAGACAGCCCAACTCGCCAAGATCAGCGCCATGGTCGCGCCAGGTGACCACGCCGTGGTGACCCTCGAAAAGGATGATGGCACCTGTCCGGACCGCCGGATCTTCCCGCCGTTATCACGCTTCTGCCGCTGCCTTCGTCTACTGCGGACATGAACCCGGTGGAAACCATATGGCAATACCTGCCCAAGAAATGGCGCTCTGACCACCTGTTCGAAAGCGACGAGGACATCCTCGACCACAGCTGCACCACCTGGAACAGGCTCATCGAATGGCCATGAAAGATCATGCCAATCGTATGACGCAATTGGGCGCATGAGTTCCGATCACCGCAAGCTGGTATGACGCGCTGATGACCGCGCGTCGTCACACAGGGGGAATTCCGGCCACATTGACCTTGGCACCCATCCGGCGCAGTTCTGTCGGTGTCTTGCCAAAGTGGCGTCGGAACCGCTTGGAAAAATGCGCCCGGCATTCGAATCCGCAGGCCAGTGCAATCTCAAGGAACTGGAGGGTCGATTGCTCCACCAAACGGCGCGCGTGCGTGAGGCGGATGTTCAGATATTCATCCTTGGGTGTATGCCCCAAGTGATGCGCAAACAGCCGCTGTAACTGCCTGTTTGACACCCCGGTCAATCCTGCAAGCTCAGTCAGTGGCAAAGGCTCGGCGACATGGTCATGCATCAATTGCAGCGCCCCGAGGACCACGGGGTTTTGTACGTTGTAGGTTTCGACAAAATTCCGCGTCTGCGGGTCATCGGCTTTACGCACCCAGGTATGTATCAGCCAGTCGTTGACCCGCTTTGCGGCCTCGGCCCCATGATCGCGGGTGATGATCGCGCTCATCATGTCAAGGGCCGCAACGCCGCCCGCGCAGGTGTATCGGTCACGGTCAATCACATAAATGGAGCGTTCGATCAACAGCTCGTCTGAAAGCTCGCGCAGGACCTCGCGGTGATCCCAATGCACCGTGAACCGCCGATTTTTCATCACGCCCGCGCGGGCCAGCAGCACCGGACCTCCCGAGATCCCACCCAAAGCGACCCCCTTGGCATTCAACAGTTTTAGATAGCGGTCCAAAGCAGGCATCTGCATCAGGGCGGGGTTGCCCGCTGCGCCGACAAAGACGAGGTCAAAATCATAAACGGCCTGATCCAGAAACGGACCCTCAAAGGCCGCGCCGGCTGTCGCGCGAACGGGTCCTTGTTCGGCCTGGATGAAGGTTATGTCAAACGCCGGTGCGCCCAACAACATGTTGGCGGCGCGCATGGGTTCGATCAGGCTGGCAACAGACATCAAGGAGAAACCCGGGGTCAACACCACGCCGATCCGCTTTGGACAAGAGGGGCGCATCGTCATGCTGATTTGCGTTTCGGGTCTGGCATTTAAATCGCTCTCATTAAACAACCTTGCGGACCACAGGCGCGATCACGCTTGGACACGAGTATACAGGACGGGTGACGCCTGCAAATCACGCATGCTCCCCAGCTTTGGCAAATCACACGCCGCAGGATGTGGTCAGAGGCTGAAAAACGTGATGCGACCCAAGCTCTGCGCTTTTGCTGCGAACCAGATCGAAAACTGGCGGCCAGATACAATGCGCAGAGTGTACATGACGCAGGTGCCGTTCAAGCATCTGTCAACCACCGTTTCAGCAATGGCCGCCCCCTGCATCTGGACAGATCGCGGGACCGGCCGAGGTCCATGACCTCAGTTCTTGGCGATCTTTACCGTTGGCGTGACCGCCGGCCATCGGCCAGAAGTGGCGCGGCCCTTGGGGTTTGGCACCATGTAACTTTGGTTCCCATAATACCGAAGTGTCTCGAGGTGTGAGCCGATGCTTTGGGTTCCGCTTTCGGAAGAAACAAACTGCCAAATTCTGCCCATATCATCCTTTTCGACCCAGACACGCAGCCCCCCATCGCGGGCGATCTGTGGCAAATCAGAGGTGAAATGACGTTGACGAATACTCTGGATGTGATCTGGGGTTCCGATGGCTATCACAGTCGCATCGTCCGGAAACATGTCATTGGTCACGCGGTCGGGAACCTGTGCAGGCCCAAGGAACCCGGCAAGGAAAGCCTGAGCGTCCTGACGGTTTTCATGTGTGGACCAATAGACGCGCGTCCCGGCGCGCAACACATCGCCTATCGTGACCGGCGTCTCCGACTCGTGCAGATGACGCAAACTGTGGAACCCTGGATCCAAAGAGACTGCCAAGGGCGCGTCTTTCAGCAGAAAGCTGTATGTTTCGGAGTCTTCATTTATGAGAACCCGCCGCTTTATGGTCTCGCCCTGTGTCTCAATGACAACCGGCGTCTCGATGATGTAATCCCCATCACGCAGGATTGTGAGGGTCAGAAAGTAACCCTGATCCAGTTTCCTCATTTCAACAGTGTCAAGCGATAACTGTGGCAAACCTGGACGGTCTAGCCATTGTGCAAAGATGTGTGAAAGATCACGATTGCTGGCCGTTTCAAAAGCGATTTGCACGTCTTCCCACGAGGCGTCCTGACCCTGGTTTTCCGCCCAAAACGCACGAACCGCTGCATCGAAGATCGGTGAACCCAGCGATTGTCGCAAACTGTGGAACACCATAGCTGCCTTGCCATATCCAATTGATTGCTGCTTGTTGAAGGATGACGATCGGAAGGCGCGCAGAGGTTCATCCCGGTCAGCCGGCAAAGACGTCAGGGCGGCCAGCCAGCTTCGCCGCATTGAACGCGCCGCATCTGCGCCCCGGCGCTCGGCCGACTCATAGTCCGCCATATAAGTGGTCAGCCCTTCGGCCCAGTTCCCTGTTTCATAATCGATCCCCACACCCGACCCCCACCAGCTGTGAAGCACTTCGTGCGCCAAGGATCGTCCCAGCATGTATGAATGGCCAAGGATGTTTTCGCTGACATAGGTCATGCCCTCAAAGGCCAGCCCTACCGGCAAAGGCGCAGAGACCACCGCGTAGCTGTCAAGGGCATAAACCCCGATACGATCAGAATACTCTCGCAAATACTCTGTCGTCGCATCCAGATATGCGTCAGACAGAGCCGCGTCCCGGGGCGTGAAATAGGTGCGTACAGAGACCGTCTTGGACGCTAGCTTGAGCGACCGCTCCGAAATTTCGTAAGGGCCGAAGAAAACGGCCGTGTGGCGCGGATCCGAACTCAGGCGGAACGTTGCAGTGTACAGTGTCTCCTCTTCCAGTCCGTCCGAAACCAGTTCACCGGTCACAATCCCGGTGTATGGCGCAGGCACGCGGAGCCGAACCGTTTCGACACCAGCGCTGGCAGGAAGCCAATCAAGCAGCCCATACACAAAACTCCCGGACTGTGCAGCGCCTCGACCCATGGTGTTGGCGTCGATCTTCGGCAAAATGGCCGAGTATGTGTGCTCGTCCGTGCCAGCGCTCAACCAAGCTGGAAGATCATCGGTGTAGGGCAGCAGATCGTCGGCAATCGTCAATGTGATCCTGTGGACCGACGGATCATAGTCGATCGTGACAGGATCTGCTGACAATGAAACTGCGGTCAGCAAGACAAGCGAAACACTTTGCGCTGTGTACAGCATGACGCGCCCTGCGCTTCCCAGCCTGTCCGGGCCGTACTCTGACCAGATATCGTTCAAACGCTTTTGCACGGGTGCGATCCCTTTACGGTTTCTTCGAAAATACCCTGTTGCAGCTGCAGCAGGTCGTTTCATGGCGGATGACAAAAGCGCGCCGCACCTCTTGCGCGACAAACCCATGCAACCAAAGGCTGACGTGACCAAGTCGCGGCGCCTCAGAGCCTGAACACGTCGCATCCTTTTGACACCCTCGCTTTTGCCGCGATCACCAACTCGTGCTGGCATTGATCGTGGGACATCAAAAGTTGCCTGGTGATACAGCGGGCGCAGCGTTTCGTTTCCACCTTTGCATTTTGACCGACAGTGCTGGCCATGACGTTTGTCTTTGCAATAGCAAACGTGGCAGGCGCGACCAAGATCGCCCAAGCTGCGGCAGCAGAACAAAGACCCCGGGTCTCGTCGCTGACACGTATGGGCCTCTCTTACGGATATGAACACCACGAGATTCCCGCGGATACCCCTGATTGCACTTTTCCGATAGAATTTGTCAAGAATCTGGATGCCCCTTGCTCGGCCCTCTGCTAGACAGGGTGTGACCCCAAGACCAATGGCTCGGGGATTATATCAGCGTCAGCGCCAGAGACATGAACAAAAAAAGGAGCCCAAAATGTATCTCGCCATGAACCGCTTTCGTGTGCCACAGGAAAACGAAACCGAATTCGAAGAGCTTTGGCTTGGTCGTGACAGTCATCTGAAAGATCTGGAGGGGTTCGTCGAATTCCACATGCTGAAAGGCGCATTGGGAGAAGATGGCATTCGGCTGTATGCATCCCACACCATCTGGCAAAGTGAAGATCATTTTATTGCCTGGACCCGAAGCCAAGCCTTTCGCGACGCCCATGCAAATGCGGGTGGATCCCGCAAACTGTATGACGGCCATCCGAATTTTGAAGGCTTTTCGTCGATCCAGGAGATCACGCAGACGACGGGATGATTGGTCCTTCGGGTTCCCCCAGTTGCCCAGACCAGCTAAACGACGCCAATGATAGCTTTGGCGGGACCAACTATGACCACTCCGACCACACTTCTGAACGGCTTTCTTGGCGCTGGAAAGACAACGCTGCTGCAAAGCCTGCTTGTTCAGGCACGCGACATGCATGACGTCACCTTAGGGGTGATTGTCAATGAAATGAGCACGCTGGATGTCGACGGTTCCGTGCTGGACACAAGCGAGGTCATATCCCGCAAAAGCCCATATTTCGCGTCGATCCCTGGCGGCAGCATCAGTGCAACAGAGGGTCTGGCCCTGTTTGCCGAAGCCGTTGAACGCGTGCTCGCCGATGGGCAGGTCACACACCTCCTGATAGAAACCTCGGGCAGCAGCCATCCCTGGCCACTGCTCAGCGCCATCCGGGAAATGCCTGCGCTTCAGTTGAACGGTTTTCTTTCGGTGGTGGATACCGTGGTTTTGCAACAAGATCATGATCTTGGGCGGGCGATCCACCCGCAAGCCAGTGAAAACCTGGCCGCCGGACGACGCGGACTTGCAAACTTGCTTGCAGAGCAAATCATGTTTGCCAACCGCGTTTTGCTTAGCAAGGTCGACAAGGTTTCGCACGAGACGGTGCAACATGTCGCACAAGCCGTGCATCCGCTGAATCCTTATGCCGATATCGTCGCCATGCAGTGGGGCAATGTCAGCCTTGAAAAGACACTGGCCTTGCCCCGGTACGATTTTGACCGCGTCGCGCAACTGGGCGCCGAGTTGACACAGTGGGATAAAGAGCACGGTGCAGGTTCCATGGCGCACCCCGGAAGTTACAAAATCGGCAATCGCGTTCTTCGCGATCCCCGCCCGTTTCATCCGCAACGCCTTTGGGACGTCTATAACACATACCTTGGGTTGGGCATCTACCGAAGCAAGGGGTTCTTTTGGTTGCCAAGCCGGGACAATCTGGTTCTTCTTTGGAATCAAACCGGCGGCAGCGTTGGGCTTGAAATTGTAAATTACTGGAAGATCAGTGCGCTTGAGGACGGCAGCCTGAACCTTTCAGACTGGGAGCAGGAGGCCCTGCGCAACAAGCTGACAACAGCCCATCCGGATTTCGGAGACCGCCGCTGTCAGCTGACGGTGATCGGTGACGATGCCGAACTGGATGCTTTCGTCACAGCCCTGAAAACATGCTTTTGCACCGACGAGGAAGTGGAGGCCTGGAAACGCGGCCAAGACTTTGACGACCCCTGGCCACAGACTGTGCGGGCTCTCAAATGATGCAGGCCAGCGCAGTATCCTAAACCTCTTTGGGCCATATGCCCGGCGCGGCTTGATCAGGTGACACAGCCCCGGATGCCAAGCGGGACAAAAGGCAAGATCGGCTCAATCTGACGGGCTGTATCTGCGCCAAACGGCTCTGCGATACCGTTGCACATCCCGGTCGTCTGTTCGGGTCATTCGTCCAACTCAGCTTGGGCTTG
Source organism: Paracoccaceae bacterium (assembly GCA_022448925.1). GTDB lineage: Bacteria > Pseudomonadota > Alphaproteobacteria > Rhodobacterales > Rhodobacteraceae > JAKVCP01. Next base: position 10,268 of record JAKVCP010000042.1, read on the forward strand.
CTGAAACCAGGCCAGAGTGCGGGCATGATGTGCAGTGCCCCAACGCTGAGTGAATTTCTGGGTGTGAAAGTCATTTGTATTTGCAAGTGCAACACTCCGCTCTTGCACATATTCTGGGGTCAGCGGGATGGCGCATGTCACTGTGATGCAGTGCTTCCAGTCATCATAGGTGGTGGGCAGAAACGACATTTTAACCTCATATCAGGAACCGGAGAGACCCGGGAAAACAATAGGGAGCGGCTCTAGCGCTCTGGATCGACATCACCGGTGATCACACACAGGCGTTCAACTGCGGCAAGAAAGCGATCACTCGCCCGCCCGTCACACAGCATCATGGCCTGCGTGTGTGCAAAGGATCTGCGCCCCTCTCGAATGCCGCGAAGGACCTGCACCAGATAGCGCTCTTCGCGTGTCATCGCAGTGCATGCGATTGGATCGTCATTGCGAAAGAAACTGAATACGGTTTTGCGCGCCCTGCGCATCTCTTCGACAACCAGGCAGATCGCGTGGGCGATCGTTGCCCCAAAGGGCGGCGGAAAGGCGCGCTCTGCCTCTAGAAAGGCATCCATCCAGCACTGGCGGTCCGGCGCGGTGAACGTTTCAAAAAAGTGTCGCGCAACGCCCAGAAAGGCGGCCTCATAGGCTGTCATCTGCAGATTTGCGTGTTCTATCACAGCGGGATCCACGACGAGAAAACGATGTTCATTGTTGGGCATGGTGGTCTCCGGCGTCACAAAAATCGGTCCATGACCTGGCTGCTTGCGTTCTGCGCTGGGACCACATTGACATGCGCGTTGAGGCGCAAACTGTCAAGCGTGCTTGCGCGTTGACGAAAAAGCTGTTTGGATTTCGGTGCCAGGTGGCCCCCAGCACTTCAAACCCAACTCTGCGGAGCGCGGCATGGCCAAGTCATCTGATCCGATTCTTGAAATTCGTAATCTCAGCATAGAGCTGCCCCGGGGCGCAGATCGAACTCATGCTGTGGACAGCGTGAGCCTGACCCTGCATCGAGGGGAAATCCTGTGCATCGTGGGCGAAAGCGGATCCGGCAAATCAGTGATGACCAGCGCGATCATGAATGATGTGCCGGGGCGACTTAACATCTCCTTGGGCGAGGTGCTTTTTGGCGGCAAGGACATTCTGAAAATGCCAGAGTCCGAATTGAACAAGCTGCGCGGCGCGCGCATCTCGATGATCTATCAAGAGCCGATGGCCGCACTGAACCCGGCATTGAAGATTGGACGCCAGGTGGACGAAGTGTTTGAGCTGCACCGGCCCGATATCAGCCCCGCAGATCGCAAAAAGGAAACCTTGCAGCTGTTGGCGCAGATGAAGCTGCCACAGCCGGACCGAATTTATGACAGCTTTCCGCATCAGGTTTCAGGTGGGCAATGTCAGCGGATCGTCATCGCGATGGCTTTGGCCTGCAAGCCTGACATCCTGATCGCCGACGAGCCGACAACCGCGCTGGACGTCACGACACAGGCTGAAATATTACGTCTGATCAATGATCTGAAAGAGGTTTACGACAACGCGACGATCTTTATCACCCACGACTTCGGCGTTGTGGCGGAAGTTGCGGATCGGGTGGCTGTGATGTGTTGGGGCAAAGTGATCGAGGAGGGGCCAAAACAGCAAATCCTCATGACACCAAGCGAACCCTACACCCAGCTCTTGGTTGACGCGATGCCGTTGCTGCAAGCGGACCGAACGCCCGATCTGCAGCGCAACGATGCACCTGTGATAGAGGTCAAAAACCTGCACAAGACCTATAGCAGCGGCAGCAAAAAGGTGCATGCCCTCAACGACGCAAGTTTTGTTTTGCGCGCTGGAGAAACGTTGGGCGTGGTCGGAGAAAGTGGGTCGGGCAAGTCGACACTGGCCAAGACGCTGATCCGCCTCGAACAGGCCAGCCAAGGCAGCATCATTCTGCACGAGGACGACTTCTTAGGCCTGTCAGGTGCTGATCTGATACGCGCAAGAAAGAACATTCAGATGATCTTTCAAGATCCGTTTGGCTCTCTGAATCCCTCGCAGTCGGTCGGTTTCATGATCTCACGGGGGTTGGAATTGCAAGGCGTAGACGCACGCACTGCACGGGCCCGCACCATCAATCTGCTAGAGCAAGTCGGGCTCTCTGGTGCGGCGCGCAAACGTAAGCCGCGCAGCTTTTCAGGTGGTCAGCGTCAAAGAATTGGCATTGCTCGGGCCCTGGCAATGGAGCCAGACGTGGTGATCGCAGATGAAAGCGTCTCGGCCCTGGATCTGTCTGTCCAGAAGCAGGTGCTGAGACTGCTCAACGATCTTCAACAGCACTACAAAATGGCGATCATCTTCATCACCCATGACCTTAGGGTGGCAGCGCAGATCAGCGACTATATCACAGTGATGCAAAAGGGCGTCATGGTTGAATTTGGGCCTGCCAAATCAGTGTTCGACACCCCCAAGCATGCCTATACCAAAACGCTTTTGGCGGCAGCGCCCGGACGCGACTGGCACCCGCCACGCCTTGAACCCGAAGAGGCCCTGCGCATCGCGGCCAGCATCGAACGGCTATAACCGTCAGTGACCCGTGCGACATTCTCTGAATAGGCCTGCTGAAACGGGTCTTGGACGCAGGCGGTCGCAGACGTAAATTTGGGAGGGATCGAAAGCAGCCCTTGTTTTTCCTGATTGTTTTTGTCAATTATGCGGCACCAAGTGACTATCGCTCAGGATATCGCACGGCATTCATCTTTCCCAAGACACAGGTACGATCATGTCCGCGCATCCTCATCCCCTCGTCTGCCTGGATCCAATTGAGACACTCGACTGTGACGCCTTTGAGCTTGGGCTTCTTCCACTGGCGCGCCATTTTTTGTCATCCCTGCAAAATCCCGACAGATCAGGTTGGCAACACGCTTTGGCCATTGCGGTGGAAAACTGGTCGGAAAGCCCGGGGCTGAGCATTGCACATAATTTTCAAATTTTTCTATCCGTCATGACTCGCGGTCTTGGGCGGCGATTTGAATATCAGGATCCTCTGTGTCCCGACGCCAGACTGTTTGTGACCCCCGATGAACGCACCCTGTTGCAAATGATACACCATATGCGGCGCGATCAAACCGGCGCGGCGCGGCATGATGTGGACGAGTTGACTGGCGGTCGTATGGATCCAGATCTGATCCGCGCAGCCCTGACGTTTGCAGCCCGGTTTCCAAGCGGTGAAAAACGCCCGTCGAACAAAGCAGTCCTGCGGGTTGTTGCTGCGAACTGACCCATCTTACTGCATGTCGTTACGGTGCCTGTACCCAGTATCGCTTGTGAACATCCCAGATCTGTCGACATCACATGAGCGCCTTGTCACGCTCAGCACCATACCCTTGGGCTTACGCCGATTCTGGTCATCTGACCGTTCGGCACCTCCGCATTTTTAGGCAAAGACCCGAAGCCCACCCGCGAATTTACACTTTGCCCGGAAAAACCAAGGGAAACTGTTGACTTTGGCGAAAATCACTTCCACCATTTTTTTACCGGATAGTCAAAAATGGGGCCAAGGCGGTGACCACACTAGCAACCACATTCACGGGCTTAGAGTTCGTCAATCCTTTCGTTCTGGCCTCGGCGCCGCCAACGGAAAGCAAACGTAAAATCCTGAAAGCCTTTGAAGCCGGCTGGGGCGGCGTTGTGACCAAAACGATTGGCCTTCACCCGGTGGAAAATGTTGCCGGCCCCAAGACAATCTATCAGCGCGTCAGCGAGGAAAAGCCATATGTCTCGCGTATGAAGCGTCCCGATACGGCGTCGCATTCGTCGTGGAACTGGGAACTTATCTCAGACCAGCCACTGGAACAATGGCTGCCGGATCTGCGAGAGATCAAGGCCACCTATCCAGACCGTATGTTGATCGCTTCGATCATGGCAGGCGCGGATGGTGAAGATGAAATGAACAATTGGCGAAAGCTGGCAACAGCCTGTGTCGACGTGGGCTGCGATGCTTTGGAACTGAATCTGTCCTGTCCGCATATGGATCGCAAGGACATGGGCGCCAATATCGCCAACGACGAAGATGTCATCCGGTCCATACTCAAGGCCGTGACAAGCGTGGTCGACGTTCCGATTTGGGTTAAGCTGACGCCTGCGACCTCGACCATGGTCGAGGCTGCCGGCGCAGCCTATGACGCAGGCGCCGCCTGTGTGTCACTCTGCAACACCTTTCCGTCTTTGCCTTTGATGGATCCAGAAACCCTGAAATTCGAAGTCGAGGTCGACGGGCTTGTGACGTCGGGCGGTCTTGGAGGGCTGGCGATCCTTCATCAATCGCTGCAACGTGTTTCTGACATTTCCCGCGCGCACCCGGATCAGGCGATCTCTGGCATCGGTGGGATCAAGGGTTTTCGCGAAGCCTTCAACTTCATTGTGCATGGGGCGGGGAACCTGCAGGTCTGCACCGCTGCGATGGAGGAAAAGGGCAGCGGTGGCGTCGGTGTCAAGCTGATCCAAGAGCTGACACAGGACTTGTCGGACTACATGGAACGCAAGGGTCACACATCTATCGAAGACTTTCGCGGCATTGCCCGCTCGCGTATCGTGGAGCACGCGCAGGTCCGCAGAAAAAGCGATGACTACAACGGCGGTTATGACATGGCATCCTGAACACTTGGGTCACACGACAGCCACCCGATTTTGCAGGACCGGTGACGGCTGTCGTGATTGAGGCCTGTGATAGGGTGCTGTCACGCTTTGGGACACACAAGATGGGCGCACGAGGGACGCGCCCATCACAAGGGTACCAAGGCGCCCGACCGGGTCGTTTCATCAGCTCGGCCTGCCTTTTCGCAACCAGACCCGCAGGGCGCGGTGCATGGCATGATCGCTTGGACTACGTCATGGCGCCCCTTGCATTGGTCCGCTTGGCACACCGCAAAGAATTCTCGGTCCGGGGACCTGCAATATTCTTCGGTTTGACAAGAGGGACACATCTTCGAAAAGCCCTCATCAAACAGGCCAAGGCCTTTTTTGCTACACGGATTATGCAAAGTCCAAAAGATCCGACGCAAAACCTGAGCCGTTCGGGACCCTTTTTGAGCGTGCGTGTGATACCCGCAGGTGCGGTTTCAAACAAGCACTGACGAAAAGTGGAGCGCGTATTCGGAAGGATTGCGCCCCGGGTCTACTGCGACCAGCGCAGGCTGCGCACCACGAGTTCACCAAGAAAGCAGCGTCTCAAACGGCCCCTCAGGGCCAAGCGACGGGCGCAGGCATGTTCGCGCCTGATCCAGCCGTTTTCAAGACATTGGCAGTGAAAGACCAAGCCAACACGTTTCAGCACGCACGCAGCGCCTGATCCTCATCACGCGCTGCCATTTTTGCCCAAGCAGCGGCGTCAGACTGCGCGATCCACCATCATTTTCTTGATCTCAGCAATCGCCTTGGCGGGGTTCAACCCCTTGGGGCAGGTCTTGGCGCAGTTCATGATGGTGTGGCACCGGTACAGCTTGAAGGGGTCTTCCAGCTCGTCCAGGCGCTCACCCGTCGCTTCATCGCGGCTGTCAATGATCCAGCGATAGGCATGCAACAATGCAGCTGGTCCAAGATAACGGTCGCCATTCCACCAATAGCTGGGGCACGAGGTTGAACAACTGGCACACATTACACATTCATATAAGCCGTCCAGCTTTTTGCGGTCATCGATTGACTGCTTCCATTCTTTGGCCGGACGATTGGTCTTGGTCTCCAGCCATGGCATGATGCTGGCGTGCTGTGCATAGAAATGCGTCAGATCAGGGATCAGGTCCTTGACCACTGGCATATGCGGGAGCGGATAGATCTTCACGTCGCCTTTGATCTCATCCAGACCGTAAATGCAGGCCAGCGTGTTGATGCCGTCGATGTTCATCGCACAAGAGCCGCAGATGCCCTCGCGGCAGGACCGACGGAAAGTAAGGGTCGGATCGATCTCATTCTTGATCTTGATCAGCGCGTCCAAAACCATGGGCCCGCACTTGTCCATATCCAGAAAGTAGGTATCGACACTGGGATTTTTTCCATCATCCGAGTTCCAGCGATAGATCTGGAACTTTCGGACATTGGTCGCACCCTCGGGTTTCGGCCAGGTCTTGCCGACGGTGATCTTGGAGTTCTTGGGAAGCGTAAACTGTACCATTTCGTCTCTCCTTAGAACGTCCGCGCCTTGGGCGCGATCTTGGCCGTGGATATCCCACCTTCATCTTCCGTGGTCAGCGGATCAAGCACAACTGGCCGATAACTCAGATCCACTGTCGCGCCATCTACGCGGGCCACTGTGTGAACCCGCCAGTTTTCATCATCGCGCGTGGTGAAATCCTCGTGCGCGTGGGCGCCCCGGCTTTCCTTGCGTGCTTCAGCGCCGTAGATCGTGGCCAGCGCATTTGGCATCAAGTTGGTCAACTCCAACGTTTCCATCAGGTCGCTGTTCCAGACCAGACTGCGATCAGTCACCTTCAGGTGCTCCATTTTGGACGCAACCGCATCCATTTTTTCAACACCTTCGGCCATGGTCTTGGCGGTCCGGAAAACGGCGGCATCCGCCTGCATGGTGCGTTGCATTTCAAGCCGCAGGTCGGCGGTTGCAACATCGCCCGATGCGTGGCGCAGAGTGTCAAAGCGATCAAGCGCCTTGTCAACCTGCCCGACGTTTGTAGCAGGCACTGCAGTTTTCCGGTCGACAACCTGCCCCGCACGGATAGCCGAGGCACGCCCAAAGACAACAAGGTCGATCAACGAATTCGACCCTAGCCGGTTTGCACCATGGACCGACGCGCATCCTGCCTCACCCACAGCCATCAAACCCGGAACAACAGCGTTTGGATCCTCGGCTGAGGGATTCAGCACCTCACCCCAATAGTTGGTCGGCACACCGCCCATGTTGTAGTGCACTGTTGGCAGAACGGGGATGGGCTCTTTGGTGACATCAACGCCAGCGAAAATCTTGGCGCTTTCCGAGATGCCCGGCAAGCGTTCGGCCAGCGCTTCGGCAGGCAGGTGATTGAGGTTGAGGTAGATGTGGTCTCCATCGGCACCAACACCCCGGCCTTCGCGGATCTCCATCGTCATGGAGCGGCTCACGTAGTCACGCGGCGCGAGGTCCTTGTAGTTGGGCGCGTAGCGCTCCATGAAGCGTTCGCCTTCGGAGTTGGTGAGATATCCGCCTTCGCCCCGAGCCCCTTCGGTAATCAGGCAGCCCGATCCGTAAATGCCAGTCGGGTGGAACTGAACGAACTCCATGTCCTGCAGGGGCAAACCTGCGCGGGCAACCATGCCGCCCCCATCGCCGGTGCAGGTATGCGCCGACGTTGCGCTGAAATAGGCGCGTCCATACCCCCCGGTGGCAAGTACGACCATCTTGGCATTAAAGACGTGAATCGTACCATCATCGAGCTTCCAACAGACAACGCCCGTGCAGGCGCCATCATCGCTCATGATCAGGTCAATCGCGAAGTACTCGATGTAGAATTCGGCGTTGTTCTTCAAGGATTGGCCGTACAGGGTGTGCAGAATGGCGTGACCTGTCCGGTCAGCTGCCGCACAGGTGCGCTGAACCGGAGGGCCTTCGCCGAACTCTGTGGTGTGGCCGCCAAAGGGACGTTGATAGATCTTGCCCTCTTCTGTGCGGCTGAAGGGAACGCCGTAGTGCTCCAACTCGTAAACCGCCTTGGGCGCTTCCCGTGCGAGGTATTCCATCGCATCCGTATCGCCCAGCCAGTCAGAGCCTTTTACGGTATCATACATGTGCCATTGCCAGCTGTCCGGGCCCATGTTGCCCAGGCTGGCCGCGATACCACCCTGTGCCGCAACGGTGTGCGAGCGTGTCGGGAACACCTTGGTGACACAGGCCGTGCGCAGGCCCTGTTCGGCCATGCCAAGCGTCGCCCGCAATCCGGCTCCGCCAGCACCGACGACCACGACGTCATAATCATGCGTCTCGTATTCGTAAGCAGCCATTCTTGTTACTCCGGAATCCTTAAAGAGCGATTTTGATCAGGGCAAACACAGCCACGGCGATCAGCGTGTAGGACAATGCACCGACCGCGACGACGGTCAGCCGCTCTGCCACACCGTGCATATAGTCTTCGATGGCCTCTTCGGCCTCACTTTTGAAGTGCAAAATGCCAACAATCAGGCACAAAGCGCTGACGATGGCCGGAAACGGGCGCCCGAAGTAGGCCAAGGTTTCCTCGTAACTGCCCCCGAGTCCAGCGCCGAAAGTCACGACAAACAAAGGAACCACAACAACCAGAAGGATAGAGCTTACAATCATCTGCCAGTGATGCAATGTGCCCCGACGACCAGACCCCGTTCCCTGCGCGCGCTTGCGATCGGTAAGATAAGCCATTTCGGTAGATCCCTAAAGTATGACGACGGCCAATACGGCCAAGATCGTTGCGCCGACAAACATGCCGATGCCCATCTTCTCAGAGGTGCGCACGTCCAGCGCATATCCAAAATCCCATATGACGTGCCGCAGACGGCCCAGCATGTGGTAGAACACCGCCCATGTGGCGCCAAACATGATGAGTTTGCCCAACCCACTGCGCAGCAGCCCATTTGCTGTCTCAAAAGCTGCCTCTGAGGTAGACATTGCAAGCAGCCACGCAACCACAATGATGGACAGGCCAAGACAGGCAATCCCGGTAATGCGCACCATGATTGATGACATTGATGTCATCTGCGGGCGATAAATCTGTAAGTGGGGTGACAGCGGGCGCGTGCCCCTATTCACGTCAGCCATGATGGACGATCCCATTTGCAACTTCTGTTACCACCGTTTTACGGAATTTTCGCGTGCTGTCACCGTAGGTGATTGGTTTATGGCGCGGTTTTTTGGCGCAACTCACCGGTTTTTTTTCACTTTGTGATCACAGTTCCATAACTGTGATCACATGTCCTGCGCTAACGTTCCAGTGGCTGTTTCACACCCCTGCATGAGAGCGGGAATTGGATTCGGATACGCCACTGATGATGATGAGAGTGCACTGCTGCACGCGCGTCACTGTCCGTGATCACATTTCAGGCGCCCTCATCACACCCAGCATGCCCGTTGCAGAATGATAGAGAAGACACTTGCACGGGCCCCTGCGCGCCACCTCAATCAGCCATGGCCAGCGATCCGCCCCAACCATCGAGGTTCATGATGGCACCCTGCAGTGCTGTGGCAGGGCGGATCGCCTTTCAGGTTGGCAGCAGCGCCCAATAGTCAATGTCCAGCAGAACGTCAGGAAGATACCGACCGTTTTCATCCCTTAGGGCAAAGGGCGCGCCGCCTTTTGTTGCGACCAACCGCAAACGCAGCGCCCCCACACCCGGAGCCGAGGTTTCAGCTTTGTCAAGAACTTCTGACCAGGCGCGCACCGTGTCCCCGGCAAAACATGGATTGGCATGTGTTCCGGAGTTAAGCGCTGCGATCATCTGCGCGTTGGCCAGACCATTAAAGCTGAGCGCCCGCGCCATAGAGATCACATGACCGCCATAAATGAGCCGTTTGCCATCTTCGCGCAACGTCCCGTCAAAGTGCGTCTTCGCGGTGTTCTGCCACAACCGCGTGGCCAACATGTGTTCGGCCTCTTCTATCGTCACTCCGTCGACATGATCGATCTGCTCACCCACGTCATAGTCAGCCAACCGATGCGGCTCTCCTGCGTGCGCGAGGTCGTAGTCGCGAAAGTCAAGCCCCTCTGGAACAGACAGATCCGCTGCCGCAACAGACGGCGCTGTATCTGGCACCACCACGTGCGGTGCGGGCGCAGCATGATCGCGCTTGCGCACCATGACCCACCGAACAAACTGCATGACCACTTCGTCATGCTGGTTCACACCTGTGGTGCGCACATAGACCACACCGGTCTTTCCGCTGGAGTTTTGTTTAAGTCCAATCACTTCAGAAGAAGATCGCAGTGTGTCTCCGGGCCACACAGGTTTCAACCAACGCGCCTCGGCATAGCCAAGGTTGGCAACCGCATTCAGTGAAATATCCGGCACCGATTTGCCAAACACCACGTGAAAGACAACAAGGTCGTCAACCGGGCTGGCCCGCAGCCCCGACGCGCGGGCAAATTCATCCGAGGAATACAACGCATGCCTTGCAGGGTATAGCGCATGATATATGGCGCGCTCTCCTCCAGAGATGGTCCGAGGCACGGCATGGTCTATGACCTGTCCCAGCGTGTAATCCTCGAAAAAGCGGCCTGCGCTTGTCTTGGCCATTTAGTGTTTCCCCAGTTCTGTTTCAGGAGTGTAGGTGCCTTCGACCTCTTTCACGACGGCTTGGCCACACCGCATGACGCCATTTGCTGCGTCGAAGGCATACGTGGGATCCCCGTGCAAGTCCCAGCCCGCATTCAGGGCCGCGGTTACCTTGTGACAAAACGCAGAGGTGTCGTCAGACGTCAGAAAACGGTAAAGTTTCATTGTATTATCCCGGGAAGGGCCATGGGCCGAGCAGGCCGTGAACATAACCGACCACGCCCAGCAGCACGATCGAAGCGACAAAGCACACACCATCAATGGCATAAGAGCCCCCGGACCGCGGCTGCCAGTCGGGCTCTGCCCGGTTGATAACCTGAGCGGTCACTGCACTCCAGGCCAGAAGCGTGCCGAACAAAATGACCGAGGCAAGATCCCCGTTGACCAAGAGATGGGCTATCGCCCAAAGAGCAAAACCCGTTTGCATCGGGTGGCGCATACCAGCGACCAGTTTGCCGCGTTTGGGGGCGGGACTGGTCAAGTAAAGCGCAAAGACCATCAACAGATTGTTGAGATGCACCATAAAGCTGGGCGGGTACCAAAGATCGATGTACGGCGCAGCGCGATAACCAAAGACCATCAATACGACGCTGCCCAGAACCCCGGCAGCCACGAGCCCCTTGGCGCGGTCACCCATCGCAATGCGACGTTGTGGCAATATGCGTTTGAAAGCATGTGCCGCCACCCAAAGGGTGAGGCCGAGGATCAGGACAATCATGGGGGTTACTCCGTGGCGAAAGCTGCGATTGCCTCCGCTTTTGCCAGAACCTCGCGGGCGGTGGCAACATGAAGTCCCTCGACAATGCTGCCGTCAACGACGGCCACACCTTTTCCCTCGCGTTCTGCCTCGGCAAAGGCCAGAATCTGACGTTGTGCCAAGTCAATCTCTGCCTCTGTCGGAGCAAAGGTCGCATTGGCCACCGAAATCTGTGCGGGATGGATCAGTGTCTTGCCATCAAAACCCATGTCGCGACCCTGGTCGCATTCCATTTTCAGCCCCTGTTCGTCCTTGAAGGCATTGTAGACCCCATCAACAATGACAACCCCTTCGGCCTTGGCAGCAAGCAGACACAGCTGCAAAGAGGTCAGCATCGGCATGCGATCCGCCCCGCTTCGACATTGAAGATCCTTGGCCAGATCATTGGTGCCCATGACAAACCCGGCGAGATCGGGATGCGCTGCCAAGGCCTGTGCATTCAGGATGCCCCGTGGTGTCTCCATCATGGCCCATATCGGCAAATCGCCGGTGATCTCGGAAAGGGCATCAAGCTGCTGGAGAGTTTCGACCTTGGGCAGCAGCACTGCGTCACAGGCCATTGTGGCCACAGCCTCGGCGTCCTGACGTCCCCATGGCGTATCAAGCCCGTTGATCCGAACGATCCGCATGCGCGCACCGTAGCCGCCGTCTGCAAGGGCCGCTGTCAGCCGGGCGCGTGCGTTGTCTTTCTCGTCGACGGCCACAGCGTCTTCTAGATCGAAAATGATTGCATCGACAGCCAGCGTCTTGGCCTTCTCTAGGGCCCGGTCTTTTGAACCCGGTATATAAAGAACCGAACGATAGGGGCGTTTGCGCATGTCCATACTGCAACCTCTGGGTAATTTTGTTGCGCATTATGGGGCATTTTTTTTCAATAAGTTCAAGCCAAAAATGCCGCGGCGCAGCACAGAGGACGTAAGGTCGGGCTATTAACTCGGTGTACAGGGATTCTGCCGCAGATTTCACCCTCAGGTTGATCGTGGCGAGGCAGATCAGAACCTCACCGAACAGAGCCACATGGCATCCATGAAAGAGGAGACTTGCACCTGAATGAGGTGCCTTAACGAAAGGTGACGGCATGAAAGAGAAACTGATGATATTGTCGCTGGGCATTGGACTTCTGGCGGTGTCGGCAGCGCAGTCCCTGGCCCAAACACGCACCTGTGGTCCGCGTGATATCGTACTTCAACGCTTGACTGAAACCTACGGCGAAACCCGGCAGTCAATCGGGCTGGGGCACAACAATGCAATCATTGAGGTTTTTGCCTCGTCCAGCACCGGCACATGGACAATAACTGTCACGACTGCCGGCGGCACGACCTGCCTTGTTGCCAGCGGGCAGGCCTTTGAAACCTTGGCAGAACAACTGCCGGTCAAGGAACAAGAGGCGTAATCCCGCAACAGCGTGGTCCGAATGCCCTTTTCGAATTGTCGTAGGTTTTGAAACACCCGGACGGGTCTTTTGGTCTTTGGGACGTGTCCCCGCTGGGCAGAAGAGCGGTAGCAGAGGGTGTGCCGCGCGCCCTACGGACCCTTCCGTCGGAAGGTCGGGACAGTCCCCTTCGGCACAGGCGGTTTGCCACGTCATCAAAGGCATGCGCCGCCTTGTCGAACTGCACCAACACCGAGCAGATGATGCACCGACCTTTGTTATACAAAGGCCCCCCCTCAGACATGTCACGCAAGGCCGTCCCAGATCAATTTTGCGCCGGTCAACAGCAGCATGGCATAGGTCACCGCAAAGAAAAGACGGTCCGGCACCAGATGATGCGCACGGATTCCGATCCATGTGCCCAACAATGCAAAAGGCGCCATGACCAGGCCGAACATCAAACTTTGCACCGTGAAAATACCCATCGCTGCATAGACGAAAAACTTGGCGAGGTTGACAGCCCAAAAGACGATAACCGTGGTTGCCTGATAGCTGGTCTTGTCCAAGCCTTGCCGCAAGAGATAGATCGCGGCTGCTGGACCGCCGGCATGGCTGACAAAACTTGTGAACCCCAGCACGGCCCCCATGAACAGGCCCGTGATCCCCCCGCCCCCCACTTTCGTCGATGTCGGACGGTCAGCAATCGGCAACGCCTGCCATACGACGAACAAAACGCAGATCGCACCAATCAACAGTCGGATGGCGTTCGGGTCGGCCCACCGGAAAAACAACAGGCCAAGCACCACACCCGGCAAACTGCCCAGTATAAGAATACGCGCATCAGGCGGGCTCCACTTCTGCCAGTAGGCAGGAATGCTGCGCACATCGATCAGCATCAGCAAGGGCAGCATCACCCCCAACGCCAGCCTAGGTTCGATTACCAAAGCGAGAATCGATGAACTCACAAAAGCCGCACCCGAGCCGAATCCCCCCTTTGAAATACCGGCCAGAACCACGGCAGGTGCAGCGATCAACAAAATCCACCAAGTGAATAAATCCATGCCCGATTCCAATTTCTTCTCAGCCGTGGAAAGGCTTATCCCGCCAGTGCCGGAATGGACAGCCTTCCGCCTGGGCGTGCCGCAGCGCAGCGGGCTTGCACCAAAGCGCACAAAGTTCTACCCCGTTCGCCAAATCCAATGGGACCGGAGAAGAACTCACATGGCCAGACCAAAGATCGCCCTGATCGGCGCGGGACAAATTGGGGGCACGCTTGCCCACCTTGCAGCACTCAAAGAGCTGGGCGACGTCGTTCTATTCGACATTGCCGAAGGCATCCCGGACGGCAAAGCGCTGGACATCGCAGAATCCGGCCCTTCCGAAGGGTTCGATGCCGCCCTGAAAGGCACACAAGACTACGCCGACATCGCAGGTGCGGATGTTTGCATCGTCACCGCCGGTGTGCCGCGCAAACCCGGAATGAGCCGAGATGACCTTTTGGGCATCAACCTGAAAGTCATGAAGTCGGTCGGCGAAGGCATTCGCGACAACGCGCCTGATGCGTTTGTGATCTGTATCACCAACCCGCTGGACGCAATGGTTTGGGCTTTGCAAAAATTTTCTGGCCTGCCCACCCAAAAGGTTTGCGGCATGGCAGGCGTGCTTGACAGCGCGCGGTTCCGCCATTTCCTGTCGCTGGAATTTGACGTCTCGATGAAGGACGTGACCGCGTTTGTTCTGGGTGGACATGGCGATACGATGGTTCCGCTGACGCGCTATTCAACCGTGGCAGGCATTCCACTGCCAGATCTGGTCAAAATGGGCTGGACAACGCAGGATAAGCTGGACGCCATCGTCCAGCGCACGCGTGACGGCGGCGCAGAGATCGTGGGGCTGCTCAAGACCGGGTCGGCCTTCTACGCACCAGCCACCTCGGCGATTGAAATGGCCGAAGCCTACCTAAAGGATCAAAAGCGCGTACTTCCCTGCGCCGCCTACTGTGACGGCGAATTCGGTCTGGAGGGTTTCTACGTTGGTGTTCCTACCGTGATCGGTGCCAACGGCATCGAACGGGTGGTCGATATCAAGATGACCAAAGATGAAAAGGCTATGTTCGACAGCTCCGTAACAGCCGTAAAGGGCCTCGTTGAGGCCTGTAAGGGCATCGACGGATCGCTTGCATAACCACCAGGTTTTCATATCAAGCTTCAAGAAACGTCCGGCAGTTTGCCGGGCGTTTTTTGTCTCCACCTCCAAAACACACTGGGTGTCTCACAGAGGCGGCACCAGAGCCAAACTGGCTGCCAATATTTAAACACCGGTGTTGGTCAGCGCCTGCTGCCTAACTAAGAGGAACTTTCACAGCCTCACCCCCTCCCCAAAGCGCAAGCGACGGCCAGAGGCCCGATGCCCAATCAATGTCGTTCTCCGATCGGATCGGGCTGGCATGGTCAGACCGATTTCCGCTATGAGCCAATGGCGATACCGGAGTGGGCAATCCCCATTCACCAATGTTTTCCAAAAAGACATGCCTTTCTGCCTAGATGACCTCAGGCCCGCTTCCGGCACCGGGCTCCGTGTATGTGCAACCGTTGCAAAACAGAGCACCTCAAAAAAAGGTCGCCAGATCCGACGCGGGAAAAAGGGGGCAACACGCATGCCCCGCCCCCGAAAAAACGCGGACTCTGTCGAACGGGGCGCGCCTTGCTAAGTCGATTGGGCGCAAGAAAAAAGGAGCGGTGACGACCATGCAGGTTCTGGCTGGTCACGAAAACTGCAGGAAACATGTGAATTTCATCAAAACCTGGATAGTCGAATCACATCGTCGACGCGCGCAAATCTTTGTGATCACACATTTTTAAAGTGTGATCACAAAAGTCGAAAAATTGCTTGAAAATGCCGAGCTACATCAAAGTTTTGTTTTACTGCACCCTGTAGTGCTGCCAATAGCTAACCAAATAGAAGCAAGACGGGGGCACCCATCCCATGAATATCCACGAGTACCAGGCCAAAGCGCTGCTACGCAGCTACGGCGCGCCCGTCTCGGACGGCCGCGTTGTTCTGAAAGCAGAAGACGCCAAGACTGCCGCAGGTGAACTTGATGGCCCCCTCTGGGTGGTCAAGGCGCAAATTCACGCAGGCGGGCGCGGCAAGGGCACCTTCAAGGAAGCCGATGCGGGTGACAAAGGCGGTGTGCGCCTTGCCAAAAGCGTCGAAGAGGCCGCACAAGAGGCCAAGAAGATGCTGGGACGCACCCTGGTGACGCACCAGACAGGTCCGGCTGGCAAGCAGGTCAACCGCATCTACATCGAAGACGGCAGCGACATCGAGCGCGAACTTTACCTTGCCCTGCTGGTCGATCGTGTCACCAGCCGTGTCAGCTTTGTCTGTTCGACCGAGGGCGGCATGGACATCGAAGAGGTCGCCGCCTCGACCCCAGAAAAGATCCTGTCGTTCAGCGTCGATCCGGCCACCGGCTATCAGGCCTACCACGGCCGCCGCATCGCGTTCGCCCTGGGCCTGGAAGGCGCCGCGGTCAAGCAGTGCGTCAAGCTGATGGGCACGCTCTACAAAGCCTTCCTTGAAAAGGACATGGAGATGCTGGAAATCAACCCGCTGATCGTCATGCCCGGCAACGAGCTCAAGGTTCTGGACGCAAAGCTGGGCTTTGACGGCAACGCGATCTACCGCCAGCCGGATGTGGCCGCCCTGCGCGACGAGACCGAGGAAGACCCCAAGGAACTCGAGGCCTCCAAGTTCGACCTGAACTACATCGCGCTTGATGGCGAGATCGGCTGCATGGTGAACGGCGCGGGTCTGGCGATGGCCACGATGGACATCATCAAGCTCTACGGCGCGGAACCTGCCAACTTCCTCGACGTGGGCGGCGGCGCGACCAAGGAAAAGGTGACCGAAGCGTTCAAGATCATCACCTCGGACGAAAACGTCAAAGGCATTCTGGTGAACATCTTCGGCGGCATCATGCGCTGCGACGTCATCGCCGAGGGCGTGGTCGCGGCTGTGAAAGAGGTCGGCCTGCAGGTTCCGCTGGTTGTGCGTTTGGAAGGCACCAACGTTGAGAAGGGCAAAGAGATCATCAACACCTCTGGCCTGAACGTGATCGCAGCCGACGACCTGAAAGACGGCGCCGAGAAGATCGTGAAGGCGGTCAAAGGTTAAACTGGGATGCGCGCAGCTCGAATTGCAGCACTTGTGTCAACTATCGGAGCAACGCCTGCATTTGCAGCGGATGCTGTGAAAGTTGGCGACTACGAACTCTATCGCGAAGCTGATGTTTTGGCGGACAATGCTTGCCAAAACATCGCTGTAGAAACATTGTCACAACAAGCGGAAGGACTGAAGTCGCTCGAGTTTTCACTTCCGACTTTCTGGACTTCGCTGATCAAGGGCGTGCGCTTCTTCACCTATTCTGACGTGGTTGTTCGCTCCGATCATGGCAATACTAAAGCGACTGTAGTTTGCGTTCTTGCACCTGAACAAAACGTTGTCGTCGAAATCGCATTTGCATTCGACAACAAGGGATTGGCGGGTTTCAAGAGTGTCATCAACACACCTCGTAGTGAAAGCTATCGATCGAGCTTCGTAATGCAGACCCCCACACAAATCACAGGAGCCAAATAAAATGGCAGTCCTCATCGACGAAAACACCAAAGTGATCTGTCAGGGCCTCACCGGCTCGCAGGGCACATTCCACACCGAACAGGCCATCGCCTATGGCACCCAGATGGTCGGCGGCGTGACCCCCGGCAAGGGCGGTCAGACCCACCTCGACCTGCCGGTCTTCAACTCGGTGCACGAAGCGATGCATGTCACCGAAGCCAACGCCAGCGTCATCTACGTCCCTCCGCCCTTTGCAGCGGACTCGATCCTTGAAGCGATCGACGCCGAGATGCCCCTGATCGTCTGCATCACCGAAGGCATCCCGGTTCTGGACATGATGAAGGTGCAGCGCGCGCTGGAAGGCTCGAAATCGCGCCTGATCGGCCCGAACTGCCCGGGTGTCATCACGCCGGATGCCTGCAAGATCGGCATCATGCCCGGCCATATCCACAAGCGCGGCAGCTGTGGCGTCGTCTCGCGCTCGGGCACACTGACCTATGAGGCGGTCAAGCAGACCACCGACATGGGTCTGGGCCAATCCTCGGCTGTTGGTATCGGCGGCGACCCTATCAAAGGAACCGAGCACATCGACGTGCTGGAGATGTTCCTGGCCGATGACGAGACGCAGTCGATCATCATGATTGGTGAAATTGGCGGCTCGGCAGAAGAAGACGCCGCGCAGTTCCTGGCCGACGAAAAGAAAAAAGGCCGCTGGAAGCCGACCGCTGGCTTCATCGCCGGCCGCACGGCCCCTCCGGGCCGCCGCATGGGCCACGCGGGCGCGATTGTCGCCGGCGGCAAAGGCGGCGCCGAGGACAAGATCGAAGCCATGCGGTCAGCCGGCATCGTCGTGGCAGACAGCCCGGCGACCCTGGGTGAGGCCGTGCAAGAAGCGATCAACGGCTAACCGCGTCGCCAGTGCAGGACGGAGATTGGCGCCGTCCTGCAGTGTTATGAACCTGTGGACCCCAAAATGACGTTTGCTCCAAATTTTGTTTTTTTCTCAGTGATCGCCCTGACCGCG
>JAKVCP010000043.1 GCA_022448925.1 Paracoccaceae bacterium
TCCTTGTCTCTGCGTGCTTTAACGTCTGCGCCGGTCATGGAGGCAAAGGCGGCCGTGCCGCGTCAACGCATCTATCGGGAACGGCGTGTCTCTTGCCGCCGATGGGCCGTTGAGCATCCATAGATTTTACCTCAGAGAGATTGAACCGGGTGGTTTGAATAAAAAGCTCTTGTTCTGAAAATCGCTGTGCTCTGCTGCCGTCAAACATGAAGGGCAAGACCCGCCATTGTACTTGTCCTCTGTTCTAAAGATGCAGGCCTGTGCACCGCGCGGTTTCGCGGTGCCCCCCCCCGACGCGCGATGGAAATAAGTCGGGGCTGTTCCCATACCAGGTCGGTCGTCTCAGGCCAGACGTGGCCTGGCGCCATTTTGATGAGTTGAGGCACACAGGCAGATTGCCCCGGTAGGGGTTTGATTCGTTCCCATGGTTGCAACTCGACACCCATCAAACGTCAGGGCGGACTTTTTTGGCCAAAGCCTCAGCTGAATTTTGGACTGAGCTAAAACCGGCGGTTTGGGCAATTAATGCGGCGCAAATCTTTTGCCTTCCGGCTTCCACCGGACTGGGCGCCGTGTTTTAATCCAACCACCACAAAATAAAATGCGCGTCCCAAATGCGCTGACTTAGGGAGTTCCATTTCATGAAAATCTCAATACCTCTTTTTGCCCTCGCTCTGGCGGGGTTGACGACGCCTGTTTTCGCAGGGGGCCATGCTGAGTGCGGCACGGTGACGTTTTCAGACGTCGGCTGGACCGACATCACAGCGACCACCGCGGCGACAACCACCGTCCTTGAGGCGCTTGGCTATGAAACCGACATCAAGGTTTTGTCTGTACCAGTGACTTACGTGTCCCTGGCTGAGGGCGATGTGGACGTATTTCTGGGCAACTGGATGCCAACGATGGAGGCCGACATCGCGCCATACCGCGAAGCAGGCACCGTGGATACGGTACGCGCCAACCTGGAAGGGGCAAAGTACACGCTGGCCACCAACGCGGCTGGCGCAGCACTGGGCATTGACAGTTTTGCCGCAATCGCCGCTCTGGCTGATGAATTGGACGAAAAAATCTATGGCATTGAACCTGGCAACGACGGAAACCGCCTGATCCAGTCGATGATTGACGGCGATGCATTCGGTCTTAGCGGATTCGAAGTGGTCGAAAGCTCTGAGCAGGGCATGCTGGCGCAGGTGGCGCGGGCCTCCAAGCGTGACAAGCCTGTGGTCTTTCTGGGCTGGGAACCGCACCCGATGAATGCAAACTTCGATTTGACTTACCTGGAGGGCGGCGATGACTACTTTGGGCCGAACCTTGGGGGGGCGACTGTGTACACCAACACCTCGGCCGGCTACGTCGAGTCCTGCCCGAACGTTGGCAAGCTTCTGATGAACCTCGAGTTCTCTCTCTCGATGGAGAACGAGATCATGGGCGCAATTCTGGATGACGGTCAGGATCCGGGTGAGGCCGCAGCCGCCTGGCTGAAGGCCAACGCGGATGTGCTGGCGGGATGGCTTGACGGGGTGACTGCCAAGGACGGCGGTGACGGTATGGCTGCTGTGAAAGGTGCGCTGGGTCTCTGATCACGGCCTTTGAATCCATGAAACAACCGCCGCCCCGGGGGATCCTCCGGGGCGTCTTGCAAAAGGACGTCGCATGAACTGGCTAGAAGACCACAAGATCCCGATCGGCAAATGGGCGGGGTTTTTTTTTGATTGGCTGCAAGATAACGGGGCGTGGTTCTTTGATGGCCTTGCAGATCTCATGGAAATCCTGATTGAAGGGATACTGTGGGTGCTGGAAACGCCGCATCCACTTATTATTGTTGCATTTTTCGCTGCAGTGACCTGGATGCTTCAGCGCAGCTGGAAGCTGACTGCGCTGACGTTTGCCGGGTTTCTTTTCATTCTCAACCAGGGCTACTGGGAAGAAACTCTTGAAAGCATAACGCTCGTATTGTCGGCCTGCGTGGTCTGTATGGCCGTCGGGGTGCCGATTGGCATCTATTCTGCGCACCACCCACGATTTTATGCATGGCTGCGCCCAGTTCTGGATCTGATGCAAACTCTGCCAACATTTGTGTATCTGATCCCTGCAATCGTGTTTTTTGGAATCGGCATGGTGCCTGGTCTTTTGGCGACTGTGATTTTCGTGGTTCCGGCGCCGATCCGCTTGACGCACCTTGGCGTATCTTCGACACCTGTGCCCCTGCTTGAGGCCGCACGGGCGTTCGGCGCCACACCACGACAGGTCCTGTACAAGGTCGAGTTGCCCTATGCCCTTCCTCAGATCATGGCCGGTTTGAACCAGACAATCATGTTATCGCTGTCGATGGTGGTTATCGCAGCACTTGTAGGGGCCGATGGTCTTGGCGTGCCAGTGGTGCGGGCGCTCAATCAGGTGAATACTTCGTTAGGGTTCGAAAGCGGGTTTGTCATCGTGGTTCTGGCCATTGTGCTGGATCGTATGTTGCGGGTGGAGCGGTAGATGTCTGTTGCAGTTGAAATTGACAATGTCAGCATAGTGTTCGGTGCTGACCCAATGTCGGCGTTGCCTTTGATGGATGCCATGAAAGACCGGGCCGAAATCCAGAAAGAAACCGATCAGGTGTTGGGCGTCCACAATTGTTCGCTATCTGTGGCCGAGGGGGAAATCCTGGTCCTCATGGGGCTGTCAGGGTCGGGGAAGTCCACACTGTTGCGCGGCATCAACGGGCTGAACGATGTCTGTCGGGGGACGGTGCGGGTCAACAATGGGCACCACATGGTGGATATGACCCAGGCCTCGGATGCTGAGTTGCGGCACATGCGGCAAACGCGCATTGCCATGGTCTTTCAACAGTTTGGACTGTTGCCATGGCGGACGGTCCACGAGAACGTCGGTCTTGGGCTGGAGTTGGGGGGTATGCCCAAGGCACAGCGCAGGGCCGCGGTCGATACGCAGTTGGCGCTGGTGGGCTTGGCCGATTGGGGCGAGCGCAAGGTCGCAGAATTATCGGGCGGGATGCAGCAGCGGGTTGGATTGGCGCGCGCCTTTGCGACTCAGGCTCCGCTGCTTCTGATGGACGAGCCGTTTTCAGCACTTGATCCGTTGATCCGAACCCGCTTGCAAGACGAACTTCTGGATTTGCAGAAAAATCTGAAACGTACGATCATCTTTGTCAGTCATGATCTGGACGAGGCATTTAAAATTGGCGATCGGATCGCCATCATGGAGGGCGGACGCATTGTTCAATGCGGAACGCCGCACGATATTTATTCAAAGCCCGTGAATGGCTATGTCGCTGATTTTGTTGCACATATGAACCCGCTTAGCGTGCTTTGTGCACGCGATATCATGGAGCCTGTGACAGGTTCGCCTGAGGCTAATGTTGCACCACACGACGACATCCGCACAGTCATTACGCGCGTCACTCAGGCCAATGGTCCCATTGGTGTGGTCGAAAACGGGGGCTTGCTTGGTCAGATCTCGAAGGAGCGGGTTCTGGCCAAGGTGCTGGATCCACTGGCCTAGGCCGCCCATGCGTCATCGTGTCTTTGCGGCCGTGTGGCATCTGCTGGCGGTTCAGAGATGGGACGCCCTGAACCGGCACGGCTGGTGGCACGGGCCCTGCGCCTTTCGCTACCATCGCTGGTTGCGGTGGGGGCAGGTTAGGGCCGAGATCGGATATGCGACGCGGTGGCATCGGCGTGCGAAGGTTCGTGGGTGTCGGGCGAAAGAACCTCGATCCGAATGCGCCCATAAAAGACCAACGCAAATCCTGGCACAGGCGCCGTCGCTTTGTGACATCCTGCCGAGGCAAACGAAACCAAATACGAGAACCACGCTGCCAGGTCTTCAGTCCTCGTCTCTGGCCCCGACGAAACGCACCGCAAAACGCGTGGACCCGCGCGTCGATGACCGGGGGGCTTTTAATCGACGGACAGTCCGCTTGGCACCCAGGCGGGCACGCCCAATGGGCGGGTGTTGCCCTTTTTGTCGGTCAGGCAATGTAGGAATGCCTCAATATCCAGAATATCCTGGTCCGACAGCTGAACTGGTGTGATGTCACTGACCGTGGCTTGTCGCAGCATTTCCAGACGGTCTTCCTGGATGATAAAGTCGGCCTTTGCCAACCAGGGTGCCTCTGGCAGAATTGGCGTTTCCCGTGTCCACGACGCGCGCGTCGTTGCGGGATCTGCCATGTGCCGGATCATGTCTGTCAGTTTGGGATAGGCGCCGTTATGCCCGTAGGGACCTGTCAGTTCGACATTGCGCAGAGACGGCGTTTTGAACCTGTAGGCATCTTCAAGACTGTCGGTTTCACCCATACGCCCCACATCGCGCGGGATTGGATCGAACCGGCGCGTTCTGCCCGGACCAAAGGCAGGCAAACCGATTGCGTAGAAATTGTGGTCGGTGAACAGAGGGCCGTTGTGACAGCCCGAGCAGCCTGCCTCGCCAAAGAACAGTTGCCGCCCGCGCTCTGCATTTTCCGGAAGCGCGTTGCCGTCGCGGACAAAGTCGTCATAGACGGTGTCCGTACTTTTCCACTCTGTTCCGATAAAGGCGGCGATGGCGTTTCCGATTTCGACCATCGTCACTTCCTCGGGACTGTTGATGTGGTCAAAGGCGGCGACAAACATGGCGCCGTAGGCCGGAATTGTGCGAACACGTTTGGCGATTATTGGCCAGGCATTGTCAATGCGGTCGTTAACCGCCCCTGCGATCTGGTTGTCGCCAACCTCTCCGGCCATTTCAGCGTGTGAGGTTACAGGGAACAGCGCCTGAGCGGCGATAATCGTTTCAAGGCCCTTGGGCAGCCACTCTTCAGCGGGAGAGTTGTAGCCATTGTCATAGATATCCGATATCGACAAACGCCCATCATGAAACACTGTTTGAACAGACTTGTGTCCCAGGTTCCACAACGCCGGTGCGTTGCGTGGAATGCGTTTGACGATCTTGTCACGCCCGGCGCCGGCCGTGCGATCCAGACCAACGCCCTGCCCCCCTTCGCCCACGCCAAGGCTTAGTCCATCTGCTGAGCCCTGTGTGTGATGATGGCAGGTCCCGCATGAGATATTTCTGTTGCCCGACAGGATCTTGTCGTAGAACAAGAGTTGACCGATGCGGGCCTTGTCCTGATCGAACTCGTGAAATTGATCTGGCGTCAAAAGGTCGGCCTGCGCCGAGGTGGCGACCAGAACCAAGGGGAACAGAAAGCGATGGAACAACATCTTAAAACACTCTCCTTCGTGAAAACACTATGTATTGTAAGTGCCTTGGCCCTGCCAGCCAAAGCGGAAATCGAAGACGCGCGCGATTTGATGGAAGCAGGCAAGTTCAAAGAGGCACGCGAGGCGCTTTGGCCTGCGGCCCGATCCGGAAATGCCGACGCCGAAGAATTGATCGGCGTCATGTATGCGCTTGGTCTTGGCGTTGATCGTGATCCCGTGCGAGCCTTTGATTGGTATCTGCGCAGTGCATTGAAAGGGCACCCGGGCGCGCAATCTGGTATCGGCTGGTATTATGAAGTTGGCATCGGCCTGCCTGCGCCCGATCTTGTGCGAGCGTACGCCTGGTACGTCCTCAGCGCAATCGGAGGAGACCCCGACGCGGCAATCAGCCAAGAAGAGGTGATCAAGAAAATGACGCCTGAGCAAATCGAACATGGCAACAAACTGGTCGCTGATTATAAAGAATGGCTTTACCCTTTCAGATAATGGCCAAAACGTAGATTACAGAGAAGTGATTTCTTTCGACTGCTCAACTGTGTTTCCATTTTCGAGACACTCCTGATGTTGGCGCCTCAATTGTTTCTGTTTCGCATTCGATGTATTGAGGCACCCGTAAATTGGTCTGCGATCTCTTGGCAAATCGCTGCCAAATAACAGTCACCGCAATCCTTTCGGTTGTCTCGATCGAACCTTTATCGGATCGTCTTCCTGTTCGCCAAAATACATGCGCCATACACAAAATCTGTCGCGCGGATCGACGGGTTCCCCATGTTTCTCCCTCGCAGGGTCGGCGCTGTTTTTGCCGCTGTGACGGCGTTTGGCTTAAAGATACCTCTATCTTTCAGAGGCCCGAAGGCTGAAGATTGCCCTTTGAAAATACCTCTCCAAAATGAAAAGAGCGGGCGTTTCGCCCGCTCTGTCCAAAAGATGCAAAAGTGCGCTTCTTAGTTGATATCGGCGGCGCGAACCGCGTTCAGGTCGCCTTCGACCTCGGCAACAGCACCAACCAGAGCGTCAAAGATCTGCTCGCCGCCATCGACGTTGGCCTTGAACCAGTCGTAAACAGGGGCTGCGGCCTCTTTGAAGGCAGCCTTTTCGCCGGGTGTTGGAACATAGAGGTCACCACCGCCAGCGACAAAGTCAGCATAGGCCTGGATTGACTTGCGCTTGGGCGAGGCAAAGGTGGCTTGCTGCAACTGGTAGAACCCATCGACCACAACGGTGCGCAGCTCTTCCGGCATGCTCATGAATTTCTCGTTGTTCATGAACCAAAGCGCACCCATATAGGCGTGTCCGTCCAGCGTGACATACTGCAGGCCCGCATCAGGGAACTTCATGCCCATGATGTCGGTAATGCCGTTCTTGGAACCTTCGACAACGCCCGTTTGGAACGAGGTGAACAGCTCGGGCCACGGGATCGGCGTGGGCGAGGCACCCAGAGCACGGACCAGTTCCTGTGGCAGGTCTGCGACCACGGTGCGGATTTTAAGGCCTTCCATGTCACCGGGGTTCTGCACCCGACGCTTGGTGTTGGCAAAGTTGCGCCAGCCGCCTGTGTTGCCCACGGTCATCAAACGGATCGCGCCGTCAGAGTACTCGTCGACCATGCTTTTCATCGTGCTGACAAAGGGCGATCCGTTGGCAAGAACGGATTCCGCGACGCGGTCATCGGCCATCAGATAGGGCAGGTCGAGGACCTGAACAAAGGGAAAGATGCCGGCAGTGCCGCCCGAGGTCTGGATGACCACGTCGATGGTGCCGTCTGCGATGCCTTGCAGACATTCGGTTCCGTTTGAGCAAAGCTGAGTGCCGATAAACAGTTCCACGCCGATCTTGCCGTTAGACGCGGCTTCGACATAGTTCTTGAAAACAATCAGACCGTCATAGTCTTCATCGTTTTCGTTCGAGTTGGCCGTGGCGCGAATGGTATATTCCGCATGTCCACCGGCGTAGGCGCTGAATGCGCTTCCCGCCAGCAGGGTCGCGGCCAGTGCCACCTTGGTAAAACCTTTGAGCATGTGTACCTCCCTATGCTTTTTGGTCATGTGTGTGTTGAGGTCTGCGCCTCGTGGGGTTGAAACGGACGCACGCGGCGTCCGTCAGGATTAATTTATGAAACCTGTCAGACGCGGGATCGTCATCGAAAGAGCGGGTATATACGTGATCAGGAAGATCACGATGATCTCGATCATCAGGAAGGGCAAGATTGCCTTTGCGATCGCCTCAACCTTTTCACCCGAGATTGAACTGGCGACAAAGAGGATCAGTCCCATCGGCGGTGTCGCGAGGCCAACGGTGAGGTTGACGCTCATTATGATGGCGAAATGCACCGGATGTACGCCAAGATCGACAAAGATCGGTCCAAGGATCGGACCCAAAATGATGATCGCCGGGCCAGCGTCGAGGAACATGCCAACCACGAACAGCAACAGGTTGATCAGGAACAGCAAGATCAACGGGTTTTCACTGAGGGCCAGAATGAAATCCGCCAATTGTTCGGGTGCGTGGCTTAGGCTGACGACGGTCTTGAAGGCCATCGCCGCGCCCACCAACAGAAGGACGACGGCGCTTGTCATGGCTGCGCGGCTCAGAATTTCGCCCATATCGCGCAGTTTCAGGGTGCGTAGGACCAAGATCCCAACCAGCACCGCATAGCCAACGGCGACGGCTGCGGCTTCGGTCGGGGTGAAGACACCCAGCAGAATGCCGCCAAGGATCAGGATAGGGGTCTGCAACGGCACGACCGCACGTTTGCAGGTGGTGCGGAAATCGGGGCTGACCACCCGACGCAACGCCATCATCAGGATATGGGCAGCCACGACGCCAACCGCAAAGACCCCAAATTTCAGCGTCGCTTCAGCGTCCTCTGACAGCGGGGCCAGAAGATAGACAAGCCCTCCCAGGTTGGCGCGTACCAAAACCCAACTGAACAGGAATTCTGCCCGGCTGAGATTCTGGCCCGACAGGACAACCCTCTTTGCTGGGGGCAGATTGTAGCGATCTGCGGTGACCCGGACCATGATCATCAAACCGACACCAACCATAATGCCCGGCACGATGCCTGCAAGAAACAGCGCCGCAACGCTTTCGCCCATGACATAGGCGTAGATGATCATGATGCCCGACGGAGGGATGATCGGACCAATTACGGAACTTGCCGCGGTGATGGCGGTTGCAAAACGACGGGTATAGCCTTCCTTCTCCATTGCGGGGATCAGCATGGAGCCAAGCGCCGAGGTGTCTGCCACGGCAGAACCGGACAGGCCTGCAAAGAGGATCGACGACAGAATGTTCACCTGGGCCAACCCTCCGCGCAGGTGACCCATCAAGGCCTGGCTGAACTCCACCAGGCGCGTGGTGATCCCGCCCCGGTTCATCAGTTCGCCCGCCAGCATGAAAAACGGGATGGCCATCAGTGGGAAGCTGTCCATTCCGTTGTAGACATTCCGATAAAGCAGGGCGAGCTCGCGTTCCTGACCATTCAGGTAAAGCATGATGCCGGGTGCCGCCAACAGGCCAAAAAACACCGGCAGCCCGATCATCAGGAACAGTAGGAAAAGTGGAAGAAACCAGATCAGCATGTCAATCTGCCTCCGGCAGGTCAGCCACAATCATCGGGCGCAGGCGGTCTTGCCCGCCCAGCATTCCGATCACGGACCGCAAGATGAGTTCAATGTTCACAAGCGTCAGCATGACAACGCCGACATAAACGCCGAGAAACGACAGCGTCAGCGGCATCTTGGTCCATCCCCAGGTAAAGCTGTAGACGTGTGTGCCGCGCGTACACAGCGTCAGATCCAGATCGGTCAACGGGATCGGCATGGTGAATTTCAAGGTAAACGGAAGCCAAAGGGTCGATGATTTGAACAAGCACCCTGAGCCGATGTGCTTGTAGCCCAGTTGCAACCCGACCAGCAGCACCAAAAGGCTGAGCAGCAGCAGCGCAAGTCCCAGAATGCCGGCAGCAAACCTAGGCAGAGCGGCTTCGACCATGTCGATCGCGACAAAACCCCCGCGTCGATAGGCCAGCGGTGCCAGCAGGCCTGTCATCCAAAGCATCATGAACCGCGCGGCTTCTTCGGGCCAGGGCTGTGCGTTGTTGAACGCATAGCGCATCACCACCTGGTACAGGATGAACACAACCATTAAGGCAATTGCAACAACGCCGACGCCACGTCCGAAACGCAGCACGACGTCATTAAAGACCTGCAAGGGGCGCAAGAGCCCCATCAAAGCGGTCATCCGCAGTCTCCTCCCTGTGGCGCGTCCCGACGATTATCCTGGTTTCGGGCGCAGCCGTTATGACGCTGTGTCGAACCCCCCATAGGTGCCACCGACAAAGAGCAGCGGTTTCCCGGGGCGCGTGGTCACGCGCGTCACACGCGCCACGATGATTGTGTGGTCGCCGCCGTCATGTTCAGCGGTTTTCTGGCATTCAAAACGCGACAAGCAGCCGTTGATCAGGGGGACACCGTGGTCGTTTAAACTTTGGTCAAGCCCGGCAAAGGCATCAGCGCTGCGGGCAAAGCCCGAGCAGATGTCTTGTTGATCTTCGCCCATCACGTGTATCGCAAAATGATCTGCTGCTTTGAAAAACGGATACCGGCTGGAGGATTTTGCCGGTGACCATAGGACCAGCGGCGGGTCCAGCGACACGCTGGCGAAACTGTTCGCCGTCATGCCAAGCGGCCCGGTTGGTGTGGTACAGGTCACCACGGTGATCCCGGTTCCAAAACGGCCCAGAGCCGTGCGAAAGGCACGCGGGTCGCCGCTGGCAGGATCAAACGTGGAGCTTTGTGATGTCATCGCGTTCATTAGGTGTCCTTAGGGCACTTCGGTGCCCAGTGCCTCGGTATAAAGCGTGTACCAGGTCTCCCGATCCAGGCTTACTTTGGCAGCATCACCGATACGCGCGATCCGGTCCAGATTATTGGTGCCCATCACGGGAATAATCCGCGCCGGGTGGCGCAAAAGCCAAGCGATTGCCACGGCGGTTTCATCAACTCCCTGCGCTGTGCCGATGTCGGCCAGCATGCTGCGCAACGCTGTGTGATCCGCGCTGAAGAGGCTGCCACCGGCAAGGGGTGACCAGGCCATTGGCGGCACGTGACGCTCCTGCAGATATGCAACATCGCCATTGGTAAAGCCGTCATGCGCCAACAAGGACAATTCGATCTGGTTGGTCACCAGCGGCGTCTTCATCGCAGACTGCAGCAGTGTCCAGTCGTGCAGTTTGAAGTTAGACACACCGACCGACCGAACCTTGCCCGAGGCCACGACTTCATCCAGTGCTGCCCCGGTTTCGGCGGCGTCCATCAGCGGGTCGGGGCGGTGAATCAGCAGGACATCGATGTGATCGATATTCATCAGTCGAAGCGAGTGATCGACAGAGGCCAGAATGTGCTGGCGGCTGGTATCGTAATATTTGACCTTGGCGTCCGAATACCGGCCGCAGGGTGCAACGATGTCACATTTGGTGACGATTTCGATTTGGTTCCGCAGCTCTGGGCTAAGCGCGCGTCCCATGATCTCTTCTGCGCCGTAGTCGCCGTAGATATCCGCCTGATCCATCGTGGTGATACCCTGGTCAAGGCAGGCTGAAATCTTGTTGCGCACATGCTCTGGCGAGGTGTCTGCATCGTCTCCCAAACGCCACATGCCATAGACCAGACGTGACAGGCTCAGGTCTTCGTTCAATGATACGCGGTCCATCAGCGGCGCTCTCCTACACCCAGGGGGGTGGCTGGTGTCGATGCGGGTGTGCGACCGTAGGCCTCTGGCATCGAGCAGGTTTTCAGATGTGGCAGCACAAGCTTGCCAAAATGTTTGCATTCATCGAGATGCGGATACCCGGAAAAGATGAAGGCACGGATACCCATCTTTTGATATTGCTCGATTTCACTCAGGACCTGATCCGCTGACCCGACCAAAGCCGCGCCACAGCCCGAACGGGCCCGACCGACACCGGTCCACAGATGCGGCTCGATAAAGCCTTCCATATCTGCCAGATCGCGGTTCTTGGCTTGATGCGACACACCCAAAGAGCCTGCATCAAGTGCGCGTTCACGGATGGCGTTGCCTTTGTCTTCATCAAGTTTTGAGACGATGTATTCGGCGTATTCACGCGCCTCGGCTTCGGTGTCTCGTACGATCATGTGCACGCGCAGTCCGTAATCAAGGGTACGATTGTAACGCTCTGCAACGGCGTTCACGTCGTGCATCCGTTGCGCAAGCGCCTCTTTGGTTTCGGGCCACATCAGATAAACGTCGCAGTGTTGCCCGCAGAGTTCCAGCGCCGCAGGGCTGTATCCGCCAAAGTACAACAGTGGGCCGCCGGTCTGGTAAGGCACCGCCGGGTCGGTGGTCAGCCCCTGGAAGTCATAGACTTCACCCTTGTAGCTGATTTCGCCCTGTGTCCAGGCTTGCTTCAGGATCTCGACCACCTCGCGGGAGCGTTGGTAGCGAAAGCCGCTGTCGGCCTTTTCACCCGGAAAATCAGACGAGATGATGTTGACCGTCAAACGGCCCTCAAGCATATGATCGAGGGTTGCGATGGTCCGGGCCAACATGATTGGTTGCATTTCGCCGCACCGGACAGCCGCCAGCAGGTTGATCTTGTCGGTGATCGGGGCGCATCCTGCGACAAAGCTTAGGGTGTCTTGACCGACCTGATAGGACGAGGGGCAAAGAATGTTGCGAAAGCCCTGTTTTTCCGCCTCTTTCACGATTCCCGAGCAATGTGCCCAGCTGGATCGCAGGTCTCCGTCGGGGACGCCCAGAAACTGATAATCGTCCGAGCAGAGCGCCGCGAACCAAGACACCTCAGCCGCATCAAGGTCCGGCGAAGTGATGGGCACGATGGTCATAAGATGTCTCCGCGAAATTGTATTTTTTCTTGCGTAGCACCCGTATTGATGTAGATCAATGGTGTATCAATTCTTTTTTCACACCTCTGCAAGACCTGCCAATGACCTCTCAGCCGCGCCACTCTCTGCCGCTTTATGTGCAGCTCAGCGAGATGCTGATACGAGAGATCACGGCCGGCAGGTATACCGATGGTGAACGCCTGCCGCCCGAGCGTGAGATGGCCGCGCAGCTTGGCACCTCGGTGGGAACCCTGCGCAAGGCATTGGCCGATCTGACGGACAAGGGAATGTTGGATCGGGTTCAGGGGTCTGGCAATTATATTCGGGCGCGGGCCGATACCAAAAGTGTCTATGCCTTCTTTCGGGTGGAATTGACTGAGGGTGGTGGCCTTCCAACCGCAGATTTGCTGTCTGTGGACCGCGTTTCCAAGCCCCTTGGCTTGCCCGATTTTGGTCGCTCGTCTGGGGCGCATCGGATACGCCGCCTGCGTGCACTGAACCGACAACCCGCCGTATTGGAAGAGATCTGGCTGGATGGCAGCTACGCGCCAAGCGTGACACCGGCGGATCTGTCTGAATCGCTTTACCTTTTTTACCGGACACGGCTTGGCCTTTGGATTGTCCGCGCTGAAGACCGCGTTCTGATGGGCACCGTCCCTGAATGGGCGCCCGATGACTTTGGTCCGCGTGCCGGCACCCCCTGTGTGCTGGTCGAGCGGATTTCATGGGCGCAAGACGGCGCTCGGGCCGAGGTCTCTCACAATTGGATCGACACAAACGTGGCCCGCTACATTGCGCGGCTGGCATGAGGACTGGACAATGAAAATTCTGAATTATGGCGTGATCGGCTGTGGCATGATGGGGCAGGAACACCTGCGCAATATTGCTTTGCTGCCCGAAGCCCGCGTTGCCGCGATTTATGAACCGGACGAGATCATGGCAAACGCAGCGAAGGCCATCGCGCCCAACGCAAAGCTTGAAGCCGCGCTTTGGGATCTGCTGGGCCGTGATGATCTGGACTGTCTTCTGGTTGCCAGCCCCAACCACATGCACGTGCCGCAGTTGGAAGAAATCGCCGCGCGCAACCCGTTGCCGCTGTTGATCGAAAAGCCACTGTTCACTGATCCTGCCGACGCGCCCCGTATCGCCGCAATCGCCAAAAGCTATCCTGCGCCGATCTGGGTGGCGATGGAGTATCGCTATATGCCGCCGATCCAGACGTTTGCGGACCAGGTTGATGCAGCCACCGGCAGAGTGAAGATGCTGACGATCCGCGAACACCGGTTTCCCTTTCTCCACAAAGTGGGCAATTGGAACCGCTTCAACCGCTATTCGGGCGGGACGCTGGTCGAAAAGTGCTGCCATTTTTTCGACCTGATGCGGCTTATTCTAAAGTCCGAGCCGGTGCGCGTCATGGCCAGCGCAGGACAAGAGGTGAACCACCTTGATGAGACCTATGATGGCGAAATTCCGGATATATGGGACAGTGCCTATGTGATCGTTGATTTCGCCAGCGGGGCCCGCGCCATGCTAGAGCTTTGCATGTACGCGGAAGGATCAAAGTATCAGGAAGAAATCAGCGCGGTCGGTCCGAATGGCAAGATAGAGGCACTTGTGCCTGGGCCGGGCCGGTTCTGGCCGACGCATCTGGGAACGCCACCGGTCGCGCAGGTCATTGCCAGCCCTCGCCACCCCAAGGGGCCGCAGGTGGTCGAGATCCCGGTGGATCCGACGATCCTCGAAGCCGGCGACCACAATGGGTCGACCTTTTATCAGCACGCCCGGTTCCTGGATATGATCCGCAATGGCGGCATGCCCGAGGTGTCGCTGTCGGATGGCCTGGCGGCGGTCTGCATTGGACAGGCCGCACAAGAGGCCGCGGCGACAGGCAAAACGGTGGTCATGGACCTGCCTTGGGTTCAAGCTGCCGCATAGGTGTCAGCCCCACGTTGACAATCACGGGGCCGCGACTCAAACGGCGGTATCGATCCAGATCGTCACCGGGCCGTCGTTCACAAGCGCGACATTCATGTCGGCGCCAAAGCGGCCGGTGCGCAAGGGAATGCCCTGTGCTGCCAAGGCCCTTGCAAAGTGCTCATAAAGCCGCTGGCCCTCTGCGGGGGCGGCGGCGGATGAAAACCCCGGACGGTTGCCGCGCGCGGTGTCAGCGGCAAGTGTGAACTGACTGACCACCAGCGCAGACCCCGCGATGTCCCGTACCGAAAGGTTCATTTTGCCGGCATCATCGGTAAAGATCCGAAGTTTGGCAATTTTGGCAGCCAGCTTGTCGGCTTGTGCCTCGTCATCTCCTTGCATCGCGCAGACCAGGATCAACAGTCCTGATCCGATTTGTCCGATCACCTCGTCCCCCACGCTGACCGAGGCCGAGCTGACGCGTTGAAGCAGGGCCCTCACAGTTCATGCTCCCACGGGGGGTTGGCACCGGCACGCGATACGGTAATCGCCGCGGCGCGGCTGCCAAGTTCCAATGCCGGGCGAAACTCTGCTTCGGTGGCGCTGGCCAATGCGGCTTTGGTCAGCTTGCCTGCGTTCCAAAGTCCGGTGAGCACCCCTGCGTTGAACGTATCGCCTGCGCCAACCGTATCGATCACGTTGGCTTTTTGTGCCGGCACATCGAACTGGCCACCTGACCAATAGCCGCGCACCCCTTGGGCCCCAAGTGTCAATAGAACCAATTTGGCGGCTCCGATGTCCAGCAGCCCCTTGGGTGTGGTGCCGATCCAGTCCAGGTCTTCATCCGAAACCTTGATGATGTCGGCGCTCGACAACATCGTTTCAAGACGCGACCGATAACGGGCGCTGTCGGTGATAAAGGCCGGACGAATGTTGGGATCAACCATGATGGGCAAGCGCTCGGCCTCGCGTGTGCAAAGCGCGGCATAGGCGTCCGCTGCAGGTTCGGCAACCAGGCTGATTCCGCCAAAAAACAGCGCCGAAACATCAGCAGACATTTCTGGCAGGTTTTCTATCGCAAGCATTCGGCCCGCTGTATTTTCGTCGTAAAACGCATACTGCGCCTGCCCGTTGGTCAAAGTGACGAAGGCCAGCGTCGTGGGCCTGTCCACACGCGGTGCGAGGCGGCTGTCGACACCCGAAGATGCCAGGGTGTCGGTCAGCATTTGCCCAAAAAGATCGGTGCTTAGCCCCCCGAAGTATCCCGCTGACGACGCCAATCGGCCCAATGCGATCGCCGTGTTGAAGACCGAGCCCCCTGGATAGGGGGCAAACGCGGCTTCTGCCGCCTCGGTTTGGCGTGGCAGCATGTCAATCAATGCTTCGCCGCAGCATAGAATCATGAGTTGGTTCCTCCAACATGGATGTTTGCGCTACCATGCCTTGTTCTCTTTGCGAGTGGCAAGTCGGGTCCGGTGCATTAGCCCAGGGTTGAACCCTGTGATGTGGACCATTCCGATGAAACGGGAAAAACACAAGCGCATTGCACGACGCAGACATCACCGGCTGGCAAGATCCCGGTCTGATCATCCGGCTGCGCAACGGTTACCTGACGGGCCCGATCGTGACAGGGAGAACAGGTCCATGCCTGCCGAAAAGTCGCCAAGTCACGGAGCGAACCGCCGGCTGACGCAGCTAGAACCTGTCCGCTGAGGTGTAAGGCCCCAGGGCTATTGATTGAGCGCTATGATGTAGCCGACAGTGGCGGCCATGATCAGACCCAAAATCACGGCCACCGCAATCTTTATCGCTGACCAGGGTCGTTCGCCCTGAACGCGCCCTGTGCGACCGTTGACAACAAAACGATAACTTTTGCCGCGATACTTGTAGGCCGCCATCCAGACGGGCAGCAGCACGTGCTTGAACGTAACGTCTGCCACCCGCGTATCCGCCGAGCTGATCCGCTGACGATCTCCGCCGATATCGAATTTTATGTCGCGCTCGATCACCCGGTCCATCTGAACACGTGCATCAAGGTACCCTTCGTCAAGGTCAATGGTGTACGCTTCGGCCCTGAAACCGGCGAGGAACTCGGGGCGGTAAGGCTCCATCGCAGCCAGATCCCACGGCTCGAGCGCTTCGGTGAACCGCTTCGGCAGAGCCTTTGAGGCCATCACCAGCACATCGTCAAAGAACCGGGTCACATGCCCCCGTACATTGCTCCAGCGGATCCGCTGAACTTGCTCAGTCTGGGTTTTACCATCACGGGTCACGGTGCGGGTCTGGTAGTAAACCGTGCCGCGCTGGCCGGTGTAATCGGTGTCGGTCTGGGCGTCAAAAGTCCAGTAGGGAACATAGATACCCTCGAGCTTTCGGCCTTTGCGCGCATACTCCTGCAGGCCGTTTGGCGCAAACCAAAGCTTGCCCAGCCAATCGGTCATGGCCGTTCGCGCGGCACCTTCATCGAGGGCAAAAGGCAACAGGCCCCTGGGTTTGATATGCCGATTGACGCCAGTGTCTGTGACAATCGGGGTCGCGCAAAAAGGGCATTCGGCGGCATGCGTGTTTGGATCGAATTCAACCTGTGCGCCGCAGTTTGAACACTTGGAGACCCGGGTCTCTTCCATGTCCTGAAGCGGCAAAAGATTATTGATTGCGGTCTTGAAATCGAGCTCGTTTATTGCAGTCCCGCCCCAGGGCCCATCTGTCACCATCTCTGAGGAGTTGCCGCAATGATCGCAGACCAACATGTTGTCATCCGGGGAGAACCGGAAATCCGCACCGCACTGGTCGCAGGGAAATCGATGTTCATCCTTGACCTCTGAAGGCGGCGGCGGGGGGGCGAAGGCGTCGGTCATCTATATCTCCGGTCGGTCCTGTCCCAGCATACCCGGCCAGAGGGTTTGGTAGAACCTCATTTTCTGGGCCGATCTGACGTCTGGCCAAATATCTCAACGCCGTGGTGCGCAGGGGTCGTGCAAAGTGGCACATTACAGTGCTTGTCTAACCGTTGCGCGCGTTCATTTTCGCGGGCACAGCCCGAAGAGCACCCAAAGCTTGCGAGGCCAATTTTCCAGTGCGACCGTGGCCTGGCACTGCTGTGTGGCGTGCCGGACCGCAGTATCTTGCCCCCGCCGCGTCAAGGAACAGTCCGCTGTCTGTGTCCTTGGCGCCATACGTGGATCCGAACCCCTGCGATATCCATGTTCAGGAACACAGGCTATGGGTCTCTGGGTGCTGGTTCAGCCCATCGGGGGAGGGGGCGGCAGCACGGTAAAGAGCTGTGCCAATTCGGTGACATCCTCTGCACGCTTCCAGCCATCCTGTCCCGCGGTCCAGACATAGGTTTCGCGTGTCAATTCGCCCGCGGTTGCCATACGCCCCAAAGCCGCCTTGGAAAACGGTCCCTTGGTTTCGCCGTTCTCGGCCACATGCCAGACATGTTCAACCGGCGGCGGCGGGGGCGGAGCGGCAGCGGCAGTTTGAGGCGCCGGCGCGGTCGTCTGCGCGGGGGCCTGTGCCCCCCACGGGCCCGCGTTTCCCATCTGTTGCGCCATGGCCATGCCCATGCCCATGCCAAGACCAGCGCCCATGCTGCCGCCGCCGTTGGGTGTACTGGCCGCAGCGGTCATCGCTTCGGCGGCTGAATATTGGGTGAACTTGCCCAGATCTCCGGCAAGTCCCATCGATGTGCGTTTGTCCAATGCGGCCTCGACCGCGGGCGGCAAGCTGATGTTCTCGATATACATTTCCGGCATGGTCAAACCATATTCCGAGAGCGTCTTGGTCACTTGGGCGGCCACCAGTTTGCCCAGGTCTGCCGTGTTTGCAGCCATGTCCAGCACCGGAATACCAGAGCCTGCCAGCACCCGGCTGGCCTCTTGCACGATGATGTTGCGGATCTGAAAGGTCACTTCGTCGGTTGTGAACTCGCCGTCTGTTCCCACAATCTCTGTCAGGAAACGGGCGGGCTCGGTCACCCGGACCGAATAGGTGCCAAAGGCCCGCAGCCGGACTGGGCCGAACTCTGGGTCGCGACACATGATCGGGTTTTTGGTGCCCCATTTCAGATCGTTGAACCGTGTGGTGTTGACAAAATAGATCTCAGATTTGAACGGGCTTTTGAAGCCATGATCCCAATGTTGCAGGGTCGTCATGATCGGCATGTTGTTGGTCTCAAGCATGTAAAGACCCGGCGTGAACACATCCGCCAGCTGGCCTTCGTGCACAAAGACCGCCGCCTGACCTTCGCGCACCGTCAGCTTGGCGCCATACTTGATCTCATGGCCCTCGCGTTCAAACCGCCAGACCATCGTGTCGCGCGAATCGTCGACCCAGTGGATGACGTCGATGAACTGACCGCTCAGAAAATCGAAAATGCCCATGTCATGGTCTCCCTATAGAGTTTCATCCAACTGAATATCGGATCGTCGTACAAGTGTGTTGGCCAGATGGTCGAGCTTGGAACGGTCGACATGGCGCCCGGCGCGAAGGACCACTGGTCCCGCTGAAGTGGCGATGCGCAGAAAATTGCCTTGCCGTGACACGTTTTCAATGTCCGCAAATGCGATGGATCGGGTCCAAAACGGCTCATGCACTCTCAACGCATGGCTTTCCAAAGAAACACCCATCTTGCGTGATACCCATTTGCTCAGAACAAACATGCTCAACAGTACGAAAACCGCAGAAAATGCGGTTTGACCCCAATATAACCCGGTCGCCTGTTCGGGCGACACAAACCCGCGATGGCGAAAATAGTTGTCGCAACTCTCGCCCAAGGCGCAGCCTGCCGTCATGACGCCGTAAGGCGCTGCCAGGACAATCATCGCGATGGCCGCCCAAACGGGGCGGGTGTTCGGGAAATGATCTTGGACGGGAAGGGCGTCGTTCATGACCCGACACCCAGCAGCCCGCGCGCAACATCCGTCACGATCGGGCGCGCTTCAGCGGCGGACATGCCGGCACGGATGCGGGGGTTGTAGAGGATTTTCAGCAGCAGTTCATCATGGGTGGTGAGCAGCGCAAATTCGTCGTCGTCGTTGAAAATCGAGGGCCGCGCGCGCGGGCTGTCGTTTGCCAGCCCAAGCCCCTGCGCGACCTCTTCGTGAATGCAGGACTGTCGCAGCAGGTCTGGATGTTCGGCCCGCACAAGCGCGATCGCGGTGCCATAGGTGTAGCCGCCGGGCTCTTCTGAAAAGGCGATCACAAGACAGTGGATGGCGCGTGGCAGGCTGTCAAAGATCTGGAGCGCGGTCGGATTGACGTTGGGCACCAGTTCCTGGATGCGCGGCTTGATCTGAGCTTGATCGTCCTGCCCCATGAACAGAACGTGGAAGTTGGCATCCCGCTCAGAGGCCATGGCAATCGGATGGCCGGTGATCCGATCCAGACGGCTCACATAATTGGACAAAAGCGCCACATCACGTGCGCGCTGATCGGCGGCCACTGACTCTCCGAATTCGGCAACCACGCGCACGGGCTTATGCCAGCGTTTGATACGGCTGAATTCACCGTTGGAACGGCGGAACCCTTCGCCCCGCACGTACTCGTCACGCAATGCAATGGTTTCAAAGTTTCGGATCAAGGCGGTGTCCGTAAAGGGAGTGTCCGGCCCTCCGCCGTCCCGGCGTAGCAGTCCCTGGACCAGAAGATCGGCCTGAAACCGCCCGTAATACGTTGCCAGGGCCCGGCTGCGCGCCGAGGGGCGGGGCGCGTTTGCCTCTGGTTCCGCCGGACGCGCCTGCGGCGTCACACCGGACAGGCCCGGTGTCTGCCAGGTCGCGTCGCAAGACACCAGGCCGAGCAGAGCAAGACCCACAAGCAGGCCTCGAAGTGCGGTGTGACGCATCGTGGATCAGGCCTCGGGGATGGCTGTGCCAGTGTTGTCGCCGGTGCCGTCCCCACGCGCCTTGGCCGAGGCCAGCGTGTCGCGCAGGTCGCGTTCCATCTTTTGCAGTTCTTCCTCTGCGGCGGCGCGGCGCGCTTTGCCTTCGTCGGCGATCTGGAGGCTTTCCTCGATTGTGCCGATCAAGTCGGCATTTGCTTGTTTCACGGCCTCGATATCAAAGACCCCGCGCTCCATTTCCTGACGGATTGCCTTGTTGCTTTCGCGCAGGTTGGCCGCATTGGATGTCAGCAATTCGTTGGTCAGATCATTGGCATCGCGCACGGCCGCCGCCGCTTCTGCGGAGCGTTGGATCGTGACGGCCTGTGCCAGCTGCGTTTCCCAAAGAGGAACGGTGTTTACGAGGGTAGAGTTGATCTTGGTCACCAGTGACTTGTCGTTTTCTTGCACCAGGCGGATCGAAGGCAAAGACTGCATCGTCACCTGCCGCGTCAGCTTGAGATCATGCACCCGCCGTTCCAGATCGTCGCGGGCTGCCCGCAGGTCGCGCAGTTCCTGTGCGACCATCACCTGATCATCGTCAGCTGCCGCCTTGACCTCGGCTTCCTTGGCCGGAATGTCAGTTTCATCCAGCTCTTTCAACTTTTCTTCGCCCGCCGCGATGTACAGCGCCAATTCGTCGTAAAATTGAAGTGTCTTTTCATACAAAAGATCGAGCGATTTGATGTCTTTCAGCAACTTGTGTTCATGTGTCAGCAGGTTGTCGGTAATCCTGTCTATCTGACCCTGTATGGTTTCATACTGTGCTGTGAACTTCGCAAAGGGGGCCGCGCGGCCAAGCAGCTTTTCCCAAAAGCTGCGTTCGCGGCGAACATCCAGTTCACTGACCGAAAATCCACGGATTGTCGTCACGATGTCGCGCAGGGAATCGCCCGCGGGGCCAACGTCTTTGTTGCGCACATCTGTCAGCATCGCCTGACTTATCTCTTGCAGTTCGGCCTGTGCCGCTGAGCCGAATGACACGATCGAATTGGTATCACCCATGTCGATTTCCATCATGCGCGACCGGATTTCCTCGCCCAAGGGGGCGTCAGCCTCTGCCAGGGG
The DNA here is from genome assembly GCA_022448925.1 of Paracoccaceae bacterium. Classification (GTDB taxonomy): domain Bacteria; phylum Pseudomonadota; class Alphaproteobacteria; order Rhodobacterales; family Rhodobacteraceae; genus JAKVCP01. The sequence goes on from JAKVCP010000043.1 coordinate 20,946, forward strand.
CACAATCGCACCGGCGTCTTGCGGTTCTGGCAGAACCACGGCATTGACTTCGTCAACCAGCGTCAGCGCCTCTTTGGCTTTCTTGCGCACGTTATCGGACATTGGCACTCCCTCTCTCAATTTGGTTTGGCGCACCTCAACCGAGGCGCACACCCTCTTGCTGCAGCCGGTCCCGCAGCACCTCAATTTCAATGTTCAGATCACTGTTGTCATCCAGAAGAAGCTTTTGCGTCTTGGCGTTGAAGCTTTCCTCAAGGTCGGTGAGCAGCATCATGAAGTCGGACCGCGCCCCGGGATCCCGTGATCGGCTGTAAACATCGGCGAATTTCACCGAGGCATCCCGCGCGCCCATCAGGTAGACGCCCAGGTATTTTCGCGCTGCTGTCAGATCGCGTGGGTCGTCCTCGACCGTTCTGATCATCTCACGCACTTTGGTCTGAAACCGTTCCACGCGGGCCTCGACTTGGCGATCGCCGGCGCGACGCACGGCATCAGACATCCCGGCAAGATAGTGTTCGGCTTCATCGACAGTCTTGGCAACGCGGTCTTGCTGGAAAGTGTCGATCCCCTCCATCCCCTTGTCCCGCATTGGATCCAGGCCAAAGGCGGCAAGATGCAGCCCCGTTGCAGCCACGCCAAAGATCACCGATGCGAGCAGAGCAGGGTCGGTTTTCCACGCCGCAAGCGCGGTGCCAATCCCCACGAGGAGAGCGGCCAGCACTTTGCGAGGCAGTGCAGGCCGGCGCGCGACTTTTCGCTCTTGCCAGGCGGCTTCGGCGCGGAGCCCCTCGCGCAACAACCATGCGCCCAGGATCAGGACAGCGGCGCCGACCAGCCCGATTGCAAGCTCTGTCGCGCCGCCCAAAGACGTGAAGGCAAGGATGACTGGTGGCACGAAAAGCACGTTGCTGCGGGCACCAACCGGATCAACCCTGGCGCCCTGAAATGCGGGGCGCTCTTCGTGGGACGAGGCGTTTGTGCCTTCTGGGCTGTACTTTCCGCCAAATCGTTGCGCCATGCTCAAAGGCCTCCCAGAAATCCGGAACACACACCGAACAGCAAGATGATGAGCAGAACATACGTTATTTTCTGAAGTCCGGAACCCGACACGCAACACCCCTTTTGCTCGTATTGACCACCACGAAGGTATGTCAATCACTTCAATGTGGCTAGGGGGAAGAACTGTGGCTTTGCGTCAGGCGGCGAATTCCCGGTCCATCCGGTCCAGCATGTGCACGACATGGGCGTCTTCACGCGTGCCCTCAGACACTGTGAGATGGGCGGTCTCGTCTTCGAAATCCTCAAGGATTTCGGTCATCACCAGAACAAAGTCCCTGCTGGCGGCAGCCGGGGCACCGGTCGCCATGTCGGTTTCAAACTGGGCCACGGCGTCCAGGGCATCTTGCAGGCTGATGCCGCTGATGCGGTTCAAAGCGTCCAGTTGAACGCTGTCAGCCTGAAGGGCGCGTTGTTCCGCCAGCACGGTCTTGTGCAGGGCGCTGGTCATATCTGAGGCGTCGGATGCTCCGATCGCATCGACGTGTTTCCTCAAGGCTTGCAGACGGTCTCCGATCACCTCAGCAGTTTCTGTCAGGGCTTTGCGGTTTAGGTCTTGGCCTGTGGTTGGTAAATTTGGCGCATCCGGATCACGCCCAAAGATCAGGACTGTAAGACATCCGGTCGCCAGACCGAACACGATGGGCTGCAAAAGCGCTTCGAGTTTGTAAGCCGCGAGGGCGGTTATGGCGATGCCAAGGACGCCGGCGCCGATCAATTTGTCTGGGCGCGGGTTGGCATTGACGCGTTTCGTCCGCTCGAAAACCTCTTCGGCAATCAGACCGCGGATCAAATGGTGCCGGGCGGTCAGGAAAAGCAGGCCAATCAGGATCGCCGCCAGAATATCTGCCAAGGACCCGCGCAGGAACCAAAGGATCAAAGGGCAGATTGAAAGAAACAAGACGTTCACCGCCTGCGGTGACCGAAGCTCTGGCGCAATATCACGCCTGGACGCAGTATCACGCCCGGACATGGGGTCCGTCTGCCTCATGCCGAAACCATCACAGGTAACACAATATGAAAATCAGCATCCAAAGCATTGCAAAGGCTGCTGATGGGACGGCGCGGTCCGAGGCTCGCCCGCCTGCCGTGGCGTTCAAAATTGCCTCAACCGTGTCCTGCATGATGGCGCGCAGGTTCACGATTATCAGGCAGGCAGAGCCGAACATGACCAATATGGCGAAGGCTGTGATAAACATGACTTGATCATTCTTCCGCAAACCCGGCGGAAAAATGGCAAGACACGGGAAATTCCCGGACAAACCCCAGAGTCAGGGCGCGCGCCGCGGTTTGCGCTGTCGTTTTGGTTGCGGCTTATCGGATTTGGCGCCATCCAGACCAAGTTGATCGCGCATCACTTTGCGCCGGACCTCTTCCACGGCGCCCTGTTTCAGCTGCCCCAGTTGGAAGGGGCCGTATGAAACGCGGATCAGGCGGTTCACGCTGAGCCCGATATCGCCCATGGCCCGCCTGATTTCGCGGTTCTTGCCTTCGCGCAGGCCCACTGTCAGCCAGGCATTCGCGCCTTGCTGGCGATCCAGCGAAACAGTCATTGGCTGAAATCGTTGGCCGTCAACCACGAGTCCATCGCGCAACGGTTTCAGCAAATCGTCATTGGGCCTGCCGTTCACCCGGACGCGGTACCGCCGCAGCCAGCCGGTAGAAGGCAATTCCAGCTTGCGCTTGATACCACCGTCATTGGTCAGCAAAAGTAGGCCCTCTGAATTCAGATCAAGACGCCCCACGCTCAGGACGCGCGGCAGCTCTTCTGGGAGTTTGTCAAAGATTGTTGCCCGGCCCTGTTCGTCACGGGTTGTGGTCACCAGGCCCGCTGGCTTGTGATAGAGCCACAGGCGCGGCTCTTGGGCCTCGGCCAGTGGCGTGCCGTCGACGGCGATCCTGTCGGTGGGCAGCACGTTGAGTGCGGCGCGTTCAACCAGTTTGCCATTCACTGTGACGCGGCCTGCTTCGATCAGACGCTCGGCGTCTCGACGGCTGGCGCGACCGGCACGGGCAATGACCTTGGCAATACGGTCTCCGGGGGGGGGCTTGTCAGTCATCCCGTGGCTTTACTGCATTGAGGCAGGGCAGGGGAACCCGTAAATCGCAGCTTGGGCTTTCAGCGTGATGCGCCTATGACGAGGCATGGAGTTCACGTCACATATGAATCTTGCGCTGGCCGAGGCACGTGCGGCTGCGAAACGGGGTGAGGTGCCCGTTGGGGCTGTCGTTGTGTCGCCCGAGGGTGCGGTTGTGGCCAAGGCCGGCAACCGCACGCGCGAGCTCAGCGACCCCTCGGCACACGCTGAAATGCTGGCCATCCGTTTGGCCTGTTTGGCAGCCCGGTCAGAGCGGCTTCCCGGCCATGATCTTTATGTCACTTTGGAACCCTGCCCGATGTGCGCCACGGTGATTTCATTCGCGCGGATCAGGCGGCTCTATTTTGGGGCCTCGGATCCCAAGTCGGGGGGCGTTCTGCGGGGGCCTCGGATCTTTACGCATCCCCAGTGTCATCACGCACCCGAGGTCTATGACGGCATCGCCGGAGACGCGTCTGAGGCGCTTCTGAAGCAGTTCTTTTCAGATCGGCGGGGGGCCTGATGGCACGCGTTCTTTTGTTCAACAAACCCTATGGCGTGCTTTCGCAATTCACTGACAAGGGCACAGCGGGGACCGAACGGCCAACCCTGTCGGCCTATATCGATGTGCCCCATGTCTACGCTGCCGGTCGGCTGGATCGCGACAGCGAAGGACTGCTGGTGTTGACAGACGATGGCAAGTTGCAAGCCCGGATCGCGCATCCCCGCAACAAAATGGAAAAGACCTATCTGGTGCAGGTTGAGGGCACGCCCTGTGCAGCGCAGTTGCAATCTCTGCGCTCGGGGGTCACGCTAAAGGACGGGTTGACGCGGCCGGCCAGTGTCACCCAGATCGAGGCTCCCAAGCTGTGGCAGCGGGATCCACCGGTGCGCTTTCGCAAGACGGTGCCCGACAGTTGGCTGAAAGTGACCATCAGCGAAGGTCGCAATCGGCAGGTGCGCCGGATGACCGCCCATGTGGGCCTGCCGTGTCTGCGGCTTGTACGCTGGTCTGTTGGGCGCTGGGCGCTGGATGGACTTGCACCGGGCACTTGGCGCGACGCCTAATCAACTCTGCATTGGTGCGCGCAGTAAGGCGTGCTCGCCATGACCAATGCCTATCCGGTGCCGGCCGGTCGTAATGCAGACCAGCGGTGTCCCGGGCTGCGGGGCACCTGCACTCGTCGCTTTGATTCTGATCGCCATCGAGACGAAAAAGCCGTCCGTCGACAACGGGGCCACGCCAAGAATGGTTTTCGCCGCAGCACGAATCACTGAATGCGAGCGCGAGGCTCTAAAGATGGCCTCTTGCAACGCTGTGCCGTCACGTCGGACGGTTTCGGATGCGCGGAGGCTCATCGCGATCTGTTCGATGCTGTCGGGAAAATCTGCTGCTTAAGTTGCGTGAAACCTTCATAGCATGTGACAGACAGTGACAGTGACAGTGATCGGGGCGGGAAATACGATCCAGCGCACTGGCAGGGCGCCACGCAACTGGGCGGCGTATTCTCCAAACAACATGCTATCATTGGCGTCAGCGCTCTCAGCGGAGCTTTGCTGAAAGACGAAGAGCCCCAAAAGCGGCGTCGCGGTCAGCGCCGGAACCCAACATGGCGGCAACAAGGTTCAAAAGTACCGCAAACCGTGAAAACATGAATTCGCGGTTGGCATCCACAGACCAGTTGATACCGCGAATGCCATGGGGCCAATCACCGTTGCGTCAAACAGGGGGCTCTCGATTTTTCCCTTGGACTCGTTGGTGGCTGCTCATAATGATTTCGTCCGGTGCATGACAATTTGCACGCCTCTACAACCACAATGGCGAAATCGGTCACCAAGCCCATCAAAGTGATCAGCGAAATCCGCTCTGTCTCGATAGGGGAAATCGCCATGAAAAACAGTGTGCCAAAAACTGTCAGCATCAGCGTGTCTCCATCCTCAATTGCGGCTGCCAGCCGATCAACACGGCCAGCTTGGCCCCGACGCGGTTGCCGACATCCACGATATTTTCGGTTTTCAGGCCAGCCACTTCGAGGGTGCAGCCTTGGGATCTGTTGTGTCGGATCAGCAGGCTTGGACCTTCTTTGCGGTGTCGCTTTGCCTGCGCAAAGGCAATCAGGTTCACGACCACGCCGACGACGCCGACTGACAGGCCTGCGATTTCGCTCAGGCTGGCAGACCCGTCGGGCGCCTGGATCATCACCTTGTCCGGGATGCTTGCGGGCTTAATCAGGCTGGCGGGGGAGACCGCTTTGGCCAGGGCGACGGGGCGCATTGTTCCGGTTGATCATCAGCGCCATGGCGGGTTCGATAAAGATGGCTTCGTCCAGCACCTCCGAAACGTCACCATCTGCAACGCCGTCACCGGTCAGGATCTGGTGCCACAGGAACGAGGCAATCTGGTGGAGTCGCGCGCCATCAACGGCCACTTGGCTTACTGTCGTTCCGCTCATCTTGATCAGGCGGTCCAAGGCGCGGTCTGCCAGATTTTTCTGTTCCGCAGCCTGATCTCGCGAAAGCTCAAAAGGGTCCAGGGTCAGTTGAGAAACAAAGGCGCCTTAGGCAATTGTATGTCCCTTAAAGACCGGGGATTTGCCCCCTTTTCCGGCGACTTGGACTGCCAGGTCTGCGGTCTGCTTTGCAACACCTCAGGCACCCTGGCAGGTCAAGGCTATTTCGCTGTCGCGCAGGTGCGCGTCAGCCGATCCCGCGCTTAGTCAACTGCGCGACGCCGCAGTTGTTCCCGCAGTTTGGGATCGACATCTTCCCGAGAGCGCCCTTGGATGAACTCGTCATAATACGCCACCATGGTCGGCTTTGGTGTTCCCGGCTTTTGCCGGTCCCAGCGTGCTGTATAGCTTGCGAAAATGCCGCGTCGATGGCTGATTGGCCCAGTATGGCCATCTGCCACCAATGGCCCTTCATAGTCGCACCGTTGACCGCCGTTGACCCAGACCCGAAGATAGCCCGTGCTGTCATCTGCGAAATTTGTATTCACCACGATGTCGACCCATTTCCCGCGATTGTCCTGCATATCGAACAGTTTGCAGATGTAGCCAAAGTTCTGAACAGTTCCCCAGTTCGACGCGGCACGCATGGCATCGAGTTGCACCACCACATCCGCAGCCGCGCGTGAGCGTTCACAGATCCGGGTATCGCAGGCCGTCCAATTGCCCTCGCCTTTGCCGATCTGAACGATCCGGAAAACCGCGGGATCGGCCCCGTTTGTCTTCCACTGCCCGAACACCGGTTTCATGGAAAGCGCCTTTGGGGCGGATGCAATGTTGCCGTTATGAAAGCTCCAGCCGAACCAGACGTCTTCGCCCACACGCGCGATCGAGCGGTTGGTTTCCATCCTGATTTCAGAACGATACCGAGGGGCGGTGCAATCCGAACCGCCGCAATCTCCGTCTTGCAACTCAAAGCGCTCGGCTCTGCGGCCAAGGCGCACGGGCTCATCGCCCTGCGTGTAACGAAAGGCGTGGGCTGCGGGGCTGAAGATCCGGGCATATCCGCGGGGCGCATCCTGTGCCGCACGTGGTTGCGCGAAATTTTGCACCTGCGGCACGCAGGCGGCCAAAGCCCAAAAAGCTGCGCAATAAAGCATTGGTCTGATTGGCATTCTGTCTCCGCTGCGCCGCGGCAACACATGCGCGGCTGCTTTGCCTCAATTTCTTGAATTGTGTCACTGCTGGGGTGCATTGGCCAGAGGTCTTTCCCGCAAAAGCGTCGTTACCTTGGAACCAATCTTGGTCAAGCCCTTTGAATTGGGTGATGGTAGCGCATAAATGGCGTTAACCTTTCAGAAAACAAAATGAGCATAGGCTTGGCAAATCTGGTGGTGCGTTCCGATTCGTTGCGCAGATGTGGGGAAACGAAAGAGTTTCCATGTATCAATAATGCCACTGTTTCCTATGAATGCCCAAAATGGCTACCAAATTGCCTTTGTTGCGAAACGAGCCGAACGTATTTTGGCCACAAAAAACGAGCATTCAGTACGCACTTGTACTGAACATGAGGCAGAAAAAATGGCTAAGATCAGTGTCTTCGGCATTGGCTACGTTGGAGTTGTATCCGCCGCGTGCCTTGCTCGCGACGGGCATAGCGTCATCGCGGTGGACGTAGATCCCGGAAAGATCGAATCAATTAATGCTGGTCAGACCCCAATTGT
>JAKVCP010000044.1 GCA_022448925.1 Paracoccaceae bacterium
AGATCGGACACCCCAACGCATGAAAGAGAGACATGCGCTTTAGCAAAGCAAGGTTGTGATCCAATGTCTTTCCAAACCCGATCCCCGGGTCAACGATGATGTGATCCGCAGCCACCCCAGCAGCGATCAACGCGGTGACACGGGCCTGCAGGAAATCGTAAACATCCAGGAGCACATCGTCATATTCGGGCTTGTCCTGCATCGTGGCAGGATCACCCTGCGCGTGCATGACACAAACAGGCACCCCGGCAGCCGCCGCAACATCTGCCAAGCTGGCATCATAAGTGAAGCCCGCCACATCATTGATCAGACCGGCCCCCGCCGCCAGCGCTGCGCGCGCCACCGGCGCCTTTCGTGTGTCGATGGACACAAGAGTATCTGTCGCCAACCGGATGTCTTTGATGACAGGCGCGGTTCGGGCAATTTCTATCTCAGTGGGTACAGCAGTCGCGCCAGGCCGGGTAGATTCCCCGCCAATATCAAGAATATCCGCCCCGGTTTCAGCCATGACCCGGGCATGGGCCACAGCCCCACGACCAAGATGCTGGCCCCCGTCTGAAAAACTGTCCGGCGTCACGTTCAAAATGCCCATGATCCGAGGCGCGGACAGGGACATTCCGGCGATCGGTGCCCTTGGGCGTGTCAACGGCTGCAAGGTTTCATGAGGCAGGTCGCGAACATCCACGATCCGCGGCAACGCGCCGCGCGACAGCACCTCGACCTTGGAAAAATGGCACCAACCACCGGCGAGAGTACATGCCCAGGGCGCAGGGGCGGCATCGGTTTCGGGAATAGGTCGAAAATAGTCACGCATGCAGGACACTCAGACAGATCTCATCACGTGGGATGACGTTATGGGGCGACGGCTGTTTCCCGCAAGCCCCCATCAACATGCAGCAGAGCATGCGCTGACACCTCGCCACAGAACCAGGCGCACAGCCCGCGCGCGTCACGGCCTTCGACCTCGGGGCCCTGCACGGCGTCCAATACAAGCTTGGAAGGCGCCCAAACGCTGATCTGGCCCTGTTTCATAGCCCAGTCCAGCTCTGTCCTGGTATTGACCACAACACAGCGCGCATCACGCCCCGCCAGAACCCAGGCATTTTGCTCAATCGCAAGCAAATCTATCCGGCGCTGTGCCATGACATGTGCCGCATTCGGTACAGAGACATCTGGCAAGCCAACGCACAGCACGCCGGGACGATCCTGCGCTTCGATGCGGTCAAGCCAGGCTTTGAGACGCGGCGAACCAATGGCCGCATTGTCCAGGAAATAGACATTCGGATGCGGGTCGTCAGAAACCTCAGTCAGTACAGCCGCACCTTCGTCCCGCTGGCGGACGATCTCGACACCCAAGGCACCGGGCCCGCGATCCAGCTTTTCGATCCGCACGAACACCCGCAGCGCCTGAGGTTCCAATAGGATCCGTTCAGCCACCCGTTCCGCGAGTGTTTCCAGCAGATTGAGACGTTCTGCGGCCAATTCCAAAGCAATGGCATCGGTGACGCGATCATAGCTGAGGATGCGGTCCACGTCGTCTTCAACGGGTTCGAGACGTGACCGAACCTCAACAACAACATTAAAGCAGACACGCTGGGTCGTGCCACGCTCTGACTGAAAGGCGCCGATCTCGACGTCGACAATGTGGTCACGTAACGAAATGCGATCGTGGGGGACACCAGCCGATGTTGCCGCAGCGCGCTCTGCGGGGTGCGCAAAAGCAAGATGGATTTCGTTGGTCACTGGCCTTCCTCAGCTTTTGATTTGCCCAAGGCTTATCACGCAGACGGGCCAAGACTGGCCCGATTTACGGCGCAGCGATTGCCAATCACGACACGTCAGTTCTGACTAAGGCGCGTGGGTTGGCGATAAAAATGATGGACGCCAATCGTCGCCGTGCGGGGAAACTTGCGTGACCACTTGGGCTTGACGGCTGTCGTATGATAGTGCGTTGCACCCTTGGTCAACGCCCGAGATGCCCCATCCAGCATGGCGCGTGCCACTTTGCCCACCCGAGTGTACGCACGAGGCTCAGAAATCGTTTCGGGACGCCCATCGCAGGTATAGGTGAACTGACAGGCGTATTTGCGGCCGGTTCCCTGGTTTATGACACCACACACGGTGTTTGGATACCGGGGATTGTCGACGCGATTCAGGATGACCTCGGCCACTGCGAACTGACCCTTCAGGCTTTCGCCACGCGCTTCAAAGTACAGCGCCTCGGTCAAACACGCCCACTGTTTGTCCCCTGTGGGTGTGGGCTGAGCAGCCAGCCAATCGGACTGGTATCTGTCGATCGTGGCAACAACGGGCGTAACAAGCTTGGACAAGCGTTTGCCGGTCAGCGACTTCAGTCCACGTGCTTCGATTTTCAGCAGTGAGTGGGTGCCGCCGTTTTCGACCTCTGAAAAGGCAGGAAGAGCAGCACACCAGACCGCGACAGCAGCCAAAACCTGTCGAAACATTGATCAACCCCCGTAAAAACCGCCACAGGCCACACCAAAGGGTTGGTATGACGACCCGGTCAACGCCGAGTTTTTTACAAAATAGTTGTCAAATCGTCTAGATTTTAGGCGTGCGGCAAAGCTACGCTCACCGTGTTGCACGGACAATCGTCGGAAGCTCTTGTTTTCGAAACGCTTTTATCCAATCTTGTCGGCGATGGCCAATTGAGCCGCCGCCAGCCTTGCAACCGGAACACGAAATGGCGAGCAGCTGACGTAATCTACCCCCAACTGCCGGCAGTAGGAAATCGATTCGGGGTTGCCGCCATGTTCACCGCAAACCGAGACAACAACCTTTTGCCGGGACCGTCTGCCACGTTCAATGCCAAGCTGCAAAAGCTCTCCGACGCCGTCGACGTCAAGCACATGAAACGGATCTTCTGGATAGACGTTTTGCTGAACATAATCGGACATGAACCGCCCTGCATCATCGCGTGACAGCCCATAGGTCATCTGTGTCAGGTCATTTGTGCCAAAACTCAAAAAATGGGCATGCAAGGCAATCTCATCCGAGCGCAGACAGGCGCGTGGGGTTTCGACCATGACTCCGAGGCGATAGCTGAAATCCGCACGATGTTCATAGCGCACCGCCGTTGCCACCGCGTCGATCTGATTTCTGACCAACTCGACCTCGCGGCGGGCCGAGACCAGAGGGATCATGATCTCTGGTTCGATCAAGGCGCCCTCCAGGCTGGCCTCAATCGTCGCCTCGAAGATGGCGCGGGCCTGCATGTCATAGATTTCAGGCATGACGACTCCAAGCCGCACACCACGCATGCCCAACATGGGATTATACTCTCCAAGTGACTCAACCCGGCGCGTCACGTCTGACACCGGCAGATCCAATGCCTTGGCCAGATCTCGCAAACCCGTTCGGTCGGTCGGCAGGAATTCATGAAGCGGCGGATCGAACAGGCGGATACAGACGGGCTGCCCCTGCATGATGCTGAACAGCTCTTTGAAATCGGCGCGCTGCATGGGCAACAACACGTCAAGCGCCGCGCGGCGGTCTTCGGCGCTGTCGGCAAAGATCATCTCGCGCATGGGTGTCAAACGTTCTTCGTCAAAGAACATGTGCTCTGTCCGACACAAGCCAATGCCCTGAGCCATGAAATTGCGGGCCGTCACGGCATCAGCAGGCGTGTCCGCATTGGCGCGAATTCCGATGTCCCGCTCTTGGTCTGCCCAGGTCAGCAGCGTTTGAAAGGCATCATCGAGAGCCGCTTCGACCATTTCAGGGGCGTCTGCCAAAACCTGGCCCTGCGTCCCGTCAACGGTGATGATATCGCCGTCCCGGAACACCCGTCCGTCTTCGGACACGACCTGCTTGCGGTTGGCATGGATGCGCATGCGCGCCGCGCCCACCACACAGGGCAAACCGAGCCCGCGACCGATCACTGCCGCATGGCTGGTCATTCCCCCGCGCTCTGTCAATACCGCGCTGGCTGCGTGCATGCCTCGCACGTCCTCTGGGCTGGTTTCGCGACGCACAAGGACACAGGCTTCATTGCGGGCCGCACTGGCCTGTGCGTCTTCGGAGGAAAAGACAATTTTTCCCGTCGCTGCGCCCGGACTGGCGGCAACCCCCTGCCCCAGCACATCACGGTGTGCTTCGGGGTCCACCTGCCTGTGCAGCAATTCTGACAGCGCCCGTGGCTCTATGCGCATCACCGCCTCTTGTGGCGTTATGATCCCGTCTTCGGCCAAAGCCACTGCGATACGCAACGCTGCCCGCGGCGAACGTGCAACCCGGACACCGTCAAGAATATGCAAAGCACCATTTTCGATGGTGAACTCGATCTGCATCTCTTCGCGGAGCCTGCGCCGCATCAACCCGGCATGGGTCTTCAACTGGGCAAAGGCCTCGGGCGCGACGTCCTCCAGCGCTGCGCCCCGCGGGTCACGTTCCAGAAACAGGGACGCAGACGACCCATCAAGCGCCTCTCGTCCTTGGCTCTGGCTCAGGTAGCGCCCCGTCAATTGCTTTGCGCCACTGACCGAGTTGACCAGTTGCAATACCCCCGATCCGCTTTCGCCATGGCCAAGACCCAGCGCCATCTCTTGCACCACAAGTCCCAGCCCGGCGTCCACCGGTGCCCCTTTGGCCTGACGCAGCAGGCGGGCGGTCGTGCCTTCCCAGGCTCGCGCCATCGAGCGCAGCACCTCTGCCAATTGCTGGGCCGGATCGTTTGGAAAGGGCTCTTCCGCTTCTTCCTCGTAGCACCGTAACGCCTCGGCAAGGCCACGTTCGCCGTCATCCTTGATGTCATCAAAAACATCCGGGTCCAGACGTGCGACATGGATCGCATAGGCCTGCACAAAACGCGTGCAAATATCCGTGGCCCCATCCCGGCCGATCTTTGCTGTCAATTCATCCAGACGCGCAGCATTCATTCCAATGTTTAACACCGCGCCGGGGCCGCCCCAGTCGGGATCCTCGGACGAAGGGCGGACACACAGCAGGGCGCTGTCTGGAAACTGTGACAAAATGGCCTGAATATCGGGCAGTGTGCCAGCCGCGATGGCATGCACCGTGTCAAAGCTCAGCGCCACGGTCTTTGGCACCGGCAAATCCAGCCGGACAAGCCGCTGCAGGCATTTTGCACGCCCGCCGTGAGAAGAGGTCGCAACGGGTGCATCAGGCGTTATCAGGGTGACCTGTGCGTCAAGATCGGAAGTTTCAAGCATCTGCCATCCTTATTGCTGTGCTGCAGCATACGCAGCGCACGCAGCGAAACAAGGCGGATGGCGTCAGATCACCCCTCGATTCGACGCAAATCGGCCACTTGCAGGCAGATCGTACGGATACGGCTCAGCAAATTCAGACGGTTGCGTCGCACAACCTGGCTGTCAGTATTGACCTGAACGGCTTCGAAGAATGCATCGACTGCTGGGCGCAAACCAGCCATTGCCCCCATTGCGGTGGCGAAGTCTTCGGTTTGCATCGCCGGCGCAATGGCGGCTTCGGCGGCGTCCAGCGCGGCAAACAGAAGTGTCTCGGACTCGTGTTCTGCAAATTTCACGTCCGCGCCGTAGCTGTATTCCACGCCGTCTGCCTCTTCTGCCTGCGTCAGGATATTGTTGGCGCGCTTGAAACCCTGAACAAGATTTTCGCCGTCATCGGATTGCAACAAGGTCGTCAAGGCCTTGGCCCTGTTGATCAAAAGCGTGAAATCATCGGAGCCGGGCATGGCCAGGCACGCGTCAATGACATCATGACGAATGCCCTGATCGCGCAGGAAAACCTTGAGACGGTCATGAAAGAACCCCAAAAGATTGGCCGACAGGTCCGGCACCTCTTGCACAACTCTGGGGATAAGTTTGCTTTCAACTTCGGTATCAACGTCGTCACCACCACTCTTGATGTTGGCAACAACGGTTTGGAAAGCTGCGTTAAACTCCTCGGCATCGGCAATTTGAAGGGCCAGTTCGCTCAGAGCAGCCAACTCAGGATCTGATGCTGCGCCTCGGTGCAGGTCCATTTCATGCCGCAGCAACTGAAGAACGATGAACCTGTTCAACGGCAGGCGCAAATCATTCTCGAGGATCAACCGGATCACGCCCAAGGCTGCGCGCCTCAGCGCGAACGGGTCTTTTGACCCTGTTGGCTTTTCATCAATGGCCCAAAAACCGGCCAGGACATCCAACTTGTCCGCAAGCGCCACACTGATCGAGACCGGCGCAGATGGCACTGTATCGGACGGTCCCAGAGGCGAGTAGTGATCCTGACAGGCTGCGGCAACGGCCGCTGACAACCCCGCCGCCTCGCTGTAATAGCGTCCCATAAGGCCTTGCAATTCAGGAAATTCATAAACCATTTCCGAGCTGAGATCAGCTTTGGCAACCTGCGCAGCGAGCGCCACTTCGTCTGCCTGCGCACCCACCACGCTGGCGAGATCGCCCGACAGGGCTGCCATCCGGTCTATGCGATCTTTCTGACTGCCAAGCCTGTTGTGAAAGGTCACGTTCGCCAGACGATCTGTCCAGCTTTTCAATCCCGCGCCCTTGGCGACCCGCACGTCGTTTTCCCAAAAGAACTTTGCATCACTTAAACGCGCTGCCAGAACCTTTTGGTTTCCCGCCAGAATCGTTGCGCCGTTGTCTGCGGTTTCAACATTCGCAACGGTGATGAATTTTTCAATGCGGCTGGTCTTTGGGTTGCGTACAGAGAAGAACTTTTGGTGCTCTTTCATCGAGGTCTGCAAGACCTCCGGTGGCAGGCCAAGGAAATCATCATCAATCGACCCCATCAGCACGACAGGCCATTCGACCAAACCCGCCACTTCGGCCAGCAGCCCCGGGTCTTCGACGACTTCCAGCCCCAGCGCAAATGCCTGGTTGGTCGCATCCTGCCAGATCGCCTCTGCGCGTTCGGTTGCGCTGAGGATCACATGCGCCCGCTTGAGCCGTGTCTCATAATCCTCAAAAGAGGTTACGGCAAAAGGCTCAGGCGCCATAAAGCGATGCCCCTGCGTGATTTGTCCGGCCTCCAGGCCGTCCACAGACAAAGCCACTGGGTGGTCTCCGGAGTCGTCGGTCAAAAGACACAGGATGCGTTGCAAGGGGCGGACCCAGCGCAGGGACCCACGGCCCCACCGCATAGACTTGGGCCATGGAAAATTACGAATGACAGCGTCCAGGACCTCGGCGACAATCGCATCCGCCGCGCGGCCCGGCTTTTCGATGCGAGCGTAAAAGACCGTTCCCTTTTTTTCCTGTCGTTCAATAAGATGATCGCGCGACACACCAGCGCCACGCAAGAACCCCTCGATCGCCTTTTCAGGTGCGTCAACCCTGGGCCCCTTGCGCTCTTCGATCACGTCAGGACTGCGGGCCAAAAGCCCCTGCACAGTCAGCGTCAGGCGGCGCGGTGTCGCAAAGGCTGCCGCACCAGCATAGGTCAGACCCGCGTCAACCAGCCCATCCGTCATGCGCTTTTTCAAGTCGTCCGCAGCCCGCGCCTGCATGCGCGCGGGTATTTCCTCGGAGAAGAGTTCGATCAAAAGGTCAGGCATGTCAGTTGCTTTCCGCATCTCGTTCAGGGCAATCCTTGCCCAGGGGCGAGCCGTCATAGGCCTTGTCGCCGCATTCGTTGATTTCGTGCCAGATAAAGCCGCGCCCATCCGCCGTAATGGCGACCACACGGTCAATGCCGTATTCAATGTTGCGCTGGCCAGTGAACACCAGAGCGCTGCCATCGGCGATCTGCGCGCCGATGGCCTCAGCATCGAAACACTCGAACCATCCGGGGGCGACGCGTGGTTCAGCGTCGCCATACAACTCGAACGTTTCGGTCAGGAACGCCTGGCTCAAATCCGTCGAAAAGCACGCCCGAAATCGGATCGGAGAGCTTTCGGAGTCAATCGCTTCGAACTTCGTGTGAAGTATTGGTTCTGGTTGGCCCGTCGCCAGCAATGTCAGCTCTACGTCCGACGCCCCAGAGGCCTGGATTTCATCGTAGAATGCATAGATCTGAAGGTAATAAATCGCGATCCCGGCGATCAATGCACTTGCCAAGAGGACACCTCCGATGATTTTTCCGCTCATTGCCCGCGTCCTCTACACTTTCTACGCATAGCCAAATTCCTGATAATCCCGAGCAAAGGTTTCACGAATCAAGGCAACATCCTGCGGTCGCACATCAATTTTCCGCTTGGGCGAGGGATTTTCCCGCGTCATGCGGATCGGGTTGGCCACCCCTGTGACTTCGCAAAAGCGTGTTTCAAGGTGATCAAGACCATCTTCGAGACGAAAGACCTCGGCGTCAAAAACCCGAAACTCAGCTTGCGGGCGAAAGTGGTTTTCGCGGTAAGACGGGTCGCGCCGGCGGCGTGCCAGCGAATAGCGCAGCCATACTGGAAACGACAAGAGATTTGGCAAATGCAGACCGGATTTCCGGCGTTGATATCGATATTCGCTCAGTATTTTTTGCACAGGGTCGCGCACGATCATGAACACCCAGTCAAAACAGCCTTTCGCGTACAGCTCTGTCAAAGGTTCAGCATGCAGGTGACGTAAACGCGGGCTTTGCCCATATGCTGTCAGGCGGTTGGCGGCCGTGACGGTACCGTTGTCCGACATGAATCGGGCAACGCTCATCCCGGCTGTCTTGGGGACATGAACAAACAGCAGGGTGCGCCCATTTGCGGTTACGACCGGCATCAGCCTAGCGCCCCGCGCGACTGCGGTTGGACGTGGCAGGCACCCTTGCTTCTACGATGTGCCCCGCCGGTGCACCAGGCGAACCGCCTGTGCCAACCAGTGCGACCCACACCGTGGCATGGCCGTGATCACGTGTTGTCAGAATATGAGGCCTGCCGACACTCAAGCTGCGGCTCCTCCGACCTCGGTCTGCACAAAGGCATCCGCACACATCTTCGCCAAGGCACGCACGCGCCCGATGTAGGATTGGCGTTCGGTGACCGAAATCACGCCACGTGCGTCCAACAGGTTGAAGATGTGGCTGGCTTTGATGCACTGATCATAGGCCGGGTGGGCCATGATGATGCGTTTGCCTGTCTTCGGGTCGTCCGCTGGCTGGTCCAGAATGCGGGCGCATTCGGCCTCGGCCTCGACAAAGTGGCGCAGCAGCACCTCGGTGTCGGCGACATCGAAGTTCCAGCGCGAATACTCTTCCTCGGTCTGCTTGAAAACATCCCGATAGCTAAGCGCAATCGGCGCCTGCGGGTCGTTAAAGGGCATGTCCATCACGTGGTCGATGCCCAGGACATACATCGCAAGACGTTCCAGTCCATAGGTCAGCTCGCCCGAGACCGGGTGGCAGTCGTGTCCGCCTACCTGTTGAAAATAGGTAAATTGGCTGACTTCCATGCCGTCGCACCAGACTTCCCATCCCAGACCCCAGGCGCCAAGCGTGGGGCTTTCCCAGTCGTCTTCGACAAAGCGTACGTCATGCAGGGACATGTCGATGCCGATCGCCTCGAGCGATCCAAGATACAGCTCTTGCAGATTTGGCGGGCTGGGTTTGATCAGCACCTGAAACTGATAGTAGTGCTGCAACCTGTTCGGGTTCTCGCCATACCGCCCATCGGTGGGCCGACGCGAGGGCTGTACGTAGGCCGCAGCCCACGGTGTTGCCCCCAGTGACCGCAAGGTTGTGGCCGGGTGAAACGTGCCTGCCCCGACCTCCATGTCGTAGGGTTGCAACACCGCGCAGCCCCGCGCGGCCCAATAGGTCTGAAGCCGCAGGATGATTTCCTGGAAGCTGCGCGGTTTGTCGGTCTCGGTCTGCATCAGTGGCGCCCCATCGTTTTATCGTCGCTTTCCTAGTCGGGCAGGTCGTTGGGGTCAATTCCGCCATCACGCATAATTTTTGATGCAGCCTGCGTCGAATTTGTTAAGAGTCCCGCAGGACACCCTGAACATGGGCAGATACGGCGACACTATGACCAAACGTTTCTTTCTTGTTATCGCAGCAATGTTTTTCAGTCTTCGCGCAGCTTTCGCGCAGGACGTCATCTATATACAGGTTGAGGCGCAGCCCAGCCTTGCACGTGCGGAAGACCGCGCGCGCTTTTACTCGGCCGACCTGGCGGATGTGAACGGCTTTTCCCTTGGCGCGGGCTGGTACGGCGTGGCGCTTGGGCCCTATGCCCCGGATCAGGCGTCAACCCTGCTGCAGCAACTGCGCACCCAGGGGCGCATCCCACGCGACAGTTACTTGGCACAACCGACCGAGTTTCTCAGCCAGTTCTGGCCAATAGGCGCTCAACTGAACCCTCTGTCATTGCAGGCCGTGGACCCGATCCAGCCGCAGGTTGAGGCGCAGCAACCGGTCGAAGAGCTTGCCCAAGTGCCGCAGATCGATGAGGCCGAGCCTCAGCGTGAGGTGCTGCCGCTTCTGGACGATGAAACGCCGCGTGAAGCGCGCGCCAGCGAAGCGCGCATGACACGTGACGAGAAAAAAGATCTGCAAGTGGCATTGAAGTGGGCCGGGTTTTACACAGCCGCCATTGATGGTGCCTACGGTCGTGGGACCCGTCGCTCCATGTCATTGTGGCAGGAAGAAAACGGGTTTGAGCCGACTGGCGTGATGACCACCTATCAGCGCGGTGTGCTTTTGAAGCAATACAATGCGGTGCTTGAGGGCATGGATCTGCGCACCGTAACGGACACGCGCGCCGGGATCACCATGAAGCTGCCCACCGGCGTCGTGGCTTTTGACCGCTACGAAAGCCCGTTTGCAAAGTATGCGCCGTCGACGGACTTGGGTGCACAGGTCCTGCTGATCAGCCAGCCTGGCAGTGCAACCACGCTGTTTGGCCTGTACGACATCATGCAAACGCTGGAAATCGTGCCGCTTGATGGCCCTCGTGAAAAAGGCCGCAACGCGTTCACGCTGGTTGGTGAAAACTCAAAGATTGTGTCCTACACACAGGCCCGTGTCGAAGATGGAGCCATCAAAGGCTTTACCCTGATCTGGCCAGCCGGCGACGAAGAACGCCGGACCCGGGTCCTTGACGAAATGATCAAGAGCTTTGAGGTCACAAATGCCGTTCTGGATCCCTCATTTGCAGGTGATGCGCCGCAATCTGTGGATCTGATCTCGGGGCTAGAGGTGCGCAAGCCACGCTTTTCGCGTTCCGGGTTCTACGCAGATCGCTCGGGCACCGTGGTGACCGCGCTTGATGCAGTCGCCAGCTGCGAGCGTGTGACGCTTGAAACGGACTACAAGGCAACGATTGTCGCCCAGGACCCGGAATTGGGGATTGCGGTCTTGCGCCCAAGCACGGCGATAGCGCCGCAGGACTTTGCGCAATTCAGCCCGGTAGATCCACGCTTGAAATCCGAAGTTGCCGTTGCTGGTTACTCTTACGAAGGGGCCATCGGGTCTCCTCTTTTGACTTTTGGCACGCTTGCGGACCTGCGCGGGTTGGGCGGTGAAGACGATGTAAAACGCCTGGCCATGGCCGTGCTTCCAGGGGACGCCGGAGGTCCCGTCTTTGACATGGCCGGCGGCGTGGTCGGCATGCTTTTGCCACGTGGCTCAAACAACCGCCAGCTGCCCGAGGACGTGAACTTTTCCGCCAAGGCATCGGTTATCCAGGACCTGCTCTCACAGGCTGGTGTGCCAGTTCAAAGCAGCGCTGCCGCGGCCACAATGGCACCCGAAGATCTAAGCAAATTGGCTGGTCGCATGACCGCGCTGGTCAGCTGCTGGGACTGAGCCATGACCGATTTCACAACGGAACTTCAGGATCGGCTCGTCCGGTATTGCGCGATCGACAGCCAATCAGATCCCGACTCACCCGACTCACCCTCCACCCAGTGCCAACACGACATGTTGGATCTGTTGGTCCAAGAGCTGACCGACATGGGGGCAAGCGACGTCACAAAGACGACCTATGGCACCGTCATCGCCACCTTGCCCGGCTCTGTCGAGGGGCCGACACTCGGGTTTCTTGCACATGTCGACACCGCGCCTCAGTTCAATGCCTCGGGCGTGAAACCACGTGTCATCAAAGACTATGACGGCAGTGTGATCACTTTCCCGGACGATCCGGACCTTAGGTTGTCTCCGCAAGAGTTCCCCTATCTGGCGACCAAGACCGGAGACACAGTTGTAACGGCCTCTGGCCTGACATTGCTGGGCGCGGATGACAAGGCCGGCGTGGCCATCGTGATGACTGCCGCGCGACACATCCTGGCAACGCCAAATGTCGCACGCCCCACGCTTCGGGTGGCCTTTACGGCAGACGAAGAAATCGGGCGCGGCGTTTTGGAACCGCTGCCCGCAGACCTTGGCGTCGACTTCGCTTATACGCTGGACGGTGCCGAACAAGGGGAAATCATATACGAGACATTCTCGGCGGATTACGGTGTCGTCACGATCAAGGGCGTTTCAATCCACCCCGGCGCTGCGAAAGACAAGCTTGTGAATGCCATCCATCTTGCATCAAAGATCGTCAACACATTGCCTCAGGCGACGATGACCCCCGAAACCACGGACCAGACAGAGGGCTTTATCCACCTGATAGAAATGAAGGGCGATGCCTATCAGATGGAGCTTCGCCTGATCCTGCGCGATTTCGAGATGAGCGGCCTGAACGCCAAGGGCGCTCTGCTCAGGCAGATCTGCGAGGCTGTTGCAGCAACCGAACCGCGCGCCGAGATCACATGCACCGTCACGCCACAGTACCGCAACATGCGATACTGGCTGGAAAAGGACATGACTCCAGTGGATCTGGCCCGTGCAGCGCTTGCCGATCTTGGCTTGGCCGAGCGGTCGGTCCCAATCCGGGGCGGCACCGATGGGTCCCGTCTGACCGAAATGGGTGTGCCCTGTCCCAACCTGTTCACCGGCATGCAGAACGTGCATGGGCCGCTCGAATGGGTGTCGATCCAGGATATGGCGCTGGCCACCCGGCTTTGCCTCAAGATCGCAGACCGGGCCGCTGGTGGTCAGGACTCGGCTTGAAGTCTTAACAGAACGTTGCGGGCAAAAATGCGGGTGACCTCACAGCGCTGGTCCATGGACTCCTGATCCAGTGCCTCTGCCAGACGCGCAGCCATAGCAAAAGAGCGGTCCATATGTGCCACCAGATAGGGCAGCACATCAGGTTTCGGGACAATCAACCGCGCCTTCAACAACCGCTCTAGCACCGAGGCCAGCAACAGGTCATCGGGCGCGCCAAGTTGCACCACCTGCGTGCCCTGCATCCGGCTTTGCAGATCCGGCAGATCCAACCGCCAAAGCTTGGGCGGCCGCTGCGCCGTCAACATCAACGCATGCCCCTCTGCCAAGACCAGGTTGTGCAGATGAAACAGGGCCTCTTCTGCCGGTCGCTGATGGTTTAGGTCGTCAACATCTTCGACCACCACACAGCCAGTCGCAAGCGCCGGGATATCGCTCTGCGCGAGAGAGGCCGCGGCAATTACAGTGGCCCCGCTTTCCGTTGCCCAGGCCTGGGCAAGATGCGACTTTCCGGATCCTTCGGGACCCGCAAGTATCAGCTTTCGCCCGGCCCATGACCGCCAGCCATCAACAATGGCAACCGCAAGTGCGTTGCTTTCGGTAACGATAAAATCCTCGCGTCCCACTGCGGGCCGGGTAGCAAGGTCAAGACGTGTCTGTTCTGTCATGACACTAGGGCACGTCGCGTCCAGTCAGCCCCTGGTACAGGCGGCTTCCCAGGTATTGTCCGGTGGCAAACCGCGCCAATACCCCCAAAGCCGCGGCCAGGGGAACGGCGACCAACATTCCGACAAATCCAAAAAGTGTCCCGAAGACCGACAGCGCCAGCAACAACCAGACAGGGTGCAGCCCAACGGAAGAGCCAACCAACTTGGGCGTCAGAACATTTCCCTCGATCATCTGCCCAAGGAAAAAGATCACGGCGACAGCAGCAATCCAGCCCCACTCTCCCCAGAATTGGAACATCGCCAACCCAATGGCCAAGGCGCCGCCAACAATCGCGCCAACATAAGGAATGAACGTCAGAAACCCAGCCACCACGCCGACCACGAGCCCGAATTGCAGGCCAACCAGCATCAGTGCCACCGCATAGTAAGTGCCAAGGATCAGGCAGACCGTTCCCATTCCTCGGATGAAGCTGGCAAGCACCTTGTCAATCTCGCTTGCCAGCACCCGGATCTTGGGCGCGTGATCGCGCGGCAGCAAGCCGTCCACCTGTGCAACCATGCGATCCCAATCAACCAGCAGATACACCGTCACCACTGGCACGATCACAAACAGCAATGCCACGTTCACCAACGACCCAACCGATCCAAGAACCTGGTTCAAAAGCTGCCCGCCGCGATCCTGAATGGTTTGTCCGATCGACGCCAACGACTGGTGCAGGGTAGAGCTTTCGTCAACCACCGAGGGAAAGCGTTCAGTCAGAAAATTGCGCAGATCCTGAAACAGACTGGGCGCGGTTTCAAACAGCGAAACCGTCTGCCGAACGAGCGTCGGAACGACCACAAGGGCCACAGCGACAAAGACAATTGCAAAGGCCACGGTGATCAGTGCTGTCGCAGCCCCACGAGAAAAGCCCCAGTCTTCCAGTCGGTCCGCCACCGGATCAAGACAATAGGCGATCGCGGCCCCCAGCACAAATGGCAAAAGCACATCGCCAAGTGACCACAAGAGCACGGCAAGCACCCCTGCGGCCACGGCCCAATACTTCATCTGATCACGCACTGGTAAAGCCATATCGCCTCCTGTTTGGTTCTACATCGCCTGTGTGTCTTCGTCTTTCAAGAGGTCGTATGGGGCGTTCTGATCTTTGGCATGCAAATGTTGGGTCGCAGGCATCAAAAATGCACCGTCGCAGAGCGCCTGAATTGGTTCGACATGTTAATTTGAACAGGAGTGTCGGGGGCTGGTCTGGGCTTGGCCTCGGCCAGTTCTGGCCGGCATTTGACCATCTAGCTCTGGTGTAGCGCCCCATGAGATCGCCGCCAAAAGATGAACGGGGCCGTGATCCAGTGCTACGGAAAATATATTGAAATTGGGCCGCCGATGGTGTGTTCAGGCGCGGGCAGGTGCGAGGCGGATATGTTCAATCCGGCAGAACGCGTTTGGACCGCATAAGCAACTCGCACCAGAGCTGAAACATGGTGCGTCATCATGATCATCGCGACCATCCCCGTGTCCGAGTGACAGCATATATCTACGGGCGCGGGGTGTTTGACAGGGGTGCTCTGTCCCAGGACAGTGCAAAGGTGGGTCGCCCGTGGACGGGCGACCCACGCAGATTTTTTAGTGGCAGTTCGGACGCGAGCCCGGCAGCAGAACTTTGTCAATCACGTGGATCACGCCGTTGTCTGCAACGATGTCCGCGATCACAACATTCGCAGTTTCGCCGGTGCCGTCCGCAATGGTCACACCGTCGCCGGCGGTGATGCACAGACGCTCAGAAGCGAGGATTGGCTTGAAATAGTTCGATCCAGCGGGGAAATCACCAGCGGTCAGCTTGCGATCGTCAACGTGGTACAGCAGGACGTTGGTCAGCTGATCCTTGTTCTCGGGCAGCAAAAGCGTGTCAACGGTGCCAGCCGGCAAAGCCGCGAAGGCGTCGTTCACCGGCGCATAGACGGTGAAGGGGCCGGGGCCGGACAGTGTTTCGGCCAGACCCGCGGCCTGAACGGCAGCCACCAAGGTCGAGAAGCGTTCGTCGCCCGCAGCAATGTCAACGATTGTGTTGGCGGATGCCGCGCCGAATGACATGACCAGGGCGGTTGCCGCAGCGGCGACGTTTTTCACAGTGAACATTTTATAATCTCCCAAATGTGTGTAGCGACGGGGATACGGTGCATGGCGGAAAGGGGATGACTGCCTTCACGGAAACGTCAAACCGCGTGATCCCTTGCCAAGCCTCGCTGCATGGCCCAAAACCCCCCGAGACAGTTTTGACCCCCAAAGGACCTGCGATGCGCCTCTCCCGCTATTTTCTGCCCGTTCTCAAGGAAAACCCTGCCGAAGCGCAAATTGTCAGCCACCGGCTGATGTTGCGCGCGGGCATGATCAAGCAGGCCAGCGCCGGGATTTATTCCTGGTTGCCGCTGGGCTTCAAAGTTCTGCGCAAGATCGAGGACATCGTCCACGAAGAACAGGCGCGTGCCGGCCACATGGCCATGCAGATGCCAACTATACAATCGGCAGACCTGTGGCGTGAAAGCGGCCGTTACGATGCCTATGGCGCCGAAATGTTGCGCATCACTGATCGGCACGAACGCGAAATGCTGTTCACGCCCACCGCAGAAGAACTGATCACGGATATCTTTCGCGCCCATGTCAGCAGCTACAAGGATTTGCCGCTGACCCTGTATCAGATCCAATGGAAATTCCGCGATGAAATCAGGCCACGCTTTGGCGTCATGCGGGGCCGCGAGTTCTATATGAAGGACGGCTATAACTTCGACTTAAGCAAAGAGGACGCGCTCCACGCCTACAACCGCCATCTTGTCAGCTATTTGCGCACATATGAGCGCATGGGCCTGCAGGCGATCCCGATGCGGGCAGACTCGGGACCCATCGGAGGCGACGATACGCACGAGTTCCTGGTGCTGGCAGAAACAGGCGAATCGGAGGTTTTCTACGACAGCGCT
Source organism: Paracoccaceae bacterium (assembly GCA_022448925.1). Taxonomy (GTDB): domain Bacteria; phylum Pseudomonadota; class Alphaproteobacteria; order Rhodobacterales; family Rhodobacteraceae; genus JAKVCP01. The sequence continues at coordinate 16,578 of JAKVCP010000044.1, forward strand.
GTCACCGACCTGACCTTTGGTGATCGCGAAATAGACTATGACAGTCACGCAGAATGTCAGGCGATCCTCGAAGAGTTCACGTCAAAATACGCCAGGACCGATGAAACGCATGACGAAGCGCTTTTCAATCAAATTCCGGAAGACCGCCGCCGCGTCGCTCGTGGGATCGAGGTTGGGCAGATCTTCTACTTCGGCACCAAATACTCCGAGGCCATGGGCGCCACCGTGCAAGGCCCCGACGGCAAGCCTGTTCCGGTACACATGGGCAGCCACGGCATCGGCGTCAGCCGTCTTCTGGGCGCGATCATCGAAGCAAGCCATGACGAGAACGGGATCATCTGGCCCGAAGGCGTGACGCCCTTCCATTGCGGAATCGTCAACCTGAAACAGGGCGATGATGACGCCGACGCAGCCTGCGAGGCGCTCTACAAATCCATGACCGCGATGGGACTGGAGCCGCTCTATGACGACCGCAAGGAACGCGCTGGCGGCAAGTTTGCCACAATGGACCTGATCGGTCTGCCCTGGCGTATCACCGTGGGTCCGCGCGGCCTGAAGAACGGCGTCGTCGAATTGACATCGCGTCGCACCGGCGAAAGCGAGGAAATGCCCCCCGAACAGGCATTGGCCAAAATCGCCAAGATCTACGAGGGGATCTGAACGTCATGAAATCCGTTCTGGCGTTCGGCGACAGCCTGACCTGGGGCTTTGACCCTGCCACGGGTCGGCGCCACGCGTTTGACGACCGCTGGCCCAACGTCGTGGCCCGGGCCCTTGGCCCGCGGGCCACATTGATCACCGATGGCCTGCGCGGGCGACATACGGCATATGACCTGCCAACCTCGGTTGCGGACTGCAACGGCGCAAAGAGCCTTCCGACGGTTCTGTCAACCCACGCGCCACTCGATCTGTGTGTCGTTTTGCTGGGCACCAATGACGTCGTGTTGGGCCGAACGTCCACCCAGGCGCGGCGCGGCCTTGCTCGGTTGATTGAGGTGATCCGCCATCATCCTATGCGGCTACCTGATCCCTGCGTGCCCGACATCCTGATTGTCGCGCCACCGCCTCCGGTAGAAACCAAGACAAACCCCGAAGTCACCGCCAGCATTGCCCTCCACGGCGCTGCTTTGGCGGAGGCATTCGCCGCAGAGGCCCATGCACAGGGGGCCGGCTTTTTCGATGCCGGCGCCGTCGCACGGGTATCATCTGATGATGGGTTTCACCTCGACGCGAAGATGACGCGTACCTTGGGTGAAGCGCTGGTTGACCCAATAAGAACCATGCTGTGGTGATCGCACCCGCTCGGACGCTTTTCAGATCGATACCGCAAAAACCTGGATAAAGTGACCGCAGTGCCAAGACTGCGTCATATCCCGTCGCCGGTTGCACAGCAGGTTCCGAACGTCACCAGCGCGGACAGACCCTTGATCGGCACGGACTGATAAACGCCGACCGTATCTCCGGGTCTACAGCGCGCAGGTTCCACAGACCCAGCGGCAGGACACGCGGTTGAAACGCAAAACGCACCCCATGGCCCCCCTGAAAAAAACTGCCCCATACTGCCCCGCAAGGGGATCATGGAATGCTATCGCAGACCAACAGAAAGCACGCGTCTCAACACAGGATGACCGATTTCTTTGCTTTCCCCGCAGCTTTGATTGCTGCTAGGGTTCCCGAAAACGACCTGAAGGGACATGGGGATGATCGTTCGCGCGTTAACTGTGGCCGGTGGTATCGCAGGTGCCGCTGGCATGTCGCAGTTTCCCGAGTTTTCTCAACAGTATATCCAGCGCCTTGGCGGCGCAGTGGACGAGTTGAGCCGCGCCGTTGATAATTTCGACAAGGACGCTGCGAAAGTGGCGCTGACCCGCGACGAGGCCCTGTCAGAATTGGCACAGGGCAGTGATTTGGGAGCAGAGCGCAGCGACAGCATGGCCGCGCTTATTGCCCGCCACGCCCGCCTGAGCGCCGATCTGGAGGCGCTCAAGCAAGCTGGCCCCTTTACCCGAGCCAGCATGCTGTCCCACCTCAGCGACAGCGATGTCGCACGCCGCGCCTTTGCCGATTACAAACCTGCAGTGCCCGCCACCTTTGAGGGCGCAGTCTTTGGTGGCACAGGCTTTCTGGCAGGCATTCTGACCATTTGGGCAGCGCTGAAAATTTTGCTATGGCCCTTTGGCAGACGTCACGCCTCGGCTTAACGCATCTTTCTACCATCTCTTGACGGCTTGAGGGTCGGCAAGGCACGCTTATTACGACTGCTGTTGGGAAAAGCCATGGACGGAAACACATCCGAGACATCGTCTCAGTGGGGACCTTTCGGCCGCCCACTGTTCGACGACCCAAAGTCGCTTGCCCTCAAACGGGTTGGCGTGATCGATATCGGATCGAACTCCGTCCGAATGGTTGTCTTTGATGGTGCGGCCCGCTCTCCCGCCTATTTCTTCAATGAAAAAGTCATGTGCGCGCTGGGGGCGGGCATGGCAGAAACCGGACATTTGAACCCCTCCGGTCGAAAGCGGGCCTATTCGGCGCTGAAGCGCTTCAAACTGCTGGCAGATCAGCTGAACGTGCGCACATTGACGGCCGTGGCAACCGCCGCTGTGCGCGATGCAACCGATGGCGATGCGTTCCGCAAGGAAGTCCTGCATGATACAGGCCTGGATATCTGGGTCATAAACGGCGAAGAGGAAGCCAGACTTTCAGCACAGGGCGTCTTGTTGGGCTGGCCGGGCTCTTTCGGGTTGGTCTGCGATATTGGCGGGTCCTCAATGGAACTGGCTGAGATCTCAGATGGCCAGGTCGGCAAGCGTGTCACCTCGGCGCTGGGTCCGCTCAAGTTGCGGGACCTGCCGGGCGGACGCAAAGCGCGGGTGAAAACGATCAAGTCAACCATGACCAAACTGGCGCAGCAAATGGGCGATCAGCGCGACCGCCTGTTCCTCGTCGGGGGGTCGTGGCGTTCAATTGCGCGGATCGACATGCATCGTCGCGGCTATCCTCTGCATGTTCAGCACGAGTACCGAATGAGCGCCGACGACGTGCACGACACGACGAAATACCTTGCAAATGCCGATCAAGAGGCGCTGCGGGCCGCTTGCGAAATCTCATCAAATCGTATGCAGCTGGTGCCCTATGCCGCCGACGTGCTGACAGAGATCGTTCGGCAATTCAAACCCAAGGATATTGCCATCTCAAGCTATGGGATCCGCGAGGGCTTGCTCTACGAGCAAATGCCACAAGAGTTGCGCGACAGGGATCCGCTGATCGAATACTGCCGCTTTGCAGAAAGCAAAGACGCCCGTATTCCCGGATTTGGGCGGGCGTTGTTCAACTTTGTCTTGCCCCTGTTTCCCAATTCCAGCCCAGCGCAGATTCGACTGATCAAGGCAGCTTGCCTTTTGCATGACGTCAACTGGCGGGCACATCCCGATTTCCGCGCCGAAACCTGTTTTGATACCGCGACCCGGGCCAACATGGGGGGCATGAAGCATGGAGAGCGCGTCTTCCTTGGCCTTGCGCTGTTGCACCGCTATCGCAACAAACGCGAAAGCACGCGCTTTGATGAACTGTCCGACTTGATCGGAGAAGAGGCCCAACACGCCGCCGAAGTGCTGGGCAAAGCCATGCGGCTAGGCGCCATGCTTTCGCCGAACGAAACAAGCAAAAGTGATGTTGCACTGAACTGGAGCGCCGAACACAACCTGTTGCAGCTTGAGTTGGCCAAAGCAATTGAGCCGCTATTCGGAGAAGTTGCGCAGGCGCGCCTATCCTCGCTGGCCGAAACGCTGGGGGCAGAAACCAAAGTCCTGGTCACATAAACTGTGCCAACCGGCTGGTTTTGGTGACAATGCCAATGCTATAGCGCCCAGCGTTTGACCTGACTCATTCTGTAACGCCGATGTTCCAAGAGCGCCGAAGGCGTGACAGGGTATCAGTGTCCCAAGTTCAAGGCAGGTCGCTTCAGGCGACAGCGACAAACATGTCAGGAAACCTGCTTTCAGGTTCCTGTTTGGGGTCACAAGCGGGTCGCATATCATAAACGCCTGACCACAATATGAGGGTGTGCCAGTTCAGATCCCCCGTTCCAGAGTCAGGCGGACGCACCTGATTTCCAATCAGCCCGGTCGAGTGAGATCACCGTGCGCCCGAGCGCGAAAACCGGAACGACGCAATAAAAGAGAGCCCGGCGCGAACAAAGATGACGGTCAGTCAGCGCCTGGCAACTCTGCCGTGACCTGATCGGATGGCCGCTACAGATCGACTTCGTTCTTCGGCTCGGCCAGGTCCTCAGCGGGCTGTTTGCGACGGATGATGATGTCCCCGTTTTCAAGCAGTTCCGGCGGGTGATACAAGGTCCAGTCATCAACCTTTGCCAAAAGATCCTGCAAGGCCGGCCCCATTGACCGGGCAAAGCTGCGCAGGCTGGGCTCTACCTCGCGTGCAAAATCTTCCATCTCGTCCAAGGCTGGCTCTATTTCACGCATGATGCCCTGCATGAACAGACGCGCGCCCTCTTCCATCAGGCTGAATCCATTTTCATCGGTGTCCTCGGCGGCAGCAGGTGTGCCCAGCACAAGGGCCAACAAGACGGGCAATGCGAAATGTTTCATGTGTGTACAGGGCCTCCATCGTGAATAGTTTGGGTCACAGGTCGATATCCAGCGTCACCGGGAAATGATCCGAGGCCGTCAGCAAGGCCTGTCTCAGCTCTGGAGTGCGCCAGCACGCCGGGTCGTCAAAAGGATGCCAGATACGCCACTCTGGTGAAAAGCGCATCAAGTCCGGAGACAGCATGACATAATCCAGCAAAGCTTGCAAAAACCGCGCTTCCTTGGTCAAAAAGAACCGCGCCGTGGTCGGATAAGCCCCCAACCGTTTGCTCAGGGCGCGTGCGGCATGGGGATCAAACATGCGGGGGCCTTGATCACATCCCAAGACAATCTCGACCGAGGACCGTCCGAAAAGGTCCTCGTATTCGTCCAAACCAGGCCCATCATTCAGGTCGCCCAGAACAATCAATGACTCTTTCTTTTCAAGATGATGATCCATACGCGCCCGCAACCAAATCGCCTGGGCCAGTTGTTTGCGGCGATTGGCGATCGACAGTCGCAAGACGTCTTGTTGCGTCTCAGCCCCATGCGGCGCCTTGGACTTCAGGTGCGCTCCGATCAAGCGAAACTTCCGCCCTGAAGCCAACTGCGCCGAAATTTCTAGCGGGGGTTTAGAGAACCGCACCTTGTCTTCACGCGCGTCTATGTCCAGGTCTATACGAAAGGTGCCGTCAAAGCGCGGTGCCCCGCGCGCGCCTTTCAGCCCCGTTTCCTCGCCCAATGGATCATGGCGCGCCTGCAGGACATCAGGATCATACAGCAAAGCAATTTCCTGTTGCGTATCATTTACAAAGCCAATGATCGCCTTGCGCGCGCGCAGGTCAAAAGTATGTGCAAATGTTTCAAGCGCCCGAACGCCATCTCGGTGAGAGTGACTGTCGGGCGCCTCGATCACCATCACCGCATCGGCGTCCAGAGCTGTAAAGACAATGCCCAGGGCCGCAGTCTGATCCGCACGCGTCACGTCATGTCGCGCAGACCATCCGTTGTCATTGTGCAATTGGCCATCGTCATCAAACAGTGCGTCAAACCACTCGACATTGTAGGTGGCAATCCGCATAGACGATCAGGCCCCGCCCCGCGCGGCCAAGATTTCTTCCCAGGCGGTGTTGATCGCAATCAGGCGTTTTTCGGCAATCTTGATGGCCTCTGGCGGCATGCCCGAAGCAATCAAACGGTCGGGATGGCTTTCGCGGACGAGTTTGCGCCAGGCCTTGCGAATGTCGTCGACGGGCATCTGTGGGTCGACGCGCAGCACTGTGTAAGGGTCCGGTGCCGCATCCGGCACAAAGCGCGCCCGCATGGCGCGAAAGCACCGCTCTTCAATCTCAAAAATCTCGGCGACCCGTTCCAAGAAAACATCTTCGTTCGGATGATACGTCCCATCGGCCATTGCGATATGGAACAGCCCCTCCATCAGGTGGTCCAGAACGGTGCGGTCGGCGCTGAACATGGCGCTGATGCGTTTGGCGTAATCTTCAAACCCCGCCACATCCTGCCGAGCCAGATTGAACACCCGTGCTGCACCGGCTTCATCCTCTTGCGCGATATGAAAGACTTCGCGAAAGACCGTCACCTCGTCACGCGTCACCAAGCCATCCGCCTTCGAAATCTTGGCGCTGAGCGCGATTACGGCAATGGTAAATGCGATTGACCGTTCTGGCGGCGTGCGCAGCCTGTCAAAGACTGCTGACAGACCTTCCCCCGATGCCAGGGCCGAGATCGCTTCGGTTATGCGCGTCCAGAGTGACATCTGTTCAGTCTAGTCACCTTGTTCCCGGATGTCAGCGCAGCATTCACAGAATTTTCTGCATCAGCACAAGATCGATCCAGCGATCAAACTTGAAGCCAACTTCTGGCAGGGTTGCGATCTTGGCAAATCCCAGCCTTGCGTGAAACGTCACGCCCCCGGGATTTTCACCGCTGACACCCGCCCAGAGTGAATGCACCCCGTCGTATCGGGCAGCGTGTTCAAGTGCCGACATAAGCGCCCTGCCCGCACCGCGACCGCGCGCCTCTGGCGCCAATTGGATGGAATGCTCCTTTGTGTGGGCATAGCCTGGCCCGCTTCGGAACGCAAAATAGGTGGCAAAGCCCAACACCTGACCGTGGTGTTCAACAACCTGAAAGCCATGCCCGCGGGACCTTATGTCTGCAACCAGACCGTCAACCGTCTTTGGTTCCGTGGTGAAGGTCGCCATGGTATTTTGAATAATGTCGTTCCAGATGCCGGCGATATATGGCGCGTCTTTGGCATCTGCTGGGCGGACAATCATGACAACCACACATCGTTGCCATCCACGTCCATGCAGGCCTTCAGACCTGGCACTTCGGCTGGTTCAAAGTGCAGAACCGGTGATGTCAGCATCCCGCTTAACACGTGTTCAAGATCCTGTGCGCGTGGATGCTGCACATGCAAGGCCTTGAGCCGAACGCCAGAGCTTGCGAGGGATTGCCCAGGGGGGACCGCGCTGTGCCACTGGATTATGGCCGGGAACAGCCCGTCAAATGGCAAAGTTCCATCTTCTGGAACTGCCATGGTCCACCGCAACCCATCCCGTTCCAACGCCACCGGATGACCGGCTTGGGGGAATGCCTCGAGCGTGGCTTGCATGTCATTCGTGCGTACAATCCACTTGTCAAGACGCGCAGGACCGGCAAAGCTATCCAGCCCGAACCACCGCGGATAGGGCGGTGCCGGCACGCTTGGATCTATGGCAATGGCTTCGAGGTACAAGCCATCCTCAAGCCCCAGCAACCGATTGTGGGTTGCAAAGTGTGCATGCTGTCCGCCAGCAACCAACTGCTTTTGCAAACAATGCTCTACATGACCAACTGCTTCGCCCAAAGCGGATCCAAGAACCGCAACGTGATCTAGCTCCAGCATGAATGACCGCCTCTGAATTTTCATCAAAACCCTACAGTCAGGGCTTTTGCTTGCCCATCAAGATCTTGCTAGTAAACTTTCAAAAGAATGGAAATGCATGCTTGGGTAAATTATCCCGCCGAGCACCCTATCGAGAAGTGTGCCTGCCGATGAAGTGGTCAAGGAAAGCCACATTCAGGCAGCCGTCTCTGCCAATGATTAAAGATCAGGATACAGTCCTGTTGAAATACCTGTGCAACATCGGTGTCAAAACAGCAATGACTGGGTTCCTCGGATTGAGCACAAAAGCCACCGCTGCGATCAAAGTAACGGGACAAGAGGCAATAATCGAGGAAGTTCGCACATTCGCTTTTGGGTACTGCCGGCGCGGCCGGGCAGAAGCAAACGGGGCCCGCCTTTCCATCCCGGCTTGTAAAGAACTCTTGTTGCTTTTGGGGTCCACCTTTGGGGGCGATGGATGGGACACATTGGCGCTTTCAGACATGCGTGGCCGATCAGCTGTTGGCTTGGGCGCTGGTCCGGATTTGCACAACAGTGTCTGGCGTCAGAAAGACCGATCGCAATGAACAATGGTAACGCACACCCATTTGCCACGATATATCCATTCACCAAGCGCGCCCAAAAAAGACGTCGCAGCGGCGATACTCTGGCCTGTCTGGATGTTGCGATCGAAGGCGTAGCTCTGAAAATCCATGGTCACGGAACTGCGGGGCCGCAGATGCAAAGCACCAGCATCGGCATGGCATGTTTGGATACGCAGGTTCACATCTGCGTAAGCGTCGCGGCGCCCTGCCGCGAAGCCTTTCAACTTTGGCTGCTGCTAAGGCGTTTCGTCATGCCCGCTGAGTGTGACAGGAAGCGACCATAGAGTGAGTGCCGGAACCCTGCTCTTGGATGCATGCGCAATATCGAGGTTGCGCTTGACCCAAACTCAGACTGTGGACGCCGCCTAACAGGACCTGCATGAGTTCAGGCGTCGATAAGGCGCGTTCAACATTGCAGGCAGATAAACCTTACCAGGAGTTGTACGACAGGAACTTTCCGGTCATCTCTACCTTGACGCGGTCGCCCTTTTCATAGGGAATTTTCGTAACCGACATGTCGAAGTCGATGGCAGACATGATCCCAGTACCAAACTTTTCTTCAATCAACGCTTTCAAGGTCGGCCCATAAACGCCAACAATTTCGTAGAAGCGGTAGATGCAGGGATCGGTTGGAACAGCCTGTTCCCACACTTTTGTGGGCGGTTCTTCCAATACGCTGACAGCCTCTTGCGGCAGGGCCAGCGCTGAGACCAATTCCTCGGCCTTGTCCTTAGGAAATCCATTCATTCCCATGCAGGCCGAATGGGTCCATACCGGGGACATATCGATCTTTTCAGCGATACCTTCCCACGTCAAACCCGCCTGCTTTTTTGCAGACAATATCATCACTGTTACGTCTTCTTTGGTCATCATGGTGGGTACCTCAAAGGTGTCTTTCATGGGGGGATCCTTCTAGTGTGTTGGACAGGTCAATGACCCCGATCCGCGAGGCCAGGGTGTTTCAGAGGGCGCGGGCCTTTGGCCCAAAGGAATTTCCGGTCAGCCTCGGCGTCGGGAACAACAGTAAGAGACGCCTGGCGCACGGCCATATGGTGTGGTTCGCCGCATTCCCAAGTCGCGTTGCCATGGGCGCAATACCCCTGGCCCACTTGGTCATTCCATTCGTCACAAAAGCGCAGAGCGATGCGGGTGCCAGAAGGCGCCCGGATTTCTCTGACCAGGCGGCGGCCATTTTCGGCCGCCCATTTTTCCGTCAAATATACGTCCACTTGGGCGCGGCCACCGCGATGCGCTGAGCGATTACGCCATGTCCAATCCAGTGTATCTGCCAACGTCACCTTGCCTGGGTCCCGTGTGGTCCAGGCGTCTTTGGCCATCCGCTCCTTCATGACCATATCTTCATGGCCGACCGGCGGCGAAAACGGGTGCTGTGGGTTTCTCTTGGTCATGGCTGAGGCGCTTCACTCGTTTACAGCACGCAGGCTTGGAGCGGCATGCTCAACTTCTGCGTCGGCGTCGGAGGGCGCGGTTTTGTCAATACGCACAACCTCTGGCGTCTGGTCGTCGCCATGCGACGGTTGCCCTGCCAAGTCCTTTGAACGTTGACCGAGAAACTGAACCAGGTGGTTGCGGATCGCGTAGTAGTTTGGATGTTCGACAATCTCTGTCCGGTTCCGCGGCCGTGGGATCGTGATCTCAACGGACTCGGCGACACGTGCCTGCGGGCCATTTGTCATCAACAAGATCCGATCGGCCAGAAGGATTGCCTCGTCAATGTCATGGGTGATCATGAAGACGGTCTGCTCTGTCTGGCTCCAAACCTTGACAAGCTCTTCCTGAATGGTGCCGCGTGTCAGCGCATCAAGCGCGCCGAACGGTTCATCCAACAGCAAAAGTTTCGGTTGGTTGGCAAAGGCGCGGGCAATCGACACGCGTTGGCGCATCCCGCCAGACAGTTGCGAGGGCTTGCGGTGAACCACATCGCCTTCCAGTCCGACCTGCGCCAGATACTTGCGCGCATGGGCTTCGACCTCTGCCTTCGACCAATCCCTGTAGCGGGCACTGACCCCGAAGGTCACATTCTTGAGCGCCGATAACCAAGGCAGAAGAGAGTAGTTCTGAAACACCACACCGCGATCCAGCGAGGGGCCGGAAACATGGGTGCCATCCATCTTCACGACGCCAGAGGTGGGCTCTGCGAGGCCCGCCAAAATGTTCATGATCGTTGATTTTCCACAGCCTGAGTGGCCAAGGATGCAGACGAACTCACCCTTTTCAACGCCGAAGGTCGCGTTTTCAAATACGGTGAGCGTTCCGCCTGTTCCATCGGGGAACTGCTGCGTGAGGCGTTCGATTGAGAGAAACGGTTTTGCCATTCTTATTGGTCCTCAAGTAGTGGAGCGGTCAGGGGCCCGCCCCGTCCTCATTCGGTGTAGGATACAGCGCGCTGGAGCCTGGCGAATGCTGAGTCAAGCAGCATGCCCATCACTCCGATCAGCAAGATCGCAACGATCATCCGGTCAAGCCGAAGGCCGTTCCATTCGTTCCAGACGACGTAGCCGATGCCTGTGCCCCCAACGAGCATCTCAGCGGCGACAATCACCAACCAGGCAATCCCGATAGAGATGCGCATGCCCGTAATGATTGTCGGCGCCGCAGCGGGCAGGATTACGGTCAAGGCCGTCTTCAAAGTGCTCAGCTCATGGGTCCGCGCGACATTCACCCAATCAGAGCGAACGCTGGCGACACCAAACGCAGTGTTGGTCAGCATCGGCCAAACTGAACAAATGAAAATGACGAAGATCGACGAGAGTTCGCTGTCACCGATTGTAAACAGCGCAATGGGCATCCAGGCAAGGGGAGAGATCGGCTTGAGTACCTGAATGAATGGGTCAAGAGCGCGGTAGGCCAATGGCGACATGCCAATCAGAAACCCCAGCGGTATCGCCACCGCGGCGGCCAGAGTATATCCGATGATGACCCTCAACAATGAGTAGCCAATCTGGATCCCGTAGCCCATATCATTTGTTCCAGCGACGTAGAACGGAGCGGTAATGGTCGCCCATAGCTCAACGCCGATCTTTGCTGGCGACGGAAACAAAAAGCCCGGTGCGGGCGCAGAATTTTCGTCCGGAACGCTGATCCCAAGCGCTTTGATACCG
>JAKVCP010000045.1 GCA_022448925.1 Paracoccaceae bacterium
TTTGCTCAAAGACCTGCCCACGACCGAAACCTTGATTGGGGACCGTGGATACGACAGCAACAAAATCCGCGAGATGCTTGCGAAGCAAAAGATCGCACCTTGTATTCCACCAAAGAAAAATCGAAAAGAAACAATCGAATACTGCAAGACCACGTACAAAACCCGACACAAAGTCGAAAACCTGTTTGCCAAGCTAAAAGACTGGCGGCGCATCGCTACGCGCTATGACCGATGCGCTCATACGTTCCAATCCGCAATCTATCTCGCAGCGACAGTCATCTTCTGGTTATGAGTCCTGACCCTAGGTTCTCACGCGAGTAGTAAGAGAGGATAGCCAAATGCCAAGGCCTCGGACCTATGCCGGACGTGACATCGAAGTGTCTTTTGACATGTCCAAATGCATCCACGCTCGCAATTGTTTTCTGAAACTGCCGCATGTCTTTGACCCCAATCAACGTCCATGGGTGCAACCTGACAACGCCCCGGCCGAAGAAATCGCAGCCATGATCCGCACCTGCCCGTCGGGTGCACTGACCTTCACGCGTCATGATGGCGGAACCGAAGAGCTGCCGACGCGGATCAATCGCGTGACCCTGAATGAAAATGGGCCACTGGCCCTGCAGGGCAATTTGGAGGTCAACGGGACGGCCTGCACCCGCGCGACACTGTGCCGGTGTGGGCTGTCTGACAACAAGCCCTTTTGTGACGGGTCACACAAAGACGCAGGGTTCAACGGCTAGCATTAACGGGCACCATCGTGCCCTGCGCGATCGCAATCAGCGTTTCTTGCCCGTCCGACACAGCATGTACCTCGGCGGTGACAATCACCAGTCGGCGACCGGGTTTGACAACGCGTCCCCGTGCAATCAGCGCATCACCTGCGCCCGGTGCAAGAAGATTGATCTTGAGTTCTGCGGTCACCACCTCAGAGCTTTCGGGCATCTGGGTCAGTGCAGAATAGCCCGCAGCACTGTCGGCGATCGAAAAGATCAACCCGGCATGCGCCAACCCCTGTTGTTGCCGCGCCCCGGCCAGGATGGGCGCGCTGATCGTCACCGTACCTGGAGCAACCGAGCCAAGCGTCGCGCCCAGGGTGGCCATAAGGCTTTGACGATCAAAGCTGCGTTGGATGCGCTCTGTCAGATCTGTCATGTAAGCAGCATTCACCGGGCTGTGGCTGGCCGCAAAGGTGACGTTACGTCGCCCCGTGGCATCGGGATGCGCGCCAGTGTCGGGCCAATCAGAATGGCATATGCCTCTGGGGCCATCAGGTCGCAAAGTATGGTGCTGTCACTGCGCAGGCCACCAGTAAAGGTGCCGTATGCGGGCAGGATCAAGCGCGCCGAATCCAGCAGAAAACAGCGTCTGGTCAGACTGCGTCCGCGTAGCACAATGCGTGCCTTGGGGTGATAATGGCCCGAGACCTCACCCTGCGCCTGCGGTTTTGCCTCCGGTTGTGCGATGTGCCGCAACACCAGCGGCGCGAGGTCGAGTTCGGTCACATGGGTCCCGCCCAGTGACACGGGACCGGGGTCATGGTTGCCCTCGATCCATGTCCAGTCCCGCCCGGCTTGCAGGGCCGCGATGTGCAGCCTGTCGGGTTCGGGCAATTCCATGTCCACCCCCGGAGCATCAAAGCTGTCTCCGAGGCAAATCACATGCCGGGCGCCTGTCGCTTCGATGTCGTCAGACAACCGCACCAGTGTTTCCCGCGCCTCGTAGGGCGGCAGTTGCGCCCCGCCAAACGGAAGCAGGCGCGCGGCTTTGCCCAAATGCAGATCCGAGACGATCAAGACACTGCGCTCGGGCCAGAACAGGCCGCCGGATGGCAAAGCGACAAGCTGCGCGCCGGAAAAAGTGAAATCGAGAGAGTTCATGATTTGTTCATGCCCTGCTTTGCGCCGATCTGCAAAGCAATTCTTCACCCTGGCAAGTGATCAAGCCCGGCGTGACTGATCAACTGTGACAATTCCTCTTTGAGCAACCGCTCATCGGCAGAGCCGCGCACCGGAACGCGCCCCGGCTCCAGGAACAGCGGCGCGGCCAGGGGCGTCACGCGATCCAGACTGACATGGTCGATCCGGTCTTCGACGCGCTGACACATCTCTCGTATCCGGGAAAAATCAACGAGACCGCGCATGGCCTCTTGTCGCGTGACCTGCAGCAACAGGTGATCGGGATCGTATTTCAGCAGTGTGTCATATAAAATATCCGAGGACATCGTTGCCTGACGACCCGATTTGCGTTGTCCGGGAAGGTTGCGCTCGATCAGTCCGGCAATCGTTGCCGAGGCCCGAAATGTGCGTTTCATCACCGCGTTGCCGGCAAGCCATGTCTCAAGGTCAGCTTCAAGAGCGTTCAGGTCAAACAGGGGGGCCACATCCGTGACGGCATCCAGCCCCCAGATCAACGTGGCATAGTCGGTCGCCACAAACCCCATGGGCGCCAGGCCCATCTCTTCCATTCGCTTGGTCAGCAAAAGCCCAAGGGTCTGTTGGGCGTTTCGTCCCGAAAAACCGTACACAGCCAGTTGTGCCCGACCGTCATGCGGAAAGCTCTCGATCAACAGCCGGTCGGGCTCGGGCAGGCGGCTGACGCTGCGCTGCAGGTGCAGCCAGTCTGCGGTGTGCTTGGGCAGCTCGGGCCAGTCGCCTTGTTGCAGCATGCGCAGAATGCGCTGGCTCAGCTGAGTCGAGGTTGCAAATTTGGTTCCTCCGAACACCGCGACCTTGGGCTTGCGACCGGCCTGTCGCGTGACCTCGACTGTCATCTCGCGCAGGCCTTCATAGCGCACCACCTCGCCGCCTATCAGAAAGGTGTCGCCTGCGCTTAGAGTTGCGGCAAAGCTTTCTTCTATTTCGCCCAATGGCTTGCCACCTCGGCTGCGATGCAGGCGGACTTTCAACAGGTCGCTGTCCTGAATGGTGCCGATATTCTGCCGGATCCGCTGGGCTGAACGCGGATCGCGCAGCTGCCACAATCCGTCAGGCCGTTGCACCAGTCTTTTCCACTGGTCATAGGCCCGCAGGGCATAGCCCCCCGTCGCGCAGTAGTCGAGACAGCCATCAAAACCGGCCCGGCTGAGATCGGCAAAAGCGCCGACGCTTTTGATCTCGGCATACAGGGCATCGGCATCGAAGGGCCCGGAGCAGGCGGCGATGAGAATGTGCTGGCACAGCACATCGCGCGGTCCCGGGCCACGGGGATCCCCATCAAGATCGTGGTCCTTGACGGCCTCCAATGCGGCGAGGCACTCAACAACTTCAAAGCGGTTGGCCGGTATCAAAAGGGCCTTTGAGGGCGCGTTGTACCGGTGATTGGCCCTGCCAATCCGTTGTACCAGCCGTTTGACATTTTTCGGAGCCCCCACTTGGATCACCAGATCCACATCACCCCAGTCAATTCCAAGGTCCAGCGAGCCAGTGCACACCACAGCCCGCAATTCACCGGCCACCATCGCGGCTTCTACTTTTTCACGTTGAACACGATGCAGGCTGCCGTGATGAATGCCGATTGGCAGGGTGTCTTCGTTGGCAAGCCAGAGGTTGCGGAAAAAGATTTCGGCCTGGGCGCGCGTGTTGTGAAAGATTAGTGTGGTCTTGTGGCGCCGGATTTGGTCCAGGACGGCAGGGACGGCATAGGCAGCGCCGCCGCCTGACCAGGGTGGGGCTTCGTCGGTGAACAACATCTCTATGTCCGGCTCGGGTCCGGGGTCGGCCTGCAGAATGGCGCAGGGGTCTGGGGATTTTGCCAAAAGCCTGGCGATCACGCCCGGGTCATCGACCGTTGCCGACAATCCCACCCGTCGCAGCCCGGGTGCGAGGGTCTGCAAACGCGCAAGCGCCAGCATCAGCTGGTCGCCTCGCTTGCTTTCCGCCAAGGCGTGGATCTCGTCGACGACGACACGCCGCAATCCTGCAAAGGTCCGTGCTGCATCTTCGTAAGATACCAGAAGCGCCAGGCTTTCGGGGGTCGTCAGCAAGATGTGAGGCGGATCTGCCCGTTGGCGTTTTCTTTGCGTGGCCGAAGTGTCGCCCGTGCGGTCTTCGATGCGGATCGCCAACCCGGCCTCGTCCACCGGTGTGCGCAGATTGCGCTTTATATCGGCGGCCAAGGCCTTGAGTGGGCTGACATAAAGTGTGTGCAAACCCGGTTCCGGGGCCTCTGACAACTCGGCGAGCGTTGGCAAAAACCCGGCCAAGGTCTTGCCTCCGCCCGTTGGCGCGATCAGCAACAGTGATGGTTCATCCGCCCGGCTCAGCATTTCGGTCTGGTGCGGGTGCAACTGCCAGCCACGACTGTCAAACCAGCGCTGCAAGGAAGAGGGAAGTGACGTCATGCCCGGACCCTACAGAGGTCTGGAGAAACTTCCCATCCCTTTCAAAGGGGCCAAAAGTCACCCCGCTCGCCCTGGGTGTCAGGTCACAAACCGGGCTGGTGAAACGGCGGCGACGCAGGAAGCATCAAGATCTGGCGTGTGTCCCGTGATCAATGCCGCCGTCAGCGCCGCAGCCGCCACACAGGTCTGAAAGCCATAGCCGCCTTGACCGGCAAGCCAGAAAAATTGCGGCAGGGTCGGGTCGCGGCCGATGACCAGAGCCTGATCCGGGGCAAAGGTGCGGAGCCCGGCCCAACTGGCCAGTGGACGTGTGACCGGCGTTGTCACCATCTCTTCGTAGCGTGCCAGCCCCTCGGCAAGCACCATGTCGTCGGCCCAGGCGTCCTGCGGTGGCATCGGGTCGGCATCGCCTGGCGACACAAGCAGCGCACCCGCATCAGGCTTGGCGTACCACCGGTCGCCCACGCCGTCCATCATCGGCCAGCTGTTGACATCAAGCCCTGCGGGCGCGGCGATCCTGGCCATCGAGCGGCGCAGCGGTTGCAGACCCACGGGTGCCACTCCTGACTGGATGGCCACCGCATCGGCCCAGGCCCCCGCTGCATTGATCAGCACATCGGCGCCAAACTGACGCACTCCATCGCTGACCTGCCAACGGCCCTTATGTCGGGCCACCTTTTTGACCCGCACCCCGGTCCGAAGTATCGCACCACCATCCCGAGCCGCCCGCAGGAAGGTCTGCAACAGCAGGTCTGTGTCAAGATCCCAGATATCATGCCGGACCGCTGCATAGGCGCATGTGCCGGGGTTCAGGATCGGCACCATCGCCCGGGCGGTATCGACCGAGGTTTCGCTGACCCCGAGGGCGGCAGCATCGCGGAGAAAATCATCCCGCTCCTCGGGGCGACCTAACAGCAGAAAGGATTTCTGAGACAGCACGCCTGTCAGTGCCTGCAGGCTTGGCAGGCTTGCCATGTTCAAGGCCCGAACAACCGTGTTGCCATAGTCCTGCAGAAACACCGCCGCCGAGCGGCCCGTCGCGTGGTAGCCCAGATGATCTTCGGCCTCCAGCAAGGTGACGTCACAGTGGGGTGACAGGGCAGCTGCCGCTGAAATGCCTGCGATGCCGCCGCCGATGATCAAGACATCTGTCACGCCTCTTCAAGCCGGTCAGTGGCGGGGGCAGGTGTGCGTGACAGGGCGCTGATGCGCGCATAAAGCGACTCGTCCATCGGATATGTCAAAGCCGCCAGCGACGGCATCAGTTGTTCAGGTGATCGGGCTGACAGGATAGGTGCGGGCTGGGCCGCATGCTGCATCACCCAGGCCACGGCAAGGGTGGCCGGATCGGTACCGAGGTCACGCGCCACTGCGCTGAGGCCGGCTGCCGTCTTGTGCATCTCTTCCAAGCCGTAGCGTGCAGCGTAACGTGCATCATCAGCCAAGCGCCCTTGGCCGTGACCGTCGATGTACTTGCCAGTCAGCAGGCCTCCGCCGAGGGGCGAATAGGTTGCTGCCAGAATACCTTCGGATTGGCACATAGGCAGAATTTCGACCTCTGCCTGGCGTTTGACCAGACTATACATCGGCTGAATGACATCAATGCGGGTGCCAAACCTGTGTGCAACGGCCTGTGCCTTCATCACCTGCCAGGCTGCGTAATTCGAGACCCCGATAAAGCGGATCTTGCCAGTGTCTTGCAAACCCGCAAGGGTCTCGAACGTCTCTTCCAACGGTGTGTCCGGGTCAAACCGGTGCATGTACAAAAGGTCGATGCTGTCCAGGTCAAGACGTTTTCGGCTAGCGTCGAACTGCTGCAGGATGGTCGTTTGCCCGGCACCACCAAGGTATCCACACTTGGTTGCTATGAACAGGCTGTCGCGTTCGGCCTGAACAAGTGCGCCAAGGATTTTTTCCGATGCGCCCTCTGTGTAGATATAAGCCGTGTCAAAGTGGCGGATGCCCCTGGCCAGACACGCTTCGAACATTGCCTGGGATTGGGAAGCGGATGCGCTGCCTCCGAACTGCATGGTGCCAAAGGCGATGTTGGCAAGTGAAGAGGCGTCAGGGGGGGTCATGTATCTGGTCATGCCTTATGGGTGACACGAGCGGGTCCGATTGCAAAGCCTCTTTGCGGCCTGAACAGGAAACAGGGTCGGGAATACCTGCCTATTGGGATCTCTACGGCCTGATAAGCTGTCGCAAACGCAGGGGGACCCGACCAATGACGCTCAATTCGATCGCTGATCTGCTGTGTCGCAGGGCCATGATCACCGTGGCCCCCTTGGACACTGTTGCATACGCATGTCAGAAATTGGCCGAACACAGGGTCGGGATGCTTTACGTTGTCAACGGCGACAGGCTAGTGGGTGTGCTGAGCGAACGAGATATCGTGAGCCGTTGCATGATGCAGGGGCGTGATGCCGCAACGACCCGGGTGTCCGGGATCATGACCCGCGATCCTGTTTCCATAACGCTACAGGGTAGCCTGACCGAGGCGCAGGCGCATATGCTGGACGGCGGCTTTCACCATCTGCCCGTTGTGGATCATGCCGGACAGCCACTTGGTGTGCTGTCGCTGCAAGACATGCCGGCCGGTCCGGTGACCCCGGCCGATCCCGCCCGTGCGCCGGACGCTGCATCACCAAAGCAATAAAAGCGCAAGCCGGGCGCAGGACGTCTTTATCCTGCGTTATGGAAACCACGGTTACGCATGTCTGCGGACGCGAGCACCCGAAAACAGGCCTGCGCTACCGTGCATCAAGGTAGATGCGCACAGCTTCTTGCACGTTGTGGAACCGATCACCGCCGAGGTGTTTGCCCCCAAACCATCGGGTGACGACAACAAGGTGATTGTGCAGACCTTCACGTTCCAGCATCCGGAGAATCACCATGCCCGCGCCGCTTTCGCCATCGTCATTCTTGACCGGGCCAGCTTCGCCGATGAAAGACCATGTGTTGTGTGTCGCCTTCGCGAACTTCTTGGTTCTGCACAGCTCTTTGATCAGTGCACGCGCTTCGTCAATGGTGCGGCATGGCGCGCCCGAGACAGCGTATTTCGAGCCGCGATCCGAGATGATGTTTTCAAGGGTCAACATGCCAAGAATGTTTTGCATCAACGCAGAGAAGGATCAAGGCGCCTGTGTGGTGCAGCCCGTCGCCGCGCCCATGCAAGGTCGGCGACCTGATCCTTCAATTTTCCGCGAAGCAGTGTTCCAGAAGAAGCAGTGTTCCAGAAAGAGGGACTCAATCCTGTCATTTGAAGACAGGTGGAGCAATTGCAGCATCGACCGGTCCATTTGCAGTGGTCCACAAAAGAAAAGGCCCCGCGATACGGGGCCTTTCGGGTTATCTTGATGGTGTTGGCTTAATTCGGCACATCGCCTGTCAGGCCTTCGACGTAAAAGCCCATACCCAACAGATCCCCATCCGAGGCGGTTTCACCCGCAGCCAGCCAGTCAGAGCCGTCCTGCTTTTTCAGCGGTCCGGTGAAGGGGTGGTATTCGCCCGCTGCGATAGCGTCTTTCATCGCCAGCGCTTCGGCCTTCACGTCTGCAGGCACTGCGTCGGAAATCTCGCCGATGCCGACCATGCCCGGTGCGATGCCGTCCCAGGTGTCAACGCTTTCCCAGGTGCCGTCCATGACACGGCCGACCTGCTGCACATAGTACGGGCCCCAGTTGTCAATGATCGAGCTGACGCGTGGCATTGGGGCGTATTCGCCCATGTCCGAGGCCTGACCAAAGGTGATCACACCGCCTGCTTCTGCCGCCGCCGCCTGCGGGGCGGTTGAGTCGGTGTGCTGCAACACAACGTCTGCACCATTTTCGATCAGCGCGCGCGCGGCGTCGGCCTCTTTCGCGGGATCAAACCAAGTATAGGCCCAGATGATCGAGAATTCGACGTCGGGGTTCACCTTTTTCGCGTGGATATAGGCCGCATTGATGCCGCGAATGACCTCGGGGATCGGGAACGAGGCAATGTAGCCGATCTTGTTGGTTTTGGTCATCTTGCCAGCGATGTGGCCCTGAATGGCGCGGCCCTCGTAGAAGCGTGCCGAATAGGTCGATACGTTGTCGGCGCGCTTGTAGCCTGTTGCATGCTCGAACTTGACGTCCGGGAACTTGGCAGCCACTTCGATGGTCGGATCCATATAACCGAATGAGGTCGTAAAGATGATATCCGCTCCGGTCAGGGCCATCTGCGTAATGGCACGCACGGCATCCGCACCTTCGGGTACGTTTTCCTGATAGACGGTTTCGACCTTGTCGCCATAGGCCTCGACCACGGCCTTGCGACCCTGGTCATGTTCATAGGTCCAGCCGCCGTCGCCGACTGGTCCGACGTAGATAAAGCCGACTTTGGTTTTTTCGGCATGGCTGCCGGCCACGGCGGCGCTTGCCAGACCGATGGCCATGGCAGCGCTGGTCAGGAGTTTGGTGAAAGTCATGAGTTCTCCCCAGTTGGTTTGTTTGGTTACAGGTGACGCCTCAATGTGAGGCATGAAAGCTTCGGCCAAGGGACGCAGGCGCACCATGCGCGCCGCGGGCCGAAATGACAACGAGCACCAGAATAGTGATCAGATAAGGTGACATGGACAAGATCTCTACCGGGACCTTTGCCCCAGCGGCCTGAAGATTCAGTTGAAGAACGGTCACGCCGCCAAAGAGATAGGCGCCGATCAGCACGCGCCAGGGCCGCCAGCTGGCGAAAACCACGATGGCCAAAGCAATCCATCCCGCGCCTGCGGTCATGCCCTCGGTCCATTGCGGGACGCGGACAAGGCTCAGGTAGGCGCCGCCCAGTCCGGCGCAGGCTCCGCCAAAGAAAATCGCGGCCATGCGGACGCGTACAACCTTGTAGCCAAGTGCGTGGGCCGCATCATGGCTTTCGCCCACGGCACGCAATACCAGGCCCAGGCGGCTGTACTTCAGAAAGCCCCAGACGCCCGCAACCAGCGCAATGCTGACGTAGACCATGATGTCATGCTGAAACAGCATGGGCCCGACCACAGGGATCTCTGAGATCCCGGGAATATGAAGATCAGGCAGCGTAGGGCTTTTCATCCCTTCATAAGGTTTGCCGATGAGTGAGCTCAGCCCCAGCCCGACCAAGGTCAGCCCCAGCCCGGTCGCCACTTGGTTCGACAGCAAATATTGTGTCAGGATACCAAAGCTCAGGCTCAGGACTCCCGCCGCCAAGGCTGCGGCAGCAAATCCTGGCAGCGGGCTGTCGGTGTTGACCGCCACGGCAAAGCCCACCACCGCGCCGGTGATCATCATGCCTTCGACGCCAAGGTTCAGCACACCGGCCTTTTCGACGACCAGCTCTCCGATGGCAGCGAAAAGGATCGGCGTGGCCGAAACCATGAGCGAGGCCACAAGCAGGATCGGGTTGATTGAAGACAGGTCCATCACGCGGCCTCCGCTTGGCCGATGCGCAGCCGAAAATTGATGAAGACGTCTGTTGCCAAAAGGAAGAACAAGAGCATCCCCTGAAACAGTTGGATCGAGGCGCCGGGCACGCCCAACATAAGCTGGGCCAGCTCTCCGCCGATATAAGTCAGCGCCATCAAAAGCCCCGCCAGCAGGATGCCGACCGGGTGCAATCGGCCCAGAAACGCGACGATGATCGCAGTAAAGCCATATCCCGAGTTGAAGTCGATGCTGATCTGACCCGCCGGGCCTGCCACCTCAAAAAGCCCCGCCATTCCGGCCAACATGCCTGACAGGCCAAGGCAAAAGATCACGATCCGGGCCGGCATCACGCCGGCAAAGCGTGCCGCGCGCGGTGCCTCGCCGGTCAGGCGAATGTTGAAGCCCTGGATATGCCGGGTCATGAGCACATAGGCAAAGATCACCGCGACAAAGGCTGTCAACACGCCCCAGTGCATGCCAGAGTTCGCGATAATCTCGCGGTTGGCGCTGGCGTCCCACTGCGACAGATTGCGAGAGCCCGGAAAGCCCATGCCCTCGGGGTTGCGAAGCAAGTTCTGACTGACCGAGGCCAGCACCGCTTCGGCCACGTAAACCAGCATAAGCGAGACGAGGATTTCGTTGGTGCGAAAGGCGGTGCGCAGGATCGCCGGGATCATCGCCCAGACAAATCCCCCGAAAGCGCCTGCCATGATCATCAGGGGAAAGATCAGAAACGAGTCAGAGGGATAGAACGCCAAGCCCGCAGCTGCGCCAAAAATGGCGCCCATGATATATTGCCCTTCAGCGCCGATATTCCAGATACCCGCGCGAAACCCGATGCTCAGACCGATTGCGATCAGGATCAGCGGACCCGCCTTGACCAGAAGTTGGGGCCGGGTGTAACTGGCAAACTGCGCGTTGAAGAGAGGATCCCAGAAAATCGTCCGGATTGCCTCGAGCGGCGGCTTGCCAAGGATTGCAAACATGACGCCGCCGATAATCATGGTCAGAAAAACCGCAAGAACGGGCGTCATGACTGTCCAGATTTTGCTGGGCTGAGGTCGTTTTTCCAGGCGGATCATGGCGTGTTTCCAGTGCGTTTCGAAACCATGAAGTGGCTGCCCCCTTCCGGCCCGAAGGTAAAAGGCAGTTCAACCCGTCTTGTCATAAGGGGGGGATGTTTCTGCAGGCCCCTGGGTGCGTCAGGCATGGGCCACCTCCATATCATGCGCGCCACCCATCATCAGTCCGATCTCGTCTATGGACAGGCCCTGCACAGGTTTGATGGCTGACAGGCGACCCTCGTTGAGGGCTCCGAAGCGGTCCGAAATCTCTATCAACTCGTCAAGATCCTGACTGATGACGACGATTGCGGCGCCCTGAGCCGCAAGGTCCAGCAGCGCCTGGCGGATCGCGGCGGCCGCGGCCGCATCAACGCCCCAGGTGGGTTGGTTGACGACCAGCACATTGGGCTGCTGCAGGATCTCACGTCCGATTACATATTTCTGGAGGTTTCCGCCTGACAAGGCGCGTGCGGCCGTGCCCGCGCCTGGCGTGCGGACATCAAAGGTCTGGATCACCTTTTCGGCAAAACTTTGCGCGCGGCCCCAGTTTACAAAGCCACGTGACAGCAGGTTTTCGCGTCGGGCGGCAGTCAGAACGGCGTTCTCTGTCAGACTCATGTCCGGCGCTGCGGCATGGCCCAGTCGTTCCTCTGGTCCGGTCAAAAGCCCTTTGTCGCGCCGCGCCGTGGGGCCAAGGGCGCCGATGTCGACGTCATGCATCCGGATCATGGCCGCAGGGCTGCGCTGCTCGCCCGACAGCGCGGACAAGAGTTCGTCCTGCCCGTTGCCGGCGACACCGCCCAGGCCCAGAACTTCGCCCTGTCGCACTGTGAACGAGATGTCCCGCAAAGGCGTTCCAAATGCCCCGGGGGCCGGTAGGCTAAGTCCCTTCACCTCAAGTGCAACCTCGCCAAGATCGCGGGCCCGTGCACTTGGCGCGCTGAAACTGGATCCCACCATCATCTCGGCCATCTCGCGCGCAGTGGTTTCGCGGGGGATACAGGTGGCCACTTTCTTGCCAAGTCGCAGGATCGTAGCGTTGTCGCAAAGCTTGCGAATTTCTTCGAGTTTGTGGCTGATGTATAGGATTGCCGTGCCCTCAGCCGACAACTGGCGCAGAGTCTGGAACAGGATGCTGACCTCTTGAGGTGTCAGCACCGATGTTGGCTCGTCCATGATCAACAGCTGCGGATTCTGAAGCAGGCACCGGATGATCTCTACCCGTTGCCGTTCGCCGGCTGACAGGGTGCCCACCACCCTGTCAGGATCGAGCGGCAGGCCATAGTTTTCCGACACATTGCGGATCTGCTGCGCAAGATCGCGCGGCTTGGGTGGGGTTTCCATTCCGAGGGCGATATTTTCCGCGACTGTCAGCGCATCAAAGAGCGAGAAGTGCTGAAACACCATGGCAACACCGCTGGCCCGTGCAGCGCGCGGCTCGGTTGGGGTATAGGTCGCACCGTTCAGGGTCATGGCGCCGCTGTCGGGTTTGACAAGGCCGTAGATCATCTTGACCAGTGTCGATTTGCCAGCGCCGTTTTCACCCAGAAGTGCATGCACCTCGCCTCGTTTGATATCGAACGAGACATCATCATTGGCGACCACCCCCGGATAGGCTTTGGTCAGACCGATCAGGCCGAGCAGGATGTCATCCATGGAAGCTCCCTTGTGGTGGTGGTGGCTTGAGACAGGATATCCGACGCCACGCCGATGGCGATGGCCTGCGGGTGCTTGCCCAGGTGCTTTTGCCCAATTGGGCATGTGATGCGGGTGATGGCCTGGTCTGTATGACCAAGTGCGCGTAGCCTGTTTCGAAACCGCGCCCATTTGGTATCCGAGCCGATGACACCAGCCTCAGCGAAACCGTTTTGCAAAAGCGCATGACAAAGCGCGAGGTCCAATTCGTGGCTGTAGGTCAGGATCAGATGCTCAGCGTCTTGGGGGGCATGCGCAGCCAGCCGCGGCAGGTCCTCTGCCCAAAGCGGCGTTATCTCTGGCGGGATGCGGCTGGGAAACCGGTCTGGCCCTGTGTCGAGCCATGTGATTGCCAGCGTCGTCAGAGGGTGTAGAACCTCGACCAAAGCTCGTCCCACATGCCCGGCGCCCCAGATCCAGATCTTGCGGGAAGGCTGGGCGACCGGTTCAACCATCCAGCCATCAATCAACGCAGTGGCAGGCCGGACGCCCTGGGCACGCGCGGTGTCCAGCACACTGCGGACAGAAAGTGGCATGTCCCCCGGTCCCCGGGCCACCACGTCGGTTTCTTGCGCCAGGGTCAGAGTTTTCGCATCTACCCGCTCTGTCCAAAGCGTGACGGCGCCGCCGCAACATTGGCCCAGTTCGGGCCCCAGGGCGTGCCGTGTTGCACCTGCGCGCGTGAATGCGAGACGGGCGGCTTCAAATTCCAGTGCGCCCCCGCCGATCGTCCCGGATTGACCGCCGTCCCAGACCAGCATTTCTGCGCCAACTTCACGCGGCACAGAGCCCGCAACTGCTGCCACGACCACCCGCGCCACGCGGCCATGGCGTGCCACGGCGGTGCGCATTGCCTCTACGTCAAAGCCCATCGCGCAACCTTTGAACGGCAGCCAGGACCCGTTCTGGCGTGGCAGGCGCTTGCAGATCAGGGTAATCGTCGCCACAGGCTGCCACGGCGTCACCCAGCGCCATCAGCGCCGAGATCCCCAACATGAACGGAGGCTCTCCAACGGCTTTGGACCGATAAATTGTTTCTTCCCGGTTCGCGCCATCCCACAGCCCCACATTGAACACGTCTGGCCGATCCGAGCAGGCCGGAATCTTGTATGTAGAGGGGGCGTGGGTGCGCAGTCGGCCCGCGGCATCCCAAACCAGCTCTTCTGTGGTCAGCCAACCGGCGCCCTGAACAAATGCGCCTTCGATCTGGCCAATATCCAGCGCGGGGTTCAGCGAGGTGCCCACGTCATGCAGGATATCGGTGCGCAGCATGCGGTACTCTCCGGTCAGAGTGTCGATCACCACCTCTGTCATGGCAGCGCCGTAGGCGAAATAGAAAAACGGTCGTCCACGTCCCTTGATCCGATCCCATTCCAACTTGGGCGTCTTGTAAAAACCGGTCGAGGACAGGCTGACCCGTGCCTCATAGGCGCTTTTTGCGGCCTCGGCAAATGTGTAGCAGTGTGCGCCAACCATCACGCGTCCGTCGGCAAAGCGGACATCCTTGGCATCGGCCTGGTGCTGTTCGGCCAGGTGTTCGGCCATTCGATTGCGGATTGTGTCACAGGCCAGCTTGACCGCCATGCCGTTCAGATCCGATCCCGAGGAGGCTGCCGTGGCGGAGGTGTTGGGCACCTTGGCGGTGTCTGTCGCCGTGATCCTGACCGCCTCCATCGGGACACCGAATGCACTGGCCGCCACCTGCGCCACCTTCTGGAACAGCCCCTGTCCCATCTCGGTTCCGCCGTGGTTCATGTGAATGGACCCGTCCTGATAAACGTGCACCAGTGCGCCGGCCTGGTTCAGGTGGGTCAAAGTGAACGAGATCCCGAACTTCACGGGGGTCACGGCCAAGCCCCGTTTCAGGACGGGGTTCGTCGCATTCCACTCTGCCACCGCTGCGCGTCGCTCGGCGTAGCCGGCCTCTTTCACCAAGGTGTCAGTCAAGTCATGCAGGATGAAATCCTCGACCGTCTGCCCATAGGGGGTTTCCTGAAGCGGCAGCGCTGCGGCTTCCAGCGCGGCTGGCTGCGCTGCCTTGGTCTTTTTCTTCTTCTTTTTCTTATTGTCCTTGGCATCGTCATCCGAGCGCGCCTGTGCCAATGGCTGTGGAAGCGGATCCGAAGCTGCGCCGGCTGCATAGTAGTTTGAACGGCGCACATCCAGAGCATCAAGCCCAAGCCTGTGGGCGATATGGTCCATCACCCGCTCGATCCCCAACATGCCCTGCGGCCCGCCAAATCCGCGAAAAGCCGTGGCGCTTTGCGTGTTGGTTTTCAACCGATGGCTTTCGATGCGCACCGCCGGCAGGTAATAGGCGTTGTCGGAATGCAGCATGGCCCTGTCAGCAACAGGCAAGCTGAGATCTTGCGCCCAGCCACAGCGTGCATAGTGGCGAAAGTCGATGCCAAGAATGCAGCCGGCGTCATCGAAACCGACGGTGTAGTCGATCCGGAAATCGTGGCGTTTGCCGGTGATAACCATGTCGTCATCACGGTCATAGCGCATCTTGCAGGGGTGCCGGGTGGCCTGTGCGGCAACCGCACAGATCACGGCCAGCGCATTACCCTGGCTTTCCTTGCCTCCGAACCCGCCCCCCATACGGCGGGTTTCGACCCGCACGCCATGCATCGGGATACCCAGCGCATCTGACACCTTGTGCTGTATCTCGGTCGGGTGCTGCGTCGAGGAATGCACAAGCATGTCCCCGTCTTCGCCGGGCAAAGCCAGCGCCGCCTGGCCTTCAAGGTAAAAGTGTTCCTGTCCGCCAATGTCAATTGCGCCTTCCAGACGGTTCGGAGCCGTGGCTATGGCGGTTTCTGCGTCTCCCCTGGACCAGATGCGGGGGCCGTCTTCAAAATGAGATTTGGCGGCCAGCGCTTCATCGATGGTCAGAAGTGCGGGCTGTTCATCATATGTGATACGGCCAAGTCGCGCGGCATGGCGCGCCATCAAGTGAGTTTCAGCGACCACGGCATACACCGGCTGACCCACGTAGTGTACCCTCTCGACGGCCAGTAAAGGTTCATCCCCGATTGAGGGCGACACATCATTGGCAAAGGGCAGATCGCTGGCCGTCAGCACCGCAACAACCCCGGGTGCAGACCGCACCGCCTCCAGATCCATGGTGGCGATCATGCCGTGCGCGACATCCGATAACCCAAAAGCCAGATGCAGGCAGTTGGCCGGCGTCGGGATGTCGTCGACATAGCGTGCGGCCCCGGTCACATGCAGATGGGCGGCGTCGTGTGACAGAGCGCGGCCGACACTCATGGCTGCACCTCCAGGACGTTGGTCTGCGCACCGATGTCGTCCAGAAAATAGCGGATCAGCAGGTTCCGCGCCGCATTGAGCCGGTAGTCAGCACTGGCACGCATGTCGGACATCGGTGTGAAATCCTTGGACCAGTCGTCCCAGGTCGTGGCGATGGCATCTGCGCTCCAGTCTTTGCCAATCAGGGTTTGCTCGACCGTGGTGGCGCGTTTCGGGATGCCTGCCATACCGCCAAAGGCTATCCGTGCTTTGGTGACCTTGTCATCCTCGACGGTGATGTTGAAGCACCCGCAAACAGCCGAGATATCCTGATCAAAGCGTTTTGACAGCTTGTAACAGCCCAGCCGGTCCTGGCCTCTCGGGATGCTGACGGCCTCGACAAACTCGCCGGGAAAGCGGTCTTGTTGCCCGTAGGCGATAAAGAATTCCTCGATGGGCATGGACCGTTGGCTGTTGCCATGACGCAGATGCAGCGTTGCGCCAAGCGCGATAAGCGCCGGGGGGTTGTCTCCGATGGGAGAGCCGTTGGCGATGTTGCCGCCAATCGTGGCGGCGTTGCGCACTTGCGATGACCCATAGCGGCGGATCAATTCGGCGTAGGTCGGGCTGTGGTCGACCATCAGGGATTGGACGCGGTCCATGGTCACCCCGGCGCCAATATGCAGTGCGTCATCCGTGACCTCGATCCATCCCATGTCGGTGACGCGGTTCAGGAAGATGACCGTTCCAAGATCGCGCATCTGCTTGGTGACCCAAAGCCCGACGTCTGTTGCGCCAGCGACCAGGGTTGCGTCGGGGTGGTCAGCATAGGTCCATGCCAGTTCATCAAGACTTTGAGGCGCGAACCACCTGGGGGGCGTCGCGCCTGCTTTTGTTGAGGCCGGCTGCGGGGGGGGCAGATCTGCAGGGGCCATCCAATCTGGCACGGGTTCAAGCGCGGCTGCCTCGGCTGCGCGAACGATGGGGGCGTATCCGGTGCAGCGGCAGAGGTTGCCCGCAAGGGCGTCATCGAAGTTCGTGTCCCCGTTGGTGTGGGCGGTTGCCATGGACATCACAAATCCCGGAGTGCAAAACCCACATTGTGAACCGTCAAGCGCCACCATGGCCTGTTGCACCGGATGCAGGGTGCCATCCGGGCCTGCAAGTCCTTCAACCGTGGTGACAGCTTTGTTCTGCAACTGCGGCAGGAACAGGATGCAGGCATTCAACGCCCGGGCGCCAGCAGCGTCTTGCACCATCACTGTGCAGGCGCCGCAGTCACCTTCGTTACAGCCTTCTTTCGTGCCCGTTAATCCGCGCGTCTCGCGCAGCCAGTCCAGCAGTGTCGTCGTCGGGGAGATGTCCGACAGCAGCACTCTCTCTCCGTTGAGAAGAAAGGTGAGGTCCATCGCGAAAACCCGCCGCCTTACCAAAAAACCCTGCCGAAATGGCTAGGGTGCGCGCCCTCGATGCGGCGTAGAAAGCGCGCGGAATCCGTGTTGTTTTTACAGGCTACGGGTCGGGTTGGCTTAAACGCAAGCAGAATCTGTGAGTTCAAGGCGTGAGCTGCAGGCAGACTGCCTAAAAAACAGCCGCTGTCCAGACTGAAGCTGGATGTGAAACGCCAGCTGGCGGGTGCGGGCACTGTGCCATGGGTCTGCGCGAACGCTGCAGCGCAGAGCCGCGCCGATCTTTGGGCCGGGGCTGCAGTTACCATCAAACACGGCAGGCGCCATCCCGGGTCTTTGGGTGAGGCCGTACAACGGTTTGTCCGCCGTGCAGATCGGCCGGCGCATGGGCGCAGGTGTTCGTATTGGGGTTTTCGCCTGGCAGCCAGGACCTTAGGATGGCGACATGGCTGATCCTCGATTCATACACCTGCGCGTCCATACCGAATATTCCTTGCTGGAAGGCGCCATGCGGCTGAAAAAGCTGCCGGGTCAGATTGCAGACATGGGGATGCCGGCTGTTGCCGTAACCGATACCAACAACCTGTTTGCAGCGCTGGAATTTTCCGTGGGTGCCGCTGCGTCGGGTGTGCAGCCGATCATCGGCTGCCAGGTGGATCTTCGTTTTGTCGACCCGGCGCCCGGGGAACGTCCGCGGGATCCGGCCGGCCTCGTTTTATTGGCGCAAAATGAAACAGGCTATGAGAACCTGATGAAGCTCAACAGCTGCCTGTACCTGCGCACCGACGGGCAGTTGCCCCATGTGACACTGGAAGACCTGTCGCGATACGCCGGGGATGTACTGTGTCTGACTGGCGGACCCGAGGGCCCCGTGGGTCAGCTTTTGCAGCATTCTCAAAGGTCTGCCGCCGAGACGCTCATGCGGCGGTTGCATCAGATCTTCGAGGACCGACTTTATGTGGAATTGCAGCGCCATCCCGGCGACGCCGGCGTGCCCGAAGCAGAGCAACTGACCGAGCGCGGCTTTGTCGAAATGGCCTATGACATGGACATTCCGCTGGTTGCCACAAACGACGTCTATTTCCCACAACCCAAGATGTACGAAGCCCATGACGCGATGATCTGCATTGCCGAAGGTGCCTATGTCGACCAGCAGGATGCGCGCCGCAAGCTGACCAACCAGCACTATCTGAAGACGCCAGAGGAAATGGCCGCGCTTTTCGCGGATCTGCCCGAGGCACTGGAAAACACAGTCGAGATCGCGCGACGCTGTGCGTTCATGGCTTATCGCCGGGATCCGATCCTGCCAAAGTTTGCAGATGACGAAGTCGCCGAACTGCGCCGGATCGCAAACGACGGTCTGCAAAAACGTCTGGTTGTGATCCCGCATGCTGTCCCCGTTGAAGAGTACCAACAGCGTCTCGATTTTGAACTGGGCATTATCGAGGGCATGGGATTTCCGGGTTATTTCCTGATCGTTGCCGATTTTATCCAATGGGCCAAAGATCAGGATATTCCGGTGGGTCCGGGGCGTGGGTCGGGTGCGGGGTCGCTGGTGGCTTATGCGCTTACGATCACCGACCTTGATCCACTGCGATATTCGCTTTTGTTCGAACGCTTTCTGAACCCGGAACGTGTGTCGATGCCAGACTTCGACATCGACTTCTGCATGGATCGCCGCGAGGAGGTGATCCAATATGTGCAGCAGAAATATGGCGACGATCGTGTCGCGCAGATCATCACATTCGGCGCGCTGTTGTCCAAGGCGGCGGTGCGCGACATGGGGCGTGTCTTGCAGATGCCCTACGGACAGGTCGACCGCCTGGCCAAGATGATCCCGGTCGAAGGTGTCAAACCGGTCAGTATCGAAAAGGCCCTGAAAGACGAGCCAAGATTGGCCGAAGAAGCCAAGAATGAAGAGGTTGTTGATCGGCTTCTGACATACGGCGCACAGGTGGAAGGACTGTTGCGATCGGCCGGCACCCACGCGGCAGGTGTTGTCATTGCCGACCGTCCTACCGATGAACTGGTACCGCTCTATCGCGACCCGCGCTCTGATATGCCAGCCACCCAGTTCAACATGAAATGGGTGGAGCAGGCGGGCCTTGTGAAGTTCGACTTCCTGGGCCTGAAAACCCTGACAGTCATCCAGAACGCCATGGATTTGATCTTCAAATCCGGTCGCGATTTGCACGTTGCGGCGGATGGCACCGAACTTTACGAACCGGCAGAGGGCGCCGAGAACCAGATCAACGCGATCCCACTGGATGATGAGGCCAGCTACAAACTGTATTCTGCTGCCAAGACAGTCGCAGTGTTCCAGGTTGAAAGCTCGGGCATGATGGATGCCCTCAAGCGGATGAAGCCCACCTGCATCGAAGACATCGTTGCTCTTGTGGCGCTATATCGCCCGGGGCCAATGGAAAACATCCCGACCTACTGCGAGGTCAAGAACGGGCTCAAGGACATCACCTCTGTCCATCCGCTGATCGATCACATCCTTGAGGAAACGCAAGGCATCATCGTCTATCAGGAACAGGTGATGCAGATCGCGCAGGTCATGGCGGGGTATTCCCTTGGCGGAGCCGATCTGCTGCGCCGTGCGATGGGCAAGAAGATCAAAGAGGCGATGGACGCCGAGCGCCCCAAGTTCGAAAAGGGCGCAGCGGAAAACGGGGTCGACAAGAAAAAGGCGACCGAGGTTTTTGATCTGCTGGAAAAGTTTGCCAACTACGGTTTCAACAAATCCCATGCGGCGGCTTATGCGGTGGTCAGCTACCAGACCGCCTGGCTAAAGGCGAACCACCCGGTCGAATTCATGGCCGGCGTCATGAACTGCGATATCCATCTCACGGACAAGCTTGCGACCTACTTCGAGGAAGTGAAAAAGGGCTTGAAACTGCCATGGGTGCCACCCTGCGTGAACCGCTCGCAGGCGACCTTCGAAGTGGATAACGGAGAGTTAGTCTACGCGCTTGGCGCATTGAAGAATGTCGGTGTCGATGCCATGCAGCTGGTCGTCGAGGGCCGTGGAGAAGCGCCGTTCGTGACCCTGTTTGATTTCGCCCGGCGGGTTGATCTGAAACGGATTGGCAAGCGGCCGCTTGAAATGATGGCCCGGGCTGGCGCCTTCGATCAGCTTGATCCCAACCGCCGCCGGGTGTTTGAGTCGCTCGACGGCCTTGTGGGCTATTCGGCAGCGGTGCACGATCAGAAAAACTCGAACCAGGTGTCGCTGTTCGGAGAGGCGGGTGACGACCTGCCCGAACCGCGCCTTAGCCCGGTGAATGACTGGCTTCCGGCCGAGCGGTTGAGCGAAGAGTTCAAGGCGGTCGGGTTCTACCTGTCGGGCCATCCGCTTGACGACTACATGACTGCATTGAAACGCAAGGGAGCACTGACCCTTGATGAGGTTGTGGCCAAGGCTGAACGCGGACCGTTTCTGGCTAAAATGGCCGGCGTTGTGGCGGGGCGGCAAGAACGCAAGTCAGCGCGTGGCAACCGCTTTGCATTCTGCCAGATGAGCGACCCTACCGGAGCCTTTGAGGTCACGCTGTTCTCGGAGGCGTTGGAAGCCTCTCGTGAGCATCTGGAGACCGGGGCCAAGGTCATGGTGACCGCAGAGGCGACCATGGAGGCTGACCAACTCAAGCTTCTGGGCCGTTCGGTCGCGCCGGTTGATCTGGCGGTTGCGGATGCTGGTGCCCCCGACCTGCGCGTTTTTGTCGAAGATGCGAAAGCCTTTGACATGATTGCAAGCGTCCTGGAGGGGGCTGCCACACGCTTGTCCAAGGCGCCAAAAGGGCAGGTTACCCTGTGTCTGATGGATCCCTCACTGCCGGGTGAGGTCGATATGACCCTGCCCAAACCGTTTCCATTGAACCACGATGTCAAAGGCGCTTTGAAAAGCCTGGTCGGGGTGATGACGGTCGAAGAGATGTGATCGTCCGCGCGGGACAAACGACCCAAATTCCGATGATTTTGCAGGCAAAGCGGCCATATCATGCGTCGCAGTGGACCTGAAACCACTTTACGGCTATGTCCTCTGCCGGGGACTTTGGGATTTTGGGGGATCGACGTGCGACAGATGTGGTGGCCCTTTGCCATGTTCATGGTTCTGGCTGGCTGCGCAGATCCCATGGCTGATCTGGAGCGATTGTCTGATCTTGATCTCGCCCAAGGTGCCGCAGAGCACGCAGCCCTTGCAAAGCCGGTCGCGGAGGCCTCTGCCCAAGAAGCTGATGCTGCGGCGCAGTCAGAGCCCGAGCGACGGGGGCTTTGGGCGGGTCTTTTCACCCGCCGAAAAGCGCCCGACGACGGCGCGATGGACGGTCTGCAAGACGATCCTGCGACTGTCGATGCAACTGTCGATGAAGGGGGCCCCATTGCCCAAGAGCAGCCGATTGATCTGCCCGAAGTTGCTCCGATCGCCGCGGCGGAGCGTCCGCGCACAGGGTTTCTGGGGTTTTTGAACCGAAAAGCCGAAGAAGCCCAAGATCTTGAACCGCGTGCCTTGACCGGGATCGAGGGTGCGGACCTGCCCAAGGACAATGATCCGGCCAAATTGGTGAAACTCGCGGCGCTTGGCCGGCCCCCGGAACCAGAGGCCAAGCGCCGCCCAAAGGGCGGTCTGTTTGGTATCACACGCGGCCTCATGGGGGCTGGGAACGGCGTCCCGGAGTATCAGCAGGTCGGCCCCAATATTGTCCTGCCCTATGGAGAGATCGCCAAACTTTGTGGTGTGCCGATTGCGAAGCTTGGCAAACAGGTTGAACGCTATCCCGCAACCGGTCGGGGCTTTTTGATCTACGACAGTGATCCCGACAGTACCGACCCGCGCAATTTCTATGTGACAGGATTTGACGATGGCTGTGCGCGTCAGTTCACGGCAGCTTTGGTGATGCTTGGAGAGGCATCGATGCATGAAATGTTACGCTATGGCCTGCCAGCCAAGGTGCATCCCTATTCGGCGACGGACAAAGCGTATGAAAAGATCAAACGTCGCATCTGCGGCGTCGGCCGTAACAAGCCCTGTGGTGACAAAATTGCCGAAGTGGAACGGACCACAATCTTTGTAAGCGTATATGAGCGGTTTGGCAGCAATCCGCGCTGGAAAACGATCCTACTGCACGACGGCGCCCTCGTGGCGGTCGACGTCAAGGAAAGTGATGAAAGCTAGTAATGGGGCGGGCGTTCATCGCCAATGATGACGCCGCCGGTCAGATCGCTTTCCCGTTCAGCCTCGCGGCGCAGCAGCATCTCGACCCGGGCTGTCAGCCTTGCGATTTCGCTGTCCTGGCGGGCAATCGTATCTGACAGGTCCTCGACCGTGCGGATCAGGTGGGCAAAACGCTCTTCGATGGATGTGGTGGAAGATGTCACTGGTCTATCTTTTCTTAAGGGGGCCAGAATGTGTTTATCGGTCCGACGTGGTCCGCCCGGAAAAAGACGCCAAATACCCCTGAAGTCAATCCTTTGGTCACCAAGTCTGTCCTCAGGTCTGTGCTGCTTCGGCCGATTGCCGATGGCTGGCGCATATGTTTGACACTGGCAGGTGCTCGGATCCGGGCTCGGTTTGGTACAGAAGCAGGCTGATCGAGGTGCAGATCGGCGCAGTCGGCGCTGCCAGTAGCCGCCGGTGAAATTGCACACCAAAAAGAAAGCCCCGATGTTTCCACCGGGGCCCTTCCAGACGTATGTACGCGCCGGTTACTCAGCGTCGTTTTTCTTCTTTTGCTCTGGAACAATCTCTTCGCCGGTCTGCTGGTCGACGATCTTCATCGACAGGCGGACCTTGCCCCGGTCATCAAAGCCCAAAAGCTTGACCTTGACGTCCTGGCCTTCTTTCAGAACATCCGAGGGATGGTTCAGGCGACGGTTTTCGATCTGGCTCACATGCACAAGACCGTCACGCTTGCCGAAGAAGTTCACGAAAGCGCCGAAATCGACGATCTTGACCACCTTGCCGTCGTAGATCTGGCCTTCTTCCGGCTCGGCCACGATCGAATGGATCATGTCGTAGGCTTTCTTGATCGACTCGCCATCGGGCGAGGCGATCTTGATGACGCCGTCGTCGTTGATGTCGACCTTTGCCCCTGAAACCTCGACGATTTCACGAATGACCTTGCCGCCAGAGCCGATCACTTCCCGGATCTTGTCGGTGGGGATGTTCATGGTTTCGATGCGCGGCGCATGGACTGAGAACTCAGAGGCTTCGGTCAGTGCCTTGGCCATTTCGCCCAGAATGTGCAGGCGCCCGGCCTTGGCCTGTGCCAGGGCTTTTTCCATGATCTCGGGCGTGATGCCTGCAACCTTGATGTCCATCTGGAGCGAGGTGATGCCGTTTTCAGTTCCAGCCACCTTGAAGTCCATATCGCCGAGGTGATCTTCGTCACCCAGGATGTCGGTCAAGATGCCGTAGCTGCCGTCTTCCTCAAGAACCAGGCCCATGGCCACACCGGCGACCGGTGCTTTCAACGGGACGCCCGCGTCCATCATCGACAGGGATCCGCCGCAGACCGATGCCATCGAGGACGAGCCGTTCGATTCGGTGATCTCAGAGACAACGCGAACGGTGTAGGGAAAATCGGTTGCCGCGGGCAGCACCGCCTGCAGCGCACGCCATGCCAGCTTGCCATGGCCGATTTCGCGGCGACCGGGTGATCCGACGCGGCCAACTTCGCCAACCGAGTAGGGTGGGAAATTGTAGTGCAGCAGGAAGTTCGAACGGAAGTTGCCGTGCAGCGCATCAATGATCTGTTCGTCGTCACCGGTGCCCAGCGTGGTCACAACCAGCCCCTGGGTTTCGCCGCGGGTGAACAGAGCCGACCCGTGGGTGCGCGGCAGCAGGCCGGTTTCGCAGACGATGTCACGCACTTCGTCCAATGCGCGGCCGTCAATGCGGCGGCCATTCTTGACCACGTCACCGCGCAGAACGCTTGATTCCAGTTTCTTGATTGCCGAGCCAAGGTTTGCGTCGGCCAACTGGTCTTCGGTCAGGCCAGCCATGATGGCTTCTTTGGCGGCGGCAACCGCGCTGACGCGCTCTTGCTTGTCGGTGATCGCATAAGCGGCGCGCATGGCCTCTTCGCCCGCGGCTTTCACCACGTTGAACAGCTCAGAGTAATCGGGGGCTTGGAAGTCGAATGGCTCTTTGGCGCTCTCTTCGGCCAGAGAGATGATCAGGTCGATGACCGGCTGGATCTGTTCATGGGCAAATGTGACGGCGCCCAGCATCTCTGCCTCGGTCAGCTCATAGGCTTCCGATTCGACCATCATAACGGCGTCTTTGGTGCCCGCAACGACCAGGTCGAGACGCTGATCGGGCTTGGTGCGCAGCTGATCCATATCCTCAACCTCAGGGTTCAGGATGTATTCGCCGTCGACATACCCGACACGGGCGCCCGCGATGGGGCCCATGAAAGGAGCGCCTGAAATCGTCAGCGCGGCGCTGGCGGCGATCATTGCAACCACATCCGGGTCGTTGACCAGATCGTGGCTCAGCACGGTGCACATCACCAGCACTTCGTTTTTGAAGCCGGGGACAAACAGCGGGCGGATTGGACGGTCAATCAGGCGTGCTGTCAGGGTTTCTTTTTCTGTCGGGCGCGCTTCGCGTTTGAAAAAGCCACCCGGAACCTTGCCGGCGGCGTAGTATTTTTCCTGATAGTGTACGGTCAGCGGAAAGAAGTCCTGTCCTTCTTTCTGCTTTTTTGCGAAAGTTACGTTCGCCATGACGCTGGTTTCGCCCAGCGTTGCGATCACGGTACCATCGGCTTGACGCGCAACTTTGCCTGTTTCCAGCGTAAGCGTCTCTTCGCCCCACTGCATGCTTTTCTTAACTTCTTGGAACATCATCGTATCCTAATCAGGAGCAATCCCGGGCCCTCCCGGGTCTCCTTGTCCAAATGACGGCCCCATTGCCGCCGACCCCTGTCATCATCTCGCACGGCACCGGGGTCACAGCGCCACGTCTCAGATGCGCCCGCATACCCTAGTTTGCCGACTTTGAAAACCGTGGAAACAGAGAGCCCTTATGCCCGATGTGGTTTGACTTTACCGGCTTGAGATCACGACATCGTCGATCAGCAGAACCGAAGTCTTGCGGTTCGTCTTTCCGGGGCGGTAGATGCCGAATTTGACGTGGGGCCGCACACAGCGCTGCAAATGCACGCGTTCGTTCTTGACCAAAGGCATGCCATCCATCTTGACCGACATCCGGGCGTTTCGACCGCTTGTGTCAAAAGTGATGTCAAACCGATGGGGTCCGCCCGCAAGCGCATCGGTGGTCAGGGTCTTTCGGGCACTCCTGCTGGCTTTGATTTCGGCCAGGGCCCCTTTGTTTCCTCGTGAAATGCCAGATTGAAACTTGTCCGACGTGCGCTGTAAAACATGGGTCTTGAGCCGTTTCTGGTCGAACTGCAACATCAACAGCGGGGCCGACTTGCAATCGCGGCTCCAGGCATGGATCTGAAAAAAAGTTTCGGCCTTGCCGCGAAACCCCTGTTCAAAGGTGGCTTCAAAGCTGATCCGGTGGGTTTGACCAACGGCCAGCGTGCTGGTCTGCTTCAACTCTGCCCGTTCCCAATAGCGCGCACCATGACGTGGCTTGGCATCAGACGAGCAGCCGCCAACGTCACCCGGTTTCAAAGTGAACGCCACTTTTTGGTCCGCCCCGATTGCATGCAAACGTACGGAGTTTTCTCCGGGCAGGGTGCAGTTGGACCGGAACCCATGGCT
>JAKVCP010000046.1 GCA_022448925.1 Paracoccaceae bacterium
TTTCAGCCCCATCGCGGGCAGTCAGGTCGGGGGGGGGCCATCCCAGTTGATTTGCCTGACGACAGCTTTTCAGACGATGAATTGGCGGTCCGCCTTTATCGCACGATCGGAGGTTTTGAGCTTGCCGCATATTTCTACGACGGGTTTTGGAAAAGCCCTGTCGGCTATGATACCGGTCGTGCGCTCTATACCTTTCCGCAGCTACAGGTGGTCGGGGGCAGTCTGCGTGGTCCCGTGGGGCCAGGGCTGCTGAACCTGGAATTTGGCTATTATGACAGCACCGAAGACCCCGCCGGTACTGATCCTTTGATCCCCAACAGCCAGATCCGATGGATGATCGGATACGAAATGGAGATCGCGCGCGAAACCACCCTTGGTTTGCAATACTACCAGGAAATAAGAAAAGATCACCCGGCCTATCTGTCAGCTTTGCCGGTCGGCATGAGCGTGCGTCCGGAAACCCGTGATGTGGTGACGGCAAGGGTGACCCGCAGCTTTTTGAACCAACGCCTGACTGCAAACCTGTTCCTTGCCGGCAGTCCCAGTGACGAGGATGGACACATTCGGGGCAGTGTCAGTTATGCGGTTTCAGACAATTTGCGTCTGAACGCGGGCATCAACCATTTCTTTGGAACATCCGATGCCACATCCTATGGGCAGTTCCGGGATGACAGCACTGTGTATTTCGGTATTCGCGTGAACTTGTAGGCTGGGTGCAATCTGGCCCGCTTGGTGGATCTGCAAAACCGAACAGCCTGTGTCGGCCCTTGAGCATCTGAACGCATCGCGGAACTGCGGACGCTGCAAGCTGCCCGGTGGCAGTCGATACAGCGCCGTTGCGCACTTGGTCCGGTTCAGACGGGTCCCACCTGCAAGGCTACCAGATGATCACATGGCCAAGCCTTGCCAGATGGGTGCCGCAGCTTTCCACCGATCCAGTGAGACCGAAACCGACAGCGCGTTATCGCGATTGTTCACCATCACAACGCCTACCCGCAAAGCGTAAAAGCAGTCCTGTTCAGGAACGCCTATTGAAGGTCCGCAAAAGCCGCCTGCATACGTCGGACAGCCTCGTCTATGATTGACCGGGGCGCGGCCAAATTGAACCGGTGAAACGTTTCTCCACCGCTGCCAAAGCTCGGGCCGGGGCTCACGGCGATCTTGGCGTCCTCTCGGATGCGGGTGGCCACTTCTTCAGGGCTCATACCTGTGCCGGCGAAATCGACCCAGGCCAAATAGGTGGATTCCAACGGCAACGAGTGAACACCCGGGATGGCGTTGATGCCGTCGTCAAAAAGCGCCGCATTGGCTGCAAGGTGTTCAATCTGGGCATCAACCCAAGCCGCCCCTTCGGCTGTATAGGCAGCCGTAATCATCGCCACGCCCAACGCAGAGGGCTTGTAGTCCAGCGAAGCCAGACGTCTCTGCATCGCGCCGCGCAGCTCATCGTCAGGAATGATCATGTTGCCCGTTCTTTGGCCTGCGATGTTAAAGGTCTTGGACGCTGCTGTTAGCGTGACCATTCGATTTCGATGGTCTGGCGCGGCCACATCGGTCGGGACAAAGGTGGTGCCGGGGAAAACCAGATCATGATGGATTTCATCTGATACAAGCAGCAGATCATTGCGCGCAGCAAAATCAGCGACAGCCCGAAGTTCATCTGGGGTCCAGACACGCCCAGACGGGTTCTGAGGTGAACACCA
Source organism: Paracoccaceae bacterium (assembly GCA_022448925.1). Classification (GTDB taxonomy): domain Bacteria; phylum Pseudomonadota; class Alphaproteobacteria; order Rhodobacterales; family Rhodobacteraceae; genus JAKVCP01. The sequence continues at coordinate 1,704 of JAKVCP010000046.1, forward strand.
GATCAGCATCTTTTCATGACCTGTGAGACGCGCCTGGGCGTCCTCTAGATCCAGTTCATATCGGTCGCCTTGCCGCACAAGTGGGCACGCGATCACCCTGCGCCCGGATTTTTCAATCTTGATCGCAAATTCATGATAAACCGGCGTGAAAATCACGATTGGATCGCCGGGATCACTCCAGATATCAAGACACAGCGCGATGGCATTGCCAAGCCCCTGCGATGTCAGCACCCAATCGGTCTGGATGTCCCATCCGTGGCGTTCTTTCATCCACCACTGAACCGCAGATTTGTATGCGTCGTGCTCTAGCGAATAACCGAAGATGCCATGGTCTGCAGCGTGGCGCACCGCCTCGATCACGCAAGGCGCTGTTGGGTAGCAGCTGTCGGCCGTCCACATCGCCAGACCATCATCGGGTGAGACATCGAACAATCGCTGCATCGCGTCCCATTTGCTGCTGTGCGTGCCGCGACGGTCTATCAGTGTGTTGAAAAAGTCTGTCATGTCTGGCCTCGGTACGTAAATGCTCTGCGCACGCTACGCGTTCACGCGGCAGGTGCAAGAAGCTTTGCACCCTGTGTTGCACAGGCGCCGGGCTTGTCCTAGATCTGGGCACATGAAACGGCCAATCCTTATCCACCCCGATCCCCGGCTTAAAAAGCTTTGCCCACCGGTTGACGATCTGTCGGACGCATTGCGAGATCTTGCCGACGACATGCTGGAAACCATGTATGACGCGCCAGGTATTGGCCTTGCCGCGCCACAGATTGGCGTTCTGACCCGCGCGATCGTGCTGGATTGCGTCAAGGAAGAAAGGGCTGAACCGCGCCCTCTGGTCATGTTCAACCCGCAAGTCGTGGCTGTCTCGGACGAGATGTCGACCTATGAGGAAGGCTGTCTTTCGATCCCTGATCAATATGCCGATGTCGAACGCCCTGCTCAGGTCAAGGTTGCCTGGATAGACCGAAACGGCAGCGCCCAAGAGCAAGAGTTCGATGGCCTATGGGCGACCTGTGTCCAGCATGAAATTGACCACCTCGATGGGAAATTGTTTATCGACTATCTCAAGCCATTGCGGCGCCAGATGATCACCCGCAAGATGCAAAAGCTCAAGCGTGAGCGCGCCCGCGCATGACGGTGCGCCGTTGCATCCCCTGGCCTGACAGGCGCTTGCGTAGCGCCGCCAGTCCCGTGGCAGAGATCACCGAGGATATTCAGGCGATCTGGGCGGATATGATTGACACCATGGAGGCGATGCCCGGCGTCGGGCTGGGCGCGCCGCAGATCGGCGTGATGCTGCGCCTTGCCGTGGTCGACGCGTCAGACACGCGGGGACAGGCGATTCGCATGGCCAACCCCGAGATCCTGCATGCCTCGGTTGAATTCCGTGAACACGACGAGGCAAGCCCAAACCTGCCGGGCGTTTCGGCACGGATCAAACGGCCCCGGGCTGTGACCGTACGTTACATGGACCAGTCAGGCATGATCGTTCGCAAGGATCTGGTCGGTCTTTGGGCAACCAGCGTTCAACATCAGATCGACCACCTGAACGGGCGCATGTATTTCGATCACCTGAGCAAGCTGAAGCGCAGCATGTTGATCTCAAAAGCGGCAAAACTAAGCAGGTGAACGGACGATCGCCCCGGTTTCCATTCTGCCATACAGACAGAGCAAAACGAGCAAGAGGCCCAGATGCGCATCATCTTCATGGGAACGCCAGATTTCTCAGTGCCGGTGCTGGACGCGCTGGTCCAAGCCGGACATGAAATCGCCGCTGTCTACTGCCAACCGCCGCGACCGGCAGGTCGGGGCAAGAAACTGCGCCCAACCCCTGTACATGCGCGGGCCGAGGCGCTGGGTCTGGAGGTCCGCCATCCGGTGTCGCTCAAGGACACCGAAGAGCAAGCGGCTTTTGCCGCCCTGCGCGCCGATGTGGCTGTGGTCGTGGCCTATGGTTTGATCCTACCGCAAGCAGTGTTGGACGCGCCCGGGCTGGGATGTCTCAATATACACGCCTCCCTGTTGCCACGGTGGCGTGGCGCAGCGCCAATCCATCGGGCCATAATGGCAGGGGACACCCAGACCGGCATCTGCATCATGCAAATGGAGGCAGGACTGGACACCGGTCCTGTCCTTTTGCGGCGTGTCACCACAATCGGCGCCGAAGAGACCACCGGCGCGTTGCATGACCGGTTGTCATCCCTTGGCGCGGCCTGCATCGTCGAGACTTTGGCGCAGATGCCCGACCTGCGCCCCCAAGAGCAATCCGGGACGGGCGTGACCTACGCGACAAAGATCGACAAGGCCGAAGCCGCCATAGACTGGGGCGCCGATGCCGTTCTGATCGATCGCCAGATCCGCGGGCTTTCTCCTTTTCCAGGGGCCTGGACCCTGCTGGACGGTCAGCGCGTCAAGCTGCTGGGTTCACGTCTGGCCGAGGGCACGGGACCCGCAGGACACACGCTGGATGCAGCACTGACAATCGCCTGCGGCAGGGGCGCATTGCAAATCGGACGCTTGCAAAGATCCGGCAAAGCCGCGCAGGATAGAAACGAGTTTCTGCGCGGGCAGTCAGTTCCCGCAGGTACAGCCTTGGGAGAATGACGCCATGTTTCCAACCTTGATTGGCACCATCGTCATCGCCGGCATCGTCGGCTACGCAGCAGAGCGGACAGGCTTTACCCGGAATGGAATGCTGAGCTCTATCATTATTTGCATCGGCGGCGCCTTTCTGGCCTACTTCGTCTCACTGATGTTTGGGATCGGCTTCCGGTCACCGGGTGTGAATGCCATCGCGGCCTCGATTGGGGCCCTGATCATTGTCCCGACCCATTGGCGCCGCAAACGGTAAGGAGAATGTCATGTCCGTCATCATGCTGATCATTGTCGGCGCTGCCGCCGGATTTCTGGCAACGCGCTTCATGAACCTCGAAACGGATGTCATCACGACCATGGCCATCGGTATCGGCGGTGCATTGATCGGAGGGTTGGTGCTGCACTTGTTGCTGACAATCACCGGAATGCTGGCTGGGCTTGTCGGCGCGGTGCTGGGGGCAATGGCGCTGATCTGGGTTTGGCGCGCCTTTGTTCAGAAGTAAACCGCCTTGGGGAAACGCACTGACCTGACCCTTGTCTGTACAACCGAAGGGCCGCCTTTCTGCGGTCATGGCCACGAGGATCTGTCATCACAAACGGGGCGACTGATCAGAGTTTTGGCGGCCGCGGCCGATAGACAGGGATGGACCAGCCAAAGGCCACTGACCCTGCGCGCAAGACAATTGTGGTTGTCATGCAGGCCAACGAAATGGCCAGCGGCGGCACCGCAAGCTGCGCGGTGACCACGGCGGCAAAGGCGCCACCAAAGGCGGCACTCACGTAAAGCTCGCCTTGTTTCAGAACCAGCGGCACTTCGTTGCAGACAACGTCACGCAGCAGCCCGCCAAGACAGCCCGTGATCATGCCCATAATCACCACCACCACACCGGATTGGTTCAGACTCTGGGCCACCGCAACACCGGCCGAGACAGCCACAGACAGCGCCACAGCATCCAGCCAAATCAGCACACGATACCGGCTTTCAAACAGGTGAGCGGTGAAAAACACCAGCACCGATGCGCCAACCGCAACTCCAACGACCGTCGGATCTGCGAGCCAAAAAACGGGATTTCGGTCCAGCAGAAGATCGCGGATCGTGCCGCCTCCGACCGCTGTGAGACAGGCGATAAAGGCAAAGCCCACTACGTCCAGCTGTGCACGCGAGGCCACCAAGGCCCCGGTCAACGCAAAGATAAACACCGAGGCATAGTCAAGCACGACCAGCAGTGTCATTTGCGATCCTTGAAAGGCTTCATTCCCGCCCGCGCCAGTTCATCGGCGCGTTCATTGTCCGGGTGCCCAGCGTGACCCTTGACCCATTCCCATGTCACTTCGTGGCGGGCCTGTGCGGCGTCAAGCCTCTGCCAAAGTTCAACGTTTTTCACCGGCTTCTTTGAAGCCGTCTTCCACCCGTTTCGCTTCCACCCAAAGATCCAGCCAGTCACACCGTTTTTGACGTATGCGCTGTCCGTCACCACAGTGATCGCAGCCGCGCGCTCTAGCGTTTCAAGCGCCATGATTGCCGCCATCAACTCCATTCGATTGTTTGTTGTGGCGGGGTCGCCGCCGCTGAGTTCGCGCTCTTTCAGCACGGTCTCACCATCGGTGGCGCGCATCAGAACCCCCCAGCCGCCGGGGCCAGGATTGCCGGAACAGGCACCGTCAGTAAAGGCCTTGAGTTCAGGCATGGGCACGCAGACAGATCCAATCGGCGGGTTCGCCGCTAAGACCGGGTTCATTGCCGTGGGTACGAGCGGTGATTGTAAAGCCTGCAGTTGTCAGCATGGCGGAAAGCGCGTCCTCGGAAAAATAGGTATACAGTCGGCCCAGGCGATCACGATGAGTGCCCTCACCCAGTTTCATCCCGATATGAAAAATGCCCGCCGGGTGCAACATGTCATGGATCTGCATGAGGTAGCGGGGAAGCTCAGCGCGCGATGCATGCAGCAGGCTGAAATTGGCCCAAACGCCGTGATAGTGACAGCCGGTCGGCATCTGGTCGAAAGTCCCTTGCCACGCTGTCACGCCCTTGTGCTGACCGGCCAAAGCCACCATCTGCGCCGAGGCATCCATCGCGTCGACAGCGTGACCCGCGCGGGCAAAGTGCGATGCCGAGGTCCCAGGACCGCACCCCAAATCAAGGATGGACGCGTTCGGGGGCAAGTCGGCCAGAAAACCAAGGACTTCTGCATCCGGACGAGGCTTTGCGACCATGCTGGCATAGTCAGTGGCCCTGGCGTCATAGATGCGGATTGTTTCATCGTCCTGACTCATGCCAGACCCGCACAGAAAAGGCTCAGGGCCACCAGAGTTGTCAGCAACAACCGCAGGCGCATCCACCAATCGGGCGTTTGCCCCATTCGGGCCGCGCGGCGATCCAGAGCCAGCAAGGCAACGAACCCCAGAGCCAGCAAAAGCAGCCCCTCATCTGGCGTCAACCAGCCCAGGAACACGGGCGTGAAGGGAACGAACACACCGTATAGGGCTGGCAAGGTGCTGAGTGCATAGCCGGTCACGTCCTCATATTTCGCGGCAAAAGCCCAGATGCAGCCTGACATGAATGCCAAGATAGCGACGGCATAAAGGCGCAAAAGCGCACCTGCCAGGTCGCGGGCCTGGCCCTGATCAAGACCCATCAACGCAATGGCACCCGCTGCAAAAGGGATCACGCCACCCAAGCCAAGCAAAAGGGCCGTTTTGGGAACTGTCGACATTACATTTGCTCCGGTTCACGCGGTTCGGCAGGCCGGGCCTGGACCCCTGCGACCGACCACTTCACCGCAAGAAAGTGCCCGTCCAAGGCCAACTGGCGTGCGCTTGCAGCAAGGTCACGGCAGATCATGCAAAATGTGCAGACCATCCGAATGGTCGCCCAAGTGGCGTCTGTTGCGCAGGATAAAGCCCGTAAAGCCCTTTGTAGCGCTGCCCGTAGCCGACCCGCAAAAACGGTCTTCAACGACATCACACAACGGAGCTGGCTGATGCAGATCAAGATCCCCAAAGGCCACTTTCCCGTAGCGGAGACTGGCGCCAGCCTCGACTGGCAGGCCGCATCCTGCGTCACGCGGGCTGCCGCAAAACGCGAGGCACTTTGAACTCGACGTTTTCCTGCGCCGTCTCGACCACGTCAACGGTCACGTCATAGCGCGCGCGAAACGCATCGATCACCTCATTGATCAAGACCTCAGGAGCCGAGGCCCCCGCGGTGATGCCGATCGAGGTGATGCCTTCAAGTGCGCGCCAGTCAATGTCGCCGGCGCGCTGAACCAGTTGCGCATAATTGCAGCCTGCCTTGCGACCAACCTCTACCAGGCGTCTTGAATTTGAAGAGTTAGGCGCACCAACCACCAACATGGCATCCACTTTGGGTGCCATGGCCTTGACCGCCGTTTGCCGGTTCGTCGTCGCGTAGCAGATGTCTTCCTTGTGGGGGCCAACGATCGTGGGAAATCGGGTTTGCAGCGCCGTGACGATATCGGCGGTGTCATCCACCGATAGGGTGGTCTGCGTGACGTAGGCCAATTGCGTGGGGTCGCGCACCTCGACGTTGGCGACATCGGCGACAGTTTCCACCAACAACACCTCACCCTCGGGCAATTGCCCCATCGTCCCGACAGTTTCGGGGTGCCCAGCGTGGCCGATCATGATCATTTGCAACCCGTTGTCCGCATGGCGCTGTGCTTCGATGTGAACCTTGCTGACAAGCGGACAGGTCGCGTCCACATAAACCATCTCGCGTGCCGCAGCCGCTGCGGGCACCGATTTGGGCACGCCATGGGCGGAAAAGATAACCGGGCGGTCTTCTGGGCACTCCGACAGCTCTTCGACAAATACCGCCCCTTTCGCGCGCAGCCCATCCACCACAAACTTGTTGTGAACAATCTCGTGCCGGACGTAGACAGGTGCTCCCCATTTTTCCAACGCCATGTCAACAATCTTGATTGCCCGATCTACACCGGCACAAAAGCCGCGCGGTGCGGCAAGTAAAAGGGTCAGCGGGGAATTGGTCATGTCGGCTCGATTGACTGCTGTTCTGACCTCTGTTTAGCGCGGGATCGGACCCACGTCCATGCGCAGGACAGTCTCGTTCGGCACAGTGCGTATCTGGCCCTATCCGCAGTGGGGTTCAGTCTGACGCAGGTCGGCCCAATGGGTGGCGCCCATACGCGATTTGACGGCTTATTTTTTTCTCGGGCGGGCCTGCATTGTCGCAAGGGACTTCACCTGACACCACGCCACAGCACGTCCAGACATGCCGGATACCATGCATCGCGGCTTGCGCGTGCTCTGTGACGAAACCGGCACGACTGACACCAAGTGGCTGCCCGCGTGATTCAGATCACCACGGGTGCATCACAGGGGTTTGTTGGGGGATCCTGCAGGTCGAACATGCAGGGGCCGCCCAAAATCCTTTTCGCAAGCAAAATTCTCGATGTGCGGTGGTGTAGCCAATGCATGAGGTTGAAGCGGTGATCGTCGTGCAGAATTGCACCAACCAGAGCTTCGAAACCAATCGCTGAAACTGAAACCGCCCAGGTCCTCGCTAGGACCCGGGCGTGAACATCATGATTCTGAATCAGACTGATGTGCAGGGTGTCTTTGACCAGCCGTTCCCCAACGCCTTCCGGTCAAAACGTTTACTTACCTGCGGCAAGCTCAAAGCTGCGCTCCGGCATCGCCTCGCGGGGCGGGCGGCCAATCACATCTTTCAGCTCGTCAAGTTCGATGAAGTTGTCCGCTTGACGACGCAGTTCATCAGCAATCATTGGCGGCTGGCTGCGGATGGTCGACACGACAGAAACACGAACCCCCTGCCGCTGCAGGCTTTCGACCAGGGGCCGAAAATCTCCATCGCCGGAGAACAACACAATATGGTCGACCCGTGGGGCAAGCTCCATGGCATCTACGGTCAGTTCGATGTCCATGTTGCCTTTGACCTTCCGGCGACCCTGACTGTCCGTGTACTCCTTGGCAGGCTTGGTCACCATTGTGAAACCATTGTAATGCAGCCAGTCCACCAAGGGGCGGATCGGAGAGTACTCGTCGTTTTCAAGCAGGGCGGTGTAATAGAAGGCCCGAAGCATCTTGCCTCGACGCACAAACTCCTGTCTGAGAAGTTTGTAGTCAATGTCGAACGAGAGCGCCTTTGCGGCAGCATACAGGTTCGAGCCATCTATAAACAGCGCCAGCCGTTCGTCTTTGTAAAACATAAAATTTCCTTCCGAACAAAACAGCAACGCCTCGGAACAACCATGAGTGAGTGGGATTACGGCGCAGCCGTAAATTAGGTAATATGATTTTGATCATTCGCGCAAGTCAGCCCAATCAACCTAAAGTATATCGGACCTATCCAAATGGATCAAGAATTCCTTATTTCCCTAGGTTCAAATCTTGGCTCGCATGCCGGAAACCCTGCCACTACCTTGTCACTGGCTCTGAAAGAGCTTTCAGAAAATGGTATAAATATCAATGCAGTAAGCCGGCTTTATTCCACAACCTGCTTCCCTGCGGGCGCGGGCCCCGATTACGTCAATGCGGCAGCGGTTATCACAACATCAATGCCACCTGACCGGATTTTGATCAGATTACATGACGTTGAGTACGCATTTGGCCGCGAACGCAAGCAACGGTGGGGCATGCGCAGCCTTGATCTGGACCTTTTGGCACAGGGGCAGACCGTTTTGCCCGATCAGGACGTCCATGCGCATTGGCGCCGGCTTGATCCTGAGTCGCAGCGGCAGTCTGCGCCAGAACAGCTGATCCTGCCGCACCCCCGCATTCAAGATCGCGCCTTTGTTCTGGTGCCCCTGTGCGATGTGGCTGCCGACTGGCGACATCCCATCTTGCAGACAACAGTTGCAGAAATGTGTGCCGCGCTGCCGCAAAGTGATCTGGACGGGGTCGTCCCCCTGTGAAATCGCCTTGTCAAGGGCACACTTCACGTCTATACAACCATCTTCGAATTCAGCCCCGCAATTTGGAGTGTTCATGGCCCGCGTAACCGTAGAAGACTGCGTCGACAAGGTTCCCAACCGGTTTGAGTTGGTGATGCTCGCCGCGCACCGCGCGCGCGAAATATCAACCGGCGCGCCGATCACTGTTGATCGTGACAACGACAAGAACCCCGTTGTTTCCCTGCGCGAGATTGCTGATGAAACGCAATCGGCAGCCGAGTTGCGCGAGCGTCTGATCGAATCGAACCAATCTCAGATCGAGGTTGACGAACCCGAAGACGACGCCATGGCCCTGCTGATGGGCGCCGAAGCCGACAAGCCAGCCGAGGATGACATGTCCGAGGAAAAACTGTTGCGCGCGTTGATGGAGGCACAGGGCCAAGGGTGATCCCTGGCCTCTGCCAAAAAGGACCAAGGGCAAATGATTTCGGCAGACGACCTCGTTGCCCTTGTAGAGAACTACAATCCCAAAACTGATGCGGACAAGATCCGGGCGGCCTATGACTACGGGCGCCAGATGCACGACGGGCAATTTCGTCACTCGGGTGAGTGCTACTTCTCGCATCCCGTCGCGGTCGCGGCCATTCTGACCGAACAACAGCTGGATGATGCCACGATCATCACTGCCCTGCTGCATGACACCATTGAGGACACCAAATCCACATACCGCGAAATTTCAGAACGCTTTGGCGAAGAAATCGCGGTTCTGGTAGATGGCGTCACCAAGTTGACGAACCTGCAACTGTCCAATTCGGAAACAAAGCAGGCAGAAAATTTCCGCAAACTCTTTATGGCAATGTCCAAGGACCTGCGGGTGATCCTGGTCAAACTTGCGGATCGGCTGCACAACATGCGCACGATCAAAGCGATGCGGCCTGAAAAACAGCAGCAAAAGGCCCGAGAGACCATGGAGATCTTTGCGCCGCTTGCAGGCCGGATGGGCATGCAGTGGATGCGCGAAGAGCTTGAAGACATGGCTTTCCGGGTGCTCAACCCCGAAGGTCGCGCAAGCATTATCCGGCGATTCATCACGCTGCAAAAAGAAACCGGGGACGTCGTCCAAAAAATCACCAGTGACATGCGGCATGAGATCGAAGCGGTCGGCATCGAAGCACAGGTGTTTGGGCGGGCGAAAAAGCCCTATTCCATCTGGCGCAAAATGCAGGAAAAAGGCATCGGTTTTTCGCGGCTTTCGGACATTTACGGCTTTCGTGTCATCACGCGAAATGACATGGACTGCTACCGCGCTCTGGGCACCATTCACCAGCGATGGCGGGCTGTCCCGGGTCGTTTCAAGGACTATGTGAGCCAGCCAAAGTCAAACGGCTATCGCTCGATTCATACCACGGTATCAGGGCGGGACGGCAAGCGGGTTGAAGTGCAAATTCGCACCCAACAGATGCACGATGTGGCAGAAACCGGTGTCGCTGCGCATTGGTCATACCGCGACGGAGAGCGCTCTGAGAACCCGTTTGCGGTGGATCCAGCCAAGTGGATTTCCTCCCTGACCGAGCAATTCACCGCCGAGGAGGACCACGACGAGTTCCTTGAGGCGGTCAAGCTTGAAATGTACTCGGACCAGGTGTTCTGCTTCACGCCGAAAGGCGATGTGGTCAAACTGCCACGTGGGGCGACGCCGATCGACTTTGCCTACGCGATCCACACACGTATCGGGTCCAAATGCGTCGGAGCAAAAGTGGATGGCATCCGCGTGCCGCTGTGGACGCGGCTGAAAAACGGCCAGTCGGTCGATGTCATCATCGCAGAAGGTCAAATGCCGCAACCGACCTGGCTGGATATTGCGATCACCGGAAAGGCCAAATCGGCGATTCGCCGGTCCCTGCGCGAACTTGACCGTGAACGCTTTGTTAAACTGGGCAAGGAACTGGCGCGGTCTGCGTTTGATAACGTCGGCAAAAAGGCCAGTGACAAGGTTCTGGAGAAAGCCGCGCGCACCTTGCGCCTGGATGATATGGAAACCCTGCTGGCGCGCCTTGGCAGTGCAGAGATCACCGCGCATTCCGTCGTGCAGGCCGTCTACCCGGAATTGTCCGGCGACGATGGCGATGAAGTTGAGCCAAAGCGCAGCGTTGTGGGATTGGCCCATGGTCAGTCCTTTGAACGCGCGCCCTGCTGTCAGCCTTTGCCCGGGGAACGGATTGTTGGCCTGGCACGACGGGGAAAGGGCGTGATTGTGCATGCCATCGATTGCGCCGCGCTCGCCGATTACGAAGAGCAACCTGCCATGTGGATCGACCTGCACTGGGTCGACGGCAAACACCCACCGGTCTATTCCGCCAGTATCGAATTGACGATTGGCAACGACGCTGGCGTACTGGGACGCATTTGTACATTGATTGGCGAGCGTAAGGCCAATATCTCGGACCTGCATTTCCTCGACAGGAAGCCGGACTTCTTTCTTTTGTCGCTGGATGTCGAACTTCGGGATGCTCAGCATCTGCATTCGGTCATGTCCGCTCTTGAGGCGGAAAGTGATGTGGCCATGGTGCAAAGACGCAGAGATCCCAGCCTGGCAGAGACACCGGCCGCGGCCGAATAACAAGGAACCCCTCTCTTGGTCTTCAAACGCCGAGACAAGCGAACGGTCTGGAGGACTGTGCTGGAGGCCCTTTGGCCCCGCGGAGGATGGGCGCGTGCTGCCCAGTATGTACAGCACCGGTTGCGTCGCCTGCCCGGTTCTCCTGAAACGATTGCCCGTGGGATCTTTGCAGGGGTGTTTACCACCTTCACCCCCTTTTATGGTCTGCATTTCGTGATCGCTGCAATTTTGGCGACACTCATGCGTGGCAACATTTTGGCATCGCTTTTGGCCACGTTTTTCGGCAATCCGCTGACCTATGTTCCAATTGGCATGATCTCGATGCAGACCGGATACTGGCTGCTGGATCTTGGTGCGCGCCCACTTGAACATGGATCCCTTGGGCGCAAGTTTCTTGAGGCAGGGCGCGATCTGAAGGACAATGTCTGGGCGATGTTTGGTGGGCGCAAAACCGACTGGCATGATCTGCAGGTCTTCTTTGACGAAGTGTTTTATCCTTATATGATCGGGGGGATTATTCCGGGCCTGATTTGCGGACTGGTCGCATATTACCTATCGGTGCCGCTGATCCGCGCTTATCAGAACCGTCGCCGGCGGTTGCTGGCCAAAAAATCAGAGCGAAGAGCCAAGAAAGCGGCTGACGTGTCAGGCACTGGCGACTAGGGTGGCGTCGAAACCTAATCCGGAACTCTCGACATGACTGATTTTGCAGGACGCCTGCGCCTGGGCGTGAACATCGACCACGTGGCCACCGTGCGCAACGCCAGAGGCGGGGCGTATCCCGATCCTTTGCGCGCCGCGAAGATCGCAGAAGACGCCGGCGCAGATGGAATCACCGCACATCTGCGCGAAGACCGACGGCATATTTCGGACGCTGATATTGATCGGCTGACAGAGATGTTGTCTGTGCCGCTGAACTTCGAAATGGCTGCCACACCAGAGATGCAGTCGATTGCTCTGCGTCACAAACCCCACGCCGTCTGCATTGTGCCTGAAAAGCGCGAAGAAAAGACGACCGAAGGCGGCCTTGAGGTCGCGCGCGAGGAAAATCGCCTGGCGCATTTCATTGCGCCGCTTCGTGATGCCGGTTGCCGCGTCTCGATCTTTATTGCAGCCGACCAACGCCAGATCGAGGCCGCCCACCGCATTGGCGCCCAGGTCATCGAATTGCACACCGGGGCCTACTGCGATGCCCATGCGGACGGAGAATACGAAATCCGTGATCGCGAATTGGCATCACTGCGCGAGATGTCGGCCTATGCCCATTCATTGGGCCTTGAAGTTCATGCCGGGCATGGCCTGACCTATGACACGGTGCAGCCAATTGCGGCTTTCCCTGAGGTGATGGAACTCAACATCGGTCATTTCTTGATTGGCGAATCAATTTTCATGGGCCTAGAGCCCGCCATCCGCGAAATGCGACGGCTTATGGACGACGCGCGCGGCTAAAGCCACGGCAAGCCCCCCGCCCTTGTACCCGGTGTGCCGGCAAACTGATCGCTCTGATCTGGGGGAAACCAAGGTGGGGAACGCACAACTGGGGAACAAACCGGGCAGAGCAGGCCGCGCAAGACCCTGGCAGGCCGGCAGGCTCTGGCGCAGTGATGGCCGGTTTGCCCTGACGATGACAAAGGCAGTGGTGCCCTGTCACACCGTGCGCCAAGGGCGGTTGCACTAAAGCAGACAGACAGGTTCATGACGGGCTATGGTCGCCTGCCCGATTTGGCATTAAACAAGCGCACGGGCCGCGGTTTGCCTGACGCTGACGCTAGACACGATATGAGATCTGCCTTGACCATGGAGACAACGATACTGGTCCTGATTGGCTGGGCCCTCGCAGTGGGCAGCCCCGGCCCCGCGACACTTGCGATTTCAAGCAGGGCGATGTCGCATGGACGACGCGCTGGTTTGGTGATGGCCACCGGCGTGATCGCAGGCTCTGCCACCTGGGGCATCGCTGCTGCGCTCGGCATGAGCGCTGTCATGCTTGCCAATGCCTGGATCTTTGAGATCGTGCGCTATGCTGGCGCGCTTTACCTGCTACACCTTGCAGTGAAATCTCTGCGTCGCGCGATTGCCCCGGCGGATACATCGCGCGCCGTCACATCGCCTGCACGAAAAGAGCCAAGTGATGGCGCCCATTTCCTGCAGGGGTATGTGATCCATGTCACCAACCCCAAGGCGATCCTCGCTTGGGGGGCGATCTATGCCATAGCCCTGCCCACCGCAGCCGAGCCAGTTCAGGTCTGGGCGCTCTTTGGCTTTCTGGTGCTGACGTCCATGACCATTTTCGGGGGATATGGCGTTCTGTTTTCGTCCGCGCATGTCTCTGCGGCTTATCTCCGCCTGCGGCGTTGGTTTGACGGAGCTTTTGCAGTGTTGTTCGGCGCCGCCAGCCTCAACCTTCTGACCGCAAGGATCCTCTGATGTTCCGTAGTTTCGCCCTTCTGCTGCTTTTTTTCACCAACGCGGCTGCGGCGCAGTCGGTCAACGACTGTGCGTGGCAAGCCTCGGCCTGGAACCTGGCTGAACCGTGGGAGGCCAACACCCGCACCTTCGCCAACGGCGATGTGCGCCTTGCCATTCTGGACACAATCGAGCCCGCAGTTGCGGCCTATCACGTGCTTGTGCTGTCCCCCCCCTATGGCCCGGTCGGCGACCGACAGTGCCGGGTGATCAGTCTTGATCAGGGCACAGGCTTTGCCAATATTGACTGGACGACCCTGGATGCAAGCTATGATCCGGCGATCGGGCTGACATTTCACTTGCAGGTCCAAGGCCGCGATCCGGCAACCGCCGGATTCGTGACCCAGTGGCTGACGTTCACCGTGAATCAGGCCAGTGGCCAGATTCATGTATGGCTGCAATGAGGTTGCGATGATTCTTGGCATTGGTACCGACCTCGCCAACATAGAGCGTATTCAAGGCACGCTGGATCGGTTCGGCGACCGCTTTCGCAATCGTGTTTTCACCCAGACCGAACAGCGCAAAGCCGAGAACCGCGCCGACATTGCCGGCACCTATGCCAAGCGATGGGCCGCGAAGGAGGCCTGTTCAAAGGCGCTTGGCACCGGGTTGCGCATGGGGATTTCGTGGAAGGACATGGCCGTCACCAACCTGCGCAGCGGACAGCCTGTCATGGAGGTCACAGGCTGGGCCGCCGAACGGCTGGCGACCATGACACCCAGCGGGTACGAAGCGATCATACATGTGACCCTGACAGACGATCATCCATGGGCACAGGCCTTCGTCGTGATCGAAGCGCGCCCTATTTCCGGGTGATTTTGGAAAACCGCCTCTGTCCGGACACGGCCATCGCTTGACACCTGACCGACGCCCCCTCATGTAGCCCGAAGACGTTCATCAAAAGGGACCTGTTGCATGGCCACCGAAGCAAAGCAGTCCAGCGGAATCTGGGAAACCATAAAGACCATCGTCTACGCGCTGCTGATCGCAGGTGTATTCCGGTCCCTGTTTTTTCAGCCATTCTGGATTCCCTCGGGTTCCATGAAGGATACGCTGCTGATCGGCGACTTCCTGTTCGTCAACAAGATGAGCTATGGGTATTCCTACGCGTCCTGCCCCTCAATCTACATACCGCGGTTTGGCATCGACATCGATGCCGCGGACATCTGTGGGTTTCTTGACGGCCCCAACACCCGCTTTCTTGCCGGAGAGCCAGAGCGCGGCGACGTTGTGGTTTTTCGTCATCCGGTCACGGGCAGAGATTTTATCAAGCGCCTGATCGGGATGCCGGGCGACCAGGTCCAGGTGCGCAACGGGCTGGTCTACATCAATGACACGCCCGTCCAGCTTGATGCCAATGGCCTATTCGAAGAAACCAAGGCACCCCAAGGCCCGCAGCGGCTTGAACCAAGGTGTGAAAATCATCCGGTCGGCCCGGGTGGCCTGTGCACCAAGTCGAAGTTTATCGAAACCAACCCTGAGGGACGGTCCTACAGCGTTCTGAACATCCAAAATCAGGGCTCGGACAACACACCGATCTACACCGTACCGGAAAAGCACTATTTCTTCATGGGCGACAACCGCGACAACAGCTCGGACAGCCGCTTGCGGCAAGAAGTGGGTGGTGTCGGCTTTGTGCCCTACGAAAACCTCGTCGGTCGGGCCGACCGGGTGATGTTCTCCTCTGCTGGTCGCTCGATGCTGTTTTTCTGGACCTGGCGCAGCGATCGCTTTTTCAAGGCGATCGAGTGACGCCGTCGCGCGCGCTCATAGCCTTTCAGGACCGGTTGGGGTTCTCGTTTTCACGGCCAGAACTGTTGGTGCGTGCGGTCACCCATTCGTCGGTTTCGGCAGCAACGCGTGAAGACAACCAAAGGTTGGAGTTCCTGGGTGACAGGGTGCTGGGCCTGGTGATGGCCGAAGCTCTTTTGGCCAAGGATCGCACGGCATCCGAGGGGCAACTCGCGCCCCGGTTCAATGCGCTGGTGCGCAAGGAAACCTGCGCCGACGTGGCGCGCCAGATCGGCCTGGGTGAGGTACTGACGCTGGGCAGATCCGAGATGATGTCGGGTGGACGCCGCAAGACAGCACTTCTGGGAGACGCGATGGAGGCCGTGATTGCCGCGGTGTATCGCGATGCCGGATTTGATGTGGCGCGCGATTTGATCTTGCGGCTCTGGGGCGATCGGATCGATCGGGTCGAAGCCGATGCACGTGATCCCAAGACCTCTCTTCAGGAATGGGCGCAGGCCCAGGGCATGCCGCCTCCGACCTACCGCGAAATCTCGCGCAGCGGACCCGATCACGCTCCGGAGTTCACCATCTCTGCACAGCTTCAGAACGGCCGAACTGCGCAGGCAACGGCGGGGTCCAAGCGCATGGCCGAGCAAGCCGCCGCAAAGGCGCTTCTGGCGCAGGTCTCGGCCGGCACCTGACAGGGGCCGCATCAGAGCCGCATGGCACTGCACCTGCCGCTGTCCCGGCACGCCCCCGACCCCCAGACCTTGGGCAAATGACGCGCAGCTTCAGGCTCGGCACCGGGCGCAATGCACTCTGCCCATCCAGGACAGGGCCTTGCAAACCATGGACAGGTCCCCTCGGCGCGTCTCCACACAATCCGGTGCTAGGCGCATTAAAGACAAAGGCGATAGATGCGTGCGGCGTTTCTGCCGAACACCTTGGCCTGGTCGCTCTCGGACAACCCGGCAGTCAGGTGACGGGCAGCATCGATCACCTGGGCATAGTCGCCAGCCAAAAGGCACACCGGCCAATCAGATCCAAACATGACACGATCGGGACCAAAGACATCCAGCACCGTGTCGGCATAGGGACGCAGGTCATCAACACACCATCCCGCCCAGTTGGCTTCGGTGATCATGCCCGAAAGCTTGCAGCTCACGTTGGGCCGCTTGGACAACTCGGTCACCAGGTCCATCCATGGCAGAGTTTGACCTTCGGCAATGCGCGGCTTGCCGATGTGATCCAGAACAAACGTGACCTCTGGCAGGGCGTCAACGCAGGTGATGCAGGAGGGCAGTTCAGGCTCTTTCGGCAAAAGGTCATAAACCAGGCCTGCCGCGCCACAAGCGCGAATGCCTGAGATTACGTCAGGCCGGGCAAGCCAGGATTTATCGGCCTCATCATGGGCCTGATGGCGCAGCCCTTTCAGGTAGGCACCATGTGTATCGGTCAGCAAGTCCTCTAGCGCCTTTTCGACGTCATCGGCTGTCAAATCCACCCAACCAACGACACCCTTTACAAATTCAGTTTCCGCAGCGGTCGCAAGAAACGCCCGTGTTTCTTCAACCGACGGGACTGTCTGGACAAGGATTGTTCCCTCAACGCCTGCCCCCTTCAGCAGGGGCCGCATGTCTTCCGGTCCGATTGGCCGCTTGATGGCAGAAAGTGCCTCACCCGTCATCCAGTGATAGTTGCGTTCCGTCGGATCCCAGAAATGGTGATGACTGTCTATGATCATTGCAGGCTAGCCCCAAAAGCGCGATCGGGCGTCGGGGCCGCGTCTGGCAACAGACCTGCAGAGCGCAAGTCCATCCAAAGCCGATCCGGGATGCAGGTTTCGAACAGAGCCAGGTTCTGAACGAACTCGTTGGCGCTGCGAACCCCCGTAAGCACGGTTGGAATGGCGGGGTGGGCCAGCGGAAACTGAAGCGCCGCTGCCTTCAGATCGACGTCATTGGCCTCACAGATCGTTTTAAGCGCCAGCGCCCGTTTCAGGACATCCTGTTGCACCGGTTCATAATCAAAAGTGATCCCCGGCCTTGGGTCCGCCAGCACGCCCGAGTTGTACACGCCGCCAGCGATTACGGCGGTTCCATTCTGTTGCGATTTGGGCAGGAATTCAGGCAATCCGCTGTGATCAAGCAGCGTATAACGCCCGGCAAGCAGAAAGCTGTCGAAGCGACCATGATCCATAAAGCGCGACAACATCTGCCATTGGTTCATGCCCGCTGAAACACCTTTGATTGCCCCTTCTTCGCGCAACTTTGCCAGGGCGGGATAGGCCTGTGTCACGGCAAGCTCGAAATGATCATCGGGATCGTGGATATGCAGCATGTCAACGTAATCCATTCTCAACCTGTTCAGGCTTTCCTCGAACGATCGCATGACGCCATCGTAAGAATAGTCGCGTCGGATCATCATCCCGGGCTTGGCACGATAGAAAGACGCGCCATCTTTCTGGATTTCTGCGCCAGAACGATGTCCGGGGCGGATCAGCCGCCCCACCTTGGTCGAAACGACAAAGTCTGAACGATCCCGCCCCTGAAGGGCACGGCCAAGCCGTTCTTCAGCCAACCCATAGCCGTAAAAGGGGGCGGTATCGAAAAAATTGATCCCGGCATCGAGGGCGGCAGCAAAGGTGGCCTCGGCCTGATCTTCTGGGACCTCGGCCAGTAGGTTGCCAAGCGGCGCGGTTCCAAGCGCCATTTGTGAAACACGCAGCCCCGTCTCTGCGAGGGCGACACGGTCAGCAGCTTTGGGCATATCGTTTCCTGCCTTGAGTCAACCGCTGGGGTCGGCCGTGATCATTGCCCAACACAGCGACAGGTTTCAAGATGTCCATCGTGATGACCAAAAAAACTGGTTCAAAATGCGCCAACCCATGCCCCCTTCCATGTGCTGGGCCAGCGAGTCTCTGTTATGCCAACCGACCGGCGCGGTCGGTCAAAGCCGCGTAGTTCTGCGGACCCGATCTATAAGGTTCGCCGGCAACCTGCACGGACCGCAGGCGGCCAAATGCCTATGCCTTCGGCGCAGGTCAGGCCCAGCGCGCCCGGGTTTTGTCAAGAAAGGCTGCAATGCCATGGCGGGCCTCTTCGCCCTCCCAGGTGTCGGCCAGCCGTGTGATCGTGTCTTCAATAACAGTCGCATCGATTCGTGGACCAAGTGCTCTGGCCAGCGCCTTGGCTGCGCTGACGGCACCCGGCGCAACACAAAGATAGGGCACGACCTCGGCCTCTATGGCCGCGTCCAGTTGATCGGGGCCAACCGCGCGCGCAATGATCCCAAGGTCAACTGCCTCGGGGCTGTCAAACAGCCGCGCCGACATAAAGATGCGCCGGGCACGGCCTTCGCCCATGCGCGCCAGGACATAGGGGCCGATGGTCGCTGGGATCAGGCCAAGTCGGGTTTCGGTCAGACCGAAACGGGTGCTGGTGTCGGCAATCGCCACGTCGCAGACACAGGCCATGCCGACACCGCCGCCAAAAGCGCCACCGTGCAGGCGCCCAATCAAGGGGCTTGGCATTTCGTTGAGCGCCCGCAGCATGCCGGCAAGCTTGCGCGCCTCGGCCATGCGGGTGGCACGATCGGCGTCGATCTGGGCCTTCATCCAGTTCAAATCGCCACCCGCACAAAAGACTTTGCCCGCACCGGCCAGAACAACGGCCCGCGTGCTTGACGCCGCACCCAGTGTCCCCGCCATATCGGTCAGTTCTTCGATCATTCTGGCCGAAAGCGCATTGCGCGTTTCGGGTAGATTCAGCGTGACATAGGCCACACCGCGCGAGTCCACCCTGACGTCCAGCGTGTCATAGGTCATGTGTCGCTCCTCAGGGACTTTGCAAAAACAGCAGCCAGCGCAAGTTGTTCACAGTCGATGCCCGTGTCAAACCCTTGGGCATGCAGCATGTCGACCACAGCTTCGGTTGCGACATTTCCAGCAGCGCCCGGTGCATAGGGACACCCACCCAGACCAGCAACCGAGCTGTCAAAGGTCCGCAGGCCATGCTGTAGGCTGACAGCGATATTATCCAGTGCCCGCCCGTGAGTATCATGATAGTGCCCGGCAAGACGCGGGGCAGGCACTGAGGTCAGGACCGCCTCTAGCATCTGCGCAATGGTGTCAGGAGTGCCCGCTCCAATTGTATCCCCAAGGCTGACCTCATAGCAACCCAGCGCGATCAGCGCCTCGGTCACCCGTGCGACCGCTTCGGGCGGGGTCGGACCGTCATAGGGACAATCCGTGACGCATGACACATAGCCACGCACGGGAATCCCCGCAGCTTGCGCCGCCGCGACCACGGGCTCAAATCGCTTCAGGCTTTCGGCAATCGAACAATTGATATTTCTGTGACTGAAACTTTCCGATGCAGATCCGAAAATCGCGATTTCATCGGCCTGCGCGGCCAATGCCCCGTCAAAGCCACGCATGTTCGGGGTCAACGCCGCATAAGATACCCCAACCCCTCGGGTGATCCCGGCCAGCACCCGTGCCGCATCGGCCATCTGCGGGATCCATTTGGGACTGACAAAGCTGGTGACCTCAATTTTCGAAAACCCGCACGCGGACAACAGGTCAACAAGGCGGATCTTGTCTGCTGTGTCGATTTGGCGGGGTTCGTTCTGCAAACCGTCCCGCGGACCCATTTCAAAGATCGTGACATGTTCCCCCATCATGACACAGCTTTCGGGTCTTCGACCGGCAACAGTGTAAGTAGAACTGTGCCATCAGTGACCTGGTCACCGACCGCAGTCAGCACCTCGCTCACCACGCCGTCCCGCGGGGCCACCAGGGTGTGTTCCATTTTCATGGCTTCCAGAACCAAAAGCGCATCGCCTTTCATCACATCTGCCCCCGCAGTTGCCGAGACCAGTTTGACCAGTCCGGGCATTGGCGCGCTGATCACATCGCCTCCGGCATGATCATCTTGGACCGCAAGCGGGTCGGGACTGTCAAAATGATAGCCGTTGCCCCAAAAAACACTGACGCGTCTGCCCATGCGCTGGACGCGGGCGCGGACCAAGGTGCCGTCGATCCACCAGCGGTCAGTCTGGTCCCCATGGTCCCCGGCGGGCTGCAGAACATGTGTGACCCCATCCACCGTCACGTGACGGGCATTCCCGCTAAGCCAGACCTTGGCCTGCAAGCTTTCATCGGCCCAGACCAGGCGCACCGGATGCTCTACCGGGGCCCAATGCGCATAGCCCGCAAGCTCTGGTAGGTCGCTGTCAAGTCCCAGTGCCGCAAGCGCCGCAAGGGACCGGCTGCGGGTGCAGGGCACCGGCGCCGGGATCAGACCCTGCGCCTCGCGGGCGATCAGACCTGTGTCGAGCTTTCCCTGCGCAAATGACGGATGGCGCGCGAGACGGCGCAGAAACGTATGGTTGGTGGTCAGCCCGGCGATTTCAGTACGCGCAAGTGCCTGTGACAAGGTGTTCAGGGCGGTCGCGCGGGTGGGGCCATGTACGATGATCTTGGCAATCATCGGATCATACCAAGGAGAGATCTCGTCGCCACAGACCACGCCACTGTCAACGCGTATTGACCCCAGCTCAAAGGCTGCTGCCGCGGGAAAGACAAGGTGTTCAAGAATGCCCGTCGCGGGCAAAAAGCCTTTTGGCACGTCTTCGGCATACAAGCGCGCCTCAAACGACCAGCCGTTGATCGAAAGGTCCTGCTGCGTCATCGGCAACGGGTCACCAAAAGCCACGCGCAGCTGTAATTCAACAAAATCAAGGCCGGTGATCGCCTCGGACACAGGGTGTTCGACCTGCAGGCGGGTGTTCATCTCCATGAACCAGAACCCGTCTTCGCGCAGTGGGCCAGAGCCGTCGACGATGAACTCGACCGTGCCTGCGCCAGTGTACTGGATGGCCATCGCTGCCTCGACCGCCGCCCGGCCCATGGCCTCGCGGACCTGTTCAGGCATCTCCGGCGCCGGAGCCTCTTCGATGACCTTCTGATGGCGGCGCTGCAACGAGCAATCGCGCTCGAACATGTGCAGCACATTGCCGTGGCTGTCGCCAAAGATCTGGATCTCGATGTGGCGTGGCTGCGTGATGTATTTCTCGATCAGGCAAACCGGATCGCCAAAACTGGCCTGCCCTTCGCGCTGCGCCCCTGCCAGTGCAGCCTTGAAATCAGCCGGGTCTTCGACAAGGCGCATGCCCTTGCCACCGCCACCGGCGCGGGCCTTGATCAAAACCGGGTATCCGATCTTGTCGGCCTCTTGCGCAAGGAAATCGGCATCCTGGCTGTCGCCGTGATAGCCGGGAACCACGGGCACGCCCGCTTCGACCATCAGGGCCTTGGCGGCATCTTTAAGCCCCATCGCCCTGATGGCAGAGGCAGACGGGCCGATAAAGACCAGGCCGGCGGCGGTGACCGCGTCGACAAAATCGGGATTTTCGGACAAAAAGCCATAGCCTGGATGGATCGCCTCTGCGCCCGTTTCCAAAGCTGCCTTGATAATCCGATCGCCGCGCAGATAGCTTTCCGCAACGGCAGGCGGGCCAATATGCACCGCCTCATCTGCAAGCGCCACATGTTGCGCATCCACATCGGCATCAGAATGGACGGCGACCGTCAGAATTCCCAGTTTTCGGGCTGTGGTGATCACACGACAAGCGATTTCGCCGCGGTTCGCGATCAGAATTTTCGTGAACATCAGTTTTGAACCTCTTGGATCCGGGTGCCAACCAAAGCCCTGCGCTCATCGACTGTGCCGGTCCATGTGGTCACAAGCGCGCCATACGGCGCGACGGGTTGACCCGTCAGACAGCTTCGCGACGATACAGACAAACCATCTGTCGAGTTTTTGCACAGTTCAGTAATTTCATGTGTGTGTCCGCCAAGCAAAACCGACATACCAACCTGCGGCAGACCCTCGACGTTGTTGAGAAACAGAACAACATGCCGCTGCACGACGAAAATATCTTGGATTGTTCCAGAAAATGACGCCATCGCCCTACATCCGGAATACGCCAAAGCGCGTGTCTTGGATCGGCGCGTTCAGAGCCGCACGCAGCGACAGGGCCAGCACATCGCGGGTCTTGCGCGGATCGATGATCCCATCGTCCCAAAGCCGCGCCGATGCGTAAAGCGGATGCGCCTGCTGCGCGAACTGATCGATTGTTGGCTGCTTGAAAGCCGCCTCCTCTTCGGCCGACCAGGCGCCGCCCTTACGCTCGATCGCGTCCCGTTTCACTGTTGCCAGCACGCCTGCCGCCTGTTCCCCACCCATCACGCTGATGCGCGAATTCGGCCAGGTCCACAGGAAGCGCGGCGCATAAGCCCGGCCACACATCCCATAATTCCCGGCGCCAAAAGAGCCCCCCACCAATAGGGTGATCTTGGGCACTTGGGTCGTCGCCACGGCGGTGACAAGCTTGGCGCCATCCTTGGCAATGCCACCGCTTTCATAGGTCTGCCCGACCATGAAGCCGGTGATGTTTTGCAAAAACACCAGCGGGATCTTCCGTTGCGAACAAAGTTGAACGAAATGCGCACCCTTCATTGCACTTTCCGAAAACAGCACCCCATTGTTGCCAATGATCCCGACAGGCATACCCATCACATGAGCAAAGCCGCAGACCAGCGTCGTGCCATACCGGGCCTTGAACTCATCAAAGCGGGATCCATCCACAACGCGGGCAATCACCTCGCGGATATCATATGGCGTGCGCAGATCCGCAGGCACCACGCCCAGAATTTCATCGGGGTCATAGAATGGCGCCTCGACCGGTTGCAGATCGACCTGGCTGGGCGGTGTGATATTCAGGTTGGCAACCGCCTGCCGTGCCAAGGCCAGCGCATGGGCATCATCTTCGGCAAGATAGTCCGCCACACCCGAGAGCCGCGTGTGCACATCGCCGCCGCCCAGATCCTCGGCGCTGACCACCTCACCTGTTGCGGCCTTGACCAGAGGTGGCCCGGCAAGAAAGATCGTCCCCTGATCGCGCACGATGATCGTGACATCCGACATTGCGGGCACATAGGCCCCGCCCGCCGTGCACGACCCCATGACCACGGCAATCTGCGGAATGCCCCTGGCAGACATGTTCGCCTGATTGAAAAAGATCCTGCCAAAGTGATCACGATCCGGAAAAACCTCGTCCTGGTTGGGCAGGTTCGCGCCGCCGCTGTCCACCAGGTAGATGCACGGCAAGTTGTTTGCCTCTGCAATCTCTTGGGCGCGTAGATGTTTTTTGACCGTCATCGGGAAATACGTCCCGCCTTTGACTGTGGCATCGTTGCACACAATCATGCAGTCCCGCCCCTCAATGCGGCCAACACCCGCAATGGCCCCGGCTGACGGGCTGGCGCCGTCGTAAAGCCCATTTGCAGCGAACATGCCGACCTCAAGAAAGGCAGAACCAGGGTCCAGCAAGCGCGAAACACGCTCACGCGGGAGGATCTTTCCCCGCCCCAAATGACGCTGGCGGGCAGCGTCCCCACCCCCTGCCAATGCCATCTCAGAAGCCTCTTGCACGGGGGCCATGGCCTCTGTGTGTGCAGCGATGTTGCGCTTGGCCTGATCAGAGTTCGGGCTGTAACTCGATGTCAGTCGCATGACGGTCCGTTTTCATCCTGTGTTGATTTGGTGGATGCCAAAGAGCGGGTGTTCGATGCCGGGCACATCAGGCTTCGTCTCCGGGATGCCGACGCACAGGAAGCGCCTGATC
>JAKVCP010000047.1 GCA_022448925.1 Paracoccaceae bacterium
GAGCCCGTCGACACCCCCGTATTCATCGATTACCAGCGCCATATGCCGCCGTTCCGTCTGCATTTTCGTCAAAAGAACGCCAATGGGCATTGATGGCGGAACAAACAACAGGGTGCGCAACATCCGTTTCAATGTAAAGCGGCCACCATTGCCGTTGAAACCGTGACTGAGGGCGAAATCCTTGAGATGTGCAAAGCCAACAGGCGTATCCAGCGTGCCCGAATAGACCGGAAGCCGCGTTAGCCCGCTTTCGCGAAAGACCTGAACAAGATCTGTCTTTGTGATCGTATCCGGCACGGCAACGATGTCGGCGCGGGGGATCGCGACGTCTTCGACACGCATTCGGCGCAGGTTGATCATGCCGTGTGCAGGTGCCTTGTTTGTCTGGGCACGCGCATCGCTGGCATGGCTTGCCTCGGGTGTCGAGGCGTTGAATAATCCGAAAACCCGGCGAAACACACCCGCCTTGTTTTGGTTTTGCCCGTGCGGCTGCGCGCTATGCGCTGCCGTAGAGGAGCCGTCGGTATCGCCCATTTTTTCCTTGTCCAAATGCGGGCATGAGGCCCATCATCTCATATATATGGGTCATTGACCCCCAGTTTGCCAAGTATGGCAGTTTCGAGCTTCTCCATCACCGTGGCATCCCCGTCACGGATGTGGTCATATCCCAATAGATGCAAGAGCCCATGAACAATCAGGTGTGTCACATGGTCCTCTATCGGGAGTGTCTGCTCGGCGGCCTCGCGCGTGCAGGTGTCGAAGGAGATGGCAATGTCGCCAAGCTCTTCGACCACGGGGACCCCGGGAGTGCCGCCTTCCTGATCTGAAGACAGATCAGCAAAGGGCCAGCTGAGTACATTGGTGGCCCGAGGTTTGTCGCGGAACTCGGTGTTCAGATCCGCGATGCGGTCGTCATCACAGCCCATGACGACGGCTTCCAGATCATCAGCAAGGTCAAGATGTTGTGCAACGGCTCTGGCGGCATCTTGTGCCAGCCGTTCGAGATCAAGCCCAGTCCAACGGTTGTCTTCAATGACAATGTCAATTTGCATGTTGCAAACCCCCGAGGGCGCTGCCCCCGGACCCCCGGAGTATTTTTGGAAAGATGAAAGGTATGGGTCGCAATTTATGGCGTGCTGTCGTCTTTTTCATAGGCGTCGATGATCGCGGCGACCAGCGGATGGCGCACCACGTCACTTGCCGTGAAGTAGTTGAAGCTGATTTTTGGGATGCGGTGGAGCAGGCGTTCGGCATCCGCCAGGCCTGAGGATACGCCACGCGGCAAATCAATCTGGGTGCGGTCGCCGGTTATGACCATGCGTGAGCCTTCGCCAAGGCGGGTCAAGAACATTTTCATCTGCATCGAGGTGGCGTTCTGCGCCTCATCCAGAACCACAAAAGCGTTGGACAGTGTTCGGCCTCTCATGAAGGCAAGCGGTGCAATCTCGATAACTTTTTCCTCTATCATCTTTCCCAGCTGTTTGCCGGGAAGGAAATCGTTCAGGGCGTCGTACAGCGGCTGCATGTAGGGGTCGACCTTGTCTTTCATATCACCAGGCAGGTAGCCGAGTTTCTCGCCGGCCTCGACGGCTGGGCGGCTGAGAATGATCTTGTCCACTTCGCCGTTGATGAACATGTTTACGCCGACTGCCACCGCAAGGTAGGTTTTGCCGGTTCCCGCGGGGCCAATACCAAAGGCGAGTTCGTTCGAGAAAAGAGCCTGAACGTAGGCTTTTTGAGCATCGGTGCGGGGTTCGACCAATTTCTTGCGGGTTTTTATTTCGACTTCGCCGCCTGAAAACATTTCAAGCTGATCGCCCTTGTCGTCCTCTTCCGGTTCTGGTGCCGACATGCGGAATGCGCGGTCTATATCGCTTGGCTCAACTGTTCGGCCTTGTTCCAATCGCTCATAGAGAGACTGCAGGATCAAGCGGGCCTCGTCTTGGGCAGAGGGGTCTCCGACGACCACAAGTTGGTTGCCTCTGCGCAGGATCTGGACGCCTAGTCGTGACTCAATTGCCGTCAAGTTGCTATCGAACTGTCCACACAAATCGATCAACAAACGATTGTCTTGAAATTCCACGAGGGCTTCGGTCAGGGTGCCTGTTGTCACGCATGTCTCCGGCGTTTCGAGTCTGCGTTGATGCTGCCAAGCCGCGCGGCACAAGGCAAGCGCATCATGGCCTTGTCGCGGCTGCGAACACATAAAAGCCGCCCCGATATGCTGGGGCGGCCTGTTTGCATGGCAAAAGTCATCGGATTAAATGGGATCACCGATGACGCTGGTCGAGCCCTGCTTGAAGTTCCCGGTTGCCAGCCCGGGAAAATCAGCTGGAACATCGCGGCACACCGGTTTGTTCGAGCCAGGCTGATAGCGCGGCGACAGGTAGCCTTCGACACCGTCGTCAATAATCCAGAATTCGCACCCATCGGGAGATACCCAAACCCCAGCGCGCATATTTGCCAGATCGCCGCTGTTGTCGACTGTTTGTCGATCGCGGGATTTGTCGGGGTTGTTGCCAATGTCACAGGCTGCGACCCCAAATGCACAAAGGGTCATAAGCAAAATGCTGCGCGTCATGTTAAGGTCCTTATCTTTTGCCATTTACCACTTGTCATATTTGCCGCCGTGGTACGGCACATCGTACATTTTTACGACCATTTGCTGCGGCGGAAGACCCGTGTCACGGCCTATGCCGCACACCGGCATGCCATCGCGACGCAGGCGAGGTGCCATATAGCCTTCGATCCCGTCGTCCATGACCCAGTGTTGGCAGCCATCCGGGTCAACCCAGATTCCGGGTTTGTAGATCTCACCGCGCAGAACGACCTGGTTGCCGTTCGGCAGGATTGCAGGCACCTGTCCGCCGTTTTGCAAGGTTGTCACAGCACCCGAGCTTAGTCCGTTAAGAGTGATAGGCTGACCCGTGCTGGCATCAATTACGATCTGCTGGGCCGATGCTGATCCGGCAGCTATGGCAAACACAGCGGCCAGACCTGCGGCGCAGAGCGTGCCCAAACGTGACGTTTTAGACATATGCAGTCCCCTTTGAAATTCAATTGGCCCGCCCCCCCAATCGGAGCCAGCCGCAACTCTAATTGGATATCAAGTATTTAGGGCGATGAATAGAAGCGTTTTCTCAAGAAGTGCTGACCCGTGTTTGCTTGGGGACAACTGTACATGTCCACAAGAGGACTGAATGTGTCACGAGTCACGATGATTCTGCGAATTTTTCATTAAGTTGCAATTGGAAAGCGAGGTCAGAGACTATCTTGCACGGTGCCTGACAAAGAGTTCGCGCCTGAGCTGTCAATACGCACTTTTGCCAATGTTCCTGCTGGCAAATCGGCTCCTTGTACGTGCACGGCGTGCAAATATTCCGACTTTCCGACCATTTGGCCCGCGAATCGTCCGGGTTTTTCAAACAGGACAGAGACCGTTTTGCCGACCATCGAGTCCTGGACTTCGCGCTGCTGTTTGGTGATCAACGCTTGCAGCCTTTTCAGACGGTCGTCTTTGACGTCTTCGGCGAGTTGTGGGCGCTCGGCGGCTGGTGTGCCGGGACGGGTGGAATACTTGAAGCTGTAGGCATAGCCGTATTTGACCTCTTCGATCAGATCCATGGTCGCTTGGAAATCTGCTTCGCTTTCCTCGGGGAAGCCAACAATGAAATCGCCAGACAAAAGCAAATCGGGGCGTGCTGCGCGCAGCCGTTCGATCAGGCGAATGTAGCTTTGTGCCGTGTGAGACCGATTCATCCGCTTCAGGATATGGTCGCTGCCCGACTGCACGGGAAGGTGCAGATACGGCATGAGTTTGGCGCAGGCGCCATGCGCTTCGATCAAGTCGTCACTCATGTCGTTGGGATGGCTGGTGGTAAACCGGATTCGTTCCAGGCCATCGATGTCGTTCAGCGCCCAGATCAGGCGTGCAAGAGACCAGTCCGAACCATCTGGCCCGCTTCCGTGATAGGCGTTCACGTTCTGACCAAGCAAAGTGATTTCCCGCACGCCCCGTTCGACCAGATCACGCGCCTCGTCAAGCACGCGCCCAGCCGGCCGGCTGACCTCTGCTCCGCGTGTATAGGGCACCACGCAAAAGGCACAGAACTTGTCACAGCCCTCTTGCACGGTCAGGAATGCCGTCGGACCGCGTTTGGCCTTTGGGCGTTTTTTCAAGTGATTGAACTTGTCCTCTTCGGGGAACTCGGTGTCGAGCGCCTTTTCCCCGTTGCGCGCCTTTGCTTCAAGCTCAGGCAGGCGGTGGTAGCTTTGCGGGCCAACGACCAGATCGACCAGCGGCTGCCGGCGCATGATCTCTTCGCCTTCGGCCTGAGCGACGCAGCCGGCGACGCCAATCTTCAGATCGGGGTTCTCTGCCTTGAGGGTCTTGTACCGACCGAGTTCCGAGTAGACCTTTTCCGCAGCTTTCTCGCGGATGTGGCAGGTGTTCAACAAGATCATGTCGGCGTCGTCAGCGGATTTCGTTTCGACGTAGCCCTGACCTCCCAGGGCCTCTGCCATGCGCTCAGAGTCGTAGACGTTCATCTGGCACCCATAGGTTTTGATAAACAGTTTCTTTGGCTCGGTCATGGCTTAACCTTTTGGTGCAACGGTTCAGAGGCGGTGAATAGCCCGAAACTGGTCCGGCTTGCAATGGACGGAATTTTGCCGGACGGTGCGTGCGAAGGGCACAGTGAGGCACAGATGACCTATCCCAGCCTGAACGCATTCCTGACGCGCGGCCGCGCGGCGCTTGGCAATGGGCCAATCGCCCTGATATTTGCCGAAGATGACGTCGAGATTTGCACCACGATACGACATCACAGGCAATCAGGATTTGCGCAGATCGTGCTGTTTGCCCGTCGCGACCTGGCGCTGCCTGCCGAGGTGTCTGAGCAGGTGATACGAGTGGATTACGATCTGACCCAGGACAGGGCAGTGCCCCGCGCCGTGAACGGCGTGATTGAAATCGCAGAGGGCCGTTGGCTCTTTTACTGCTTCAACGCCGAGTATCTTTTCTTTCCGTTCTGCGAGACCCGCTCCATTTCCGAAATGCTGGCCTTTCACAGTGAAGAGCGTCGCGATGCGATGCTGACCTATGTCGTTGATCTTTATGCATCCGACCTGAACAGGGTGCCGCTCGCCGTTGACCTTGAGGATGCCTGGATGGACAGGTCAGGCTATTACGCGGCCGCGCGTGTGGACCCGGTGAACCACGGCCATCCCAAAGAGCGTCAGCTCGATTTTTTTGGTGGCTTGCGGTGGCGGTTCGAAGAGCATGTCCCAAAGGATCGGCGCAGGATCGACAGGATCGCGCTGTTTCGGGCCAAACCTGGATTGACGCTGCGCGAGGATCACACCTTCAACGTCGAGGAATACAACACCTATGCCTGCCCTTGGCATAACAATCTGACCGGCGCCCTGGCGAGCTTTCGCACCGCGAAGGCGCTGAAGATCAATCCCGGAAGCAGTTTCGACATCCAAAATTTCAAATGGCAGAACTCGGTCCCTTTCGACTGGAGTTCACGCCAATTGCTGGATCTGGGCCTGATCGATGCAGGACAGTGGTTCTGACACCTTTGTTTGCTTAGATGTTCTCGGCCTGTGGCATCCCCAGCACATGGTATCCGCTGTCCACATGCAGCACTTCTCCGGTTGTGCAAGCACCTGCATCCGACACCAGGTAGACCGCGGTTCCGCCCACGGCTTCAAGGGTGGCATTCGCACGCAGCGGGGCGTTTGCCTCGGCGAATTTGAAGGTCTTACGTGCGCCGCCAATGGCTGCGCCTGCCAATGTTTTCATCGGCCCTGGCGAGATGGCGTTGACCCGAATGCCGTCTGGACCAAGATCATTGGCCAGGTAACGGGTTGCGGCCTCCAATGCGGCTTTCGCGACGCCCATGACATTGTAGTTCGGAACCACTTTTACTGAACCCTGATAGGTCAGCGTCAGCAGGGTGCCACCGGCGTCGATCATCATTGGATGCGCCCGCCGCGCCACCTCGATAAACGAATAGGCCGAGATATCCATCGAGTTCTTGAAGTTCGAACGGGTCGTGTTCAGGAACCGTCCGGTCAGTTCGGTCTTGTCGGAATAGGCAATAGCATGGACGACGAAATCGATGGTCGGCCAGCGCGCACGAAGCGCGTCGAACCCCGCATCCAGCGCCGCATCGTCCGTCACGTCCATATCCACAAGAAAATCCGACCCAAGAGACGCAGCCAACGGCTGCACGCGCTTCCCAAATGCTTCACCTTGGTATGAAAATGCCAGGTCTGCCCCGGCTTCGGCCAGCGCTCTTGCAATGCCCCATGCAATGGACCGGTCATTGGCCACACCCATGACGAGACCGCGTTTGCCTTTCAGAAAATCCGACATCGTCCCAATTACCCGTGATATTTCGACAGCAGCATCGATCCGTTCGTGCCGCCAAATCCAAATGAGTTGGTCATGACCGTATCAAGACCCGCGTTTTCGACCGTTTCGGTCGCAATTTCGTCCGCCATCAAGGCCGGATCAAGCGTCTCAACATTGATCGAGGGCGTTATGAAATCATGGTGCAGCATCAGCAGACAGAACGTCGCTTCCAGTGCGCCGGCGGCGCCCTGCGCATGTCCTGTCATCGATTTGGTGGATGAAATCACCGGCTGTTGGCGCCCTTGGAAGGCTTGGCGCGCGGCAAGGACCTCACCCGCGTCACCGACCGGGGTCGATGTGCCATGCGCGTTGATATAACCGACTTCGCGCTCTTTCGGCAGGGTCGACAGGGCAATTTCCATTGCGCGCTGCCCGCCCTCACCAGAGGGGGCCACCATGTCATGTCCATCCGAGGTGGCTGCGTAGCCGGTGACCTCGGCGTAGATCTTGGCGCCTCGGGCCTTGGCGTGCTCCAGATCTTCAAGAACAACAATGCCACCTCCGCCCGAAATTACAAAACCATCACGGTCCGCATCAAATGCCCGGCTCGCGCGACTTGGGGTGTCATTGTATTTCGACGACATCGCGCCCATTGCGTCAAACAGGCAGGACAGGGTCCAGTCCAGCTCTTCGCCTCCTCCGGCGAACATCACGTCCTGCTTTCCCATCATGATCTGCTCTGCGGCATTGCCGATGCAATGCAATGAGGTCGAGCAGGCCGATGTGATCGAGTAGTTGATGCCCTTGATCCGAAACGCCGTGCTGAGATTGGCCGAGATTGTCGAGCTCATGCATTTCGGCACTGCAAACGGGCCGATCCGCTTGGGGGCCATGTTCTTCAACACGGTTTGGTGGGCCATCAGCATAGAACTGGTCGACGGTCCACCTGACCCGGCCACCAAACCGGTGCGCGGGTTCACCACGTCGCTTTCATCCAGCCCTGCGTCCGCGATTGCCTGCTGCATGGCAATGTGCGCATAGGCAGCACCGGGCCCCATGAAGCGCAGAGTGCGTTTGTCGACATGCTCTTTCACGTCCAAGTCGATCGCGCCTGCGATCTGACTGCGGAAGCCATATTCCTGCATGTCTGCATTCGCAGATATGCCAGATGCCCCGGACTTCAAAGAGGCGACAACCTCGGTGGCATTGTTTCCGATGGAGGATACGACCCCCAGCCCTGTGATCACGACGCGGCGCATGACGCCTCCCCTGCTGGTATTGTTGCCTATGTAGGCTGTAAGCGGGACGAGGTGCAAGGAGTGGAACGGCTTGCGACGTAACTCTGATGCGAATCCGCGGTTGAAAAGCTCAAGATCCGGGGCGGCCAGCGGTCCGCTTAGGTCTGAGAAACCCGTGATGGTGAGGCCTGTTTGCTGCGCGCGCATGGCACCACAGATCGCCTGCGTCGATTGCGCGGTAAATCTACCAACGTGAAAAGAGCG
This sequence comes from Paracoccaceae bacterium, assembly GCA_022448925.1. Taxonomy (GTDB): domain Bacteria; phylum Pseudomonadota; class Alphaproteobacteria; order Rhodobacterales; family Rhodobacteraceae; genus JAKVCP01. The sequence continues at coordinate 7,864 of JAKVCP010000047.1, forward strand.
CCGATCTGGATGCGGCAAAGGCGCTTGCTGCGACGCCGCTGCGCGAACAGCCATCGACCTCGGGCCCAAAACCCTGTCATCAGACGCCGGCTTTAGTCTGCACGCCCCAACCGCCGGTCTTCGGCTGTCTTGTCTGGATCTCTGTCGGCTGGATCCCCGAACCCGCCTCCACCAGGTGTTTTGACACTGACCCTGTCACCAGCCGACAGCGCAATGTCCTGCTCTTTGGACAGATGCACAGGTGTGTGAACCTGACCTGCACTTAGCACCCGGACTTCATTGGGTGCACCGTCCTGACCGCCAAGAGCACCTTGCGGACCAAACCGGCCATGATCCATCACAAAGCTGGCCCGTGCTGTTCCGCGGCGCAGTTCGACTTCGTATTCCAAACCAAGCCCACCTCGGTTTCTGCCGGAACCGCCTGATCCTTCGCGCAGGGCATATTTGTGATACAGGACCGGAAAGTTCTGTTCCATGATTTCAATTGGCGGCGCTTTCGAGATGCCGATCGTCGAGCACCCGTTCGACAGTCCATCATGGTCCGCGTTGCCACCATATCCGCCCCCTGACAACTGGTACATCACATAGTCGCGCCCCGTCGCCGGATCAAAACCGCCCAAAGCGAAATTGCCGCTTGTCCCTGCGGGGGCGGCAGTGACACGATCCGGCAGCGGCACAACCAGCGCGGCAAAAACTGCCTCGGCGATCCGCTGCGAGACCTCGGCGGCACAGCCGGACACTGGACGTGGATAGTGGGCATCAAGAAATGTGCCTTCGGGGCGCAGAACCTCTAGCGGGGCAAAGGCACCGGCGCTGATTGGAACTTCGGGAAAAATGTGCCGCATGGCGAGATAGACAGAGGACAAGGTCGTCGCCAGCACAGAGTTCATGGGCCCGAGGCATGGCGGGCTGCTTTGGGAAAAATCGAATTGCAAGTGCCCCGGCGTCTTAGTGATCGCCAGTTTGATTGCGAGAGGGGCGTCCACAACCCCGTCGCTGTCTATCCAAGCCGTTGACCGGTAGGTGCCAGCCGGAATTTCATCGATCAGGCTGCGCATATGTGCTTCAGCCCGGTCACGCAATTCGACGATGGCCTTTTGGACCGTGTCATCTCCGTAGCGGTCCAGCAGGGCATTCAGGCGCTCTTCCCCAACCATCAGGGCCGCCGCCTGCGCCTTGACATCGCCGATTCGTTGGTCTGCGACACGGATGTTCGAGCAGATGATCGCGTAGATCTCGGGGTCCAGAACACCTTGCTTGAACAGCCTGACCGGGGGCAGGCGCAGGCCCTCTTGTTCCACGGATGTGGCAGAGGCCGAAAAGCCACCGGGCACTGCGCCACCGGTGTCTGGCCAGTGTCCTGTGTTGGACAGCCAGCAAAAAATCTTGCCGTTGCGGTAAAACGGTCGGGCAAAGCGGACATCCATAAGATGTGTGCCGCCAAGGTAGGGGTCATTGACGATGTAGATGTCGTCGGGCTGTGGCGCGGCGACGGTTCCTGCGGCGATCATCTCGATCAGCACCCGCGTTGAATGCTGCATGGTGCCGACAAACACTGGCAACCCCCCGGCGCCCTGCGCGATCAAGGCTCCGTCTGTGGCGCTGTAAATCCCGTCCGAACGGTCATTGGCTTCTGCAATGACCGGGGAAAAGGCGGCGCGGGAAAAGCTGAGGTCCATCTCATCGCAGGCCTGCTGTAAACCCGCCTGAATGACGGAGAGGGTGATGGGGTCAACAGTCATTCCGCGCTGCCTATATGGATGATAAGATTGCCATCTTCGCCGGATGTGACGTGATCGCCGGGGGGGACAACAACCGTGCTGTCGAGCTGTTCGACAATTGCGGGACCCGTGAATGCCGCATCGCGTGGCAAGTGGTCGCGCCAATAGATCGGTGTGTCATGAACCGTTCCATCGAAAACGACCGGTCTGCGTTCGTGCACAGTCAGCTTGGTCTTTCGGCCTGCGGGATCAATCAGGCGCGACAAATCAACCGGCTCACTGATCCCGATGACTGAGGTGTTGACGTTGACGATCCGTGCCCTGATGTCAGGCAGCTCGACCTTGAAGCGGTTCCAATAGACTGTTTCGAAACCTTGACGCAGCTCGGTTGCGGTCGGAGTTGATGTTGCAAGCGGGACGCGCACCACATGGCTTTGTCCAAGGAACTGCATGTCGACACTAAAGACCTGGTGCACCTCTTTCAACGTTACGGCTTCTCGGGCCAGGGCGGCAGTGCCCGCGGCGATCTGGGCTGCGAATTCAGCCTGAATTCGGTCGACAGCGCCCTCTCCCAACGGCTGATTGACCGTCTGCACGTAGTCATAACGCAGGTCTGCAACAACACAGCCCAACGCGTTTGTCATGCCCGGTCTGGCGGGTACCAGAACGCGCGGAACCCCCAACTCTCGGGCGAGGTCGGCAGCATGCAGTGGACCGGCCCCTCCAAAGGCAAACAGGGCAAAGTCCCGCGGGTCTGCGCCAAGTGACAGTGACACCATCCGGATCGCACCCGCCATCTTTGTGTTTGCCACACGAATGACGGCCTCTGCGGACTGTTGGGCGTCCAGCCCCATCGCATCCCCAAGCTCAGTGGCGAAGATCTTGGCGATCTGCTGCCTTGAGATCCCACCGGCCACGGCTGTCAGCTTGCCTGGGTTAAGTCGCCCCAACAACATGTTGGCGTCCGAGATGGTCGGCCGTTGCCCACCCTTGCCATAGCAGATTGGTCCGGGATCTGCGCCTGCACTGGCAGGCCCTACCTGCAAGAGCCCCGCCGTGTCTACGTAAGCGATGGAGCCGCCCCCTGCGCCCACGGTGCGTACGTCAACCATTGGCACATGGATGGGCATTGCGTACTCGATCTCGATCTCGTTTGACACCGAAGGCGTGCTGTCACGGATCAGCGCAACATCTGTGGAGGTGCCGCCCATGTCATAGGTCAGCAGGTTGGTCTCGCCGGCGCGTCTGCCTGTGTAGGCGGCTGCCATCACGCCAGAGGCAGGGCCCGACATGACGGTCTTGGCAGCCTCGCGGGCGACCAACCGTGACGAAACCATACCGCCGTTTCCATTCATCACCAAGATGTCCCCGACATAGCCTTTTTGGCCTAGCTCATTGCGCAATCGGGTGACATATCGTTCAAGCAAGGGCTGCACCGACCCGTTGACCGCAGCAGTCACGCCGCGTTCGAACTCGCGGGTTTCAGACAGCAGACTGTGACCCATGGTGATGAAGGCATTGGGCCAATGCTCTGCCGCGATTTCTGCTGCGCGCTGTTCATGCGCCGGGTTGGCGTAGGCATGCAGAAAGTGGATGACAAGCGCTTCGCATCCCGCCTCAAGCAAATCATGTACGGCCTGGATGACCCCTCTTTCGTCAAGCGGGGTGAGAATGGCACCGGTGGCATCCATCCGCTGAGAGACCTCGAGACGCAAGTCGCGTGGGATCACGGGGCGGAACTGTCCTGTCATGCCATACGGTTGCGGCCTTGTGCGGCGGCCCAGTTCAAGCACGTCCCGAAAGCCTGCGGTTGTGATCAAACCGGTTTTGGACAGTTTACGCTCTAGCACGGCGTTGGTTGTCGTCGTGGTGCCATGCACGATCAGATCAACAGAGCCAAGGTCCAAGTCCGCCATGTCCAGCGCGTTGATCACTCCGAAGGCCTGATTGTCCAGTGTGGTCGGAGTCTTCGCGATTTTGATGGCGCCTGTTTCTCCGTCAATTGTGACCAGATCAGTAAAGGTGCCACCCACGTCCACCCCAATGACCCTGTCTTTCGTCACGCGCTCGCCTCTCATGACTTCACTTGTATACCAATAAATTCGACAAGAGTCCGGACTAGTCAACCTCAATGAATGTTTCGGCTGAAATCGGGCTGCCTGCCACGGCGTAAGGTCTGTGGTCGTTGGTGTTGAGCGTCACGCGGACGAGATGTTTGCCCGTGGGCAGGGGCCCGATCGTGAATGTGTCGGCAAAGACCCTGCCCAGTTTCATGTCGCCGACGTAGATGTGCCCATGGCCTGTGCCTGTGACATGTTTGCCGTCTTGCATATCTTTTGAAAACGAAAAATTGCGCGTCTGTATATGGGCGACCCAACCGGATCCAACATCTTTTGCTGTCAGGCTCAGTTCCGGAATTGCGTCACCTGATATGTTTTCAAGCATCATCCCATGTCCCATGGCCATGTGGGCGGCAGAGCTGCCGGGTTCGGGGCGCGCGAACCGGGCCTTAACGCGGACGTCGCCTGCTGTTTCGAACTGCAGGGCAAGGGGGATCAAATCACCCTCTGCCAAAGGCCCGCCGGGGGGCGTGATCAGGATATGCGCGGCATCATGCGCCAACGCGGATCTCCCGGTCGGTATCGGCAAGCCACGCGCCGCATTCTGAAACTGGACCGACGTGTCGGCGCTGCTGACCCCCAGCAGCCGGTCCGGTGCGCCTTGATTTTCGATTTTGAGAACGGCAACAATGGCATCATTGCCCATAGGGCTTGCCGTGACCTCTGTGATCAGGATGTGACGTGCCGATGACGAAAAAACGCCGCTCATCCACAAGGCCGCAACCAAGATGGCGACACAGATCATCAGAATTCCTGCTTTCATATCCATTCTCACCCAAGCATCATGTGCGCATGACCCTGTGGAAGTTCCTGCTTATCGTCAACCTTGCTTTCGTTTGCCCGCACCGCGCGGCGGCGCATGTGTCGGAACAGGGGTTTGTGCTGTTGCTGCCCACGGGGGCCTATATCTCGGCTGGAGTTGCGGTCGTCGCTGCGACGGTTCTGTCTCTTTTCGTGATCCCGGACAGGTTGGTGCAGCGTCTGTTTTCTGCCAGGGAGCTATCGCCAGTGCAGGCGCAGGGGCTGACTACTGTCACTAGTGTGCTGTCGTTGGCGGCGCTGTGTTTTGTCATTTACATCGGGCTTTTTGGATCACGCGATCCGCTGTCCAATCTGATGCCACTGGCTTTTTGGACCGTTGGGTGGATTATGTTGCTAAGCCTCGGCGCCTTCCTGGGAAACCTATGGATCTGGCTGAATCCCTGGATGGGACTGTACCGGGCGATTGGCCCTGCCCGACCGTTGATGACCCTGCCGGCCTGGGTCGGTGTATGGCCGGCCACCCTGACTCTTTTGGCCTTTGCGGCCTTTCTGCTGGCCGATCCTGCGCCCGATGATCCCACCCGTCTCGCGATGCTGGTAGCAGGGTACTGGTGTTATGTGTTTGCGGGTTTGATCGTCTTTGGCCCTGCGTGGTGCGATCAGATTGAACTGGGGCATGTCCTGTTCCGTGCTTTTTCCAAGCTGGCACCCTTGCGCCTCTCGGCGCCCGCCGGGATTGGCGGTCCAGGGTGGCAGGTTGTGGCGCAGCCAGCCTGCCTTGCAATGGGTGCCTTTGCTTTGATGATGCTCGGGATTGGCAGTTTCGACGGGTTGAATGAGACCTTTTGGTGGTTGGGCGTGATCGGCGTGAACCCGTTGGAATTTCCCGGCAGGTCGGCGGTGATTGTGGCAACGCTTTCGGGGCTGCTGTGTTCCGTGTTTGCCTTGTTCGCCAGCTTTGCTCTTGTCGTTTGGCTGGGGCTGCGCATCGCTGCGGCAAAGCTTCGATTTCTGCAGGCCTTTGGTGCGCTGGCCCTGTGCGTGCTGCCGATCGCCCTAGTCTACCACATTGCCCATTACCTGACCGCGTTCATGGTGGGCATTCAGTACACTCTGGCCGCTGTCAGCGATCCATTCGCAACCGGTGCTGATTATCTCGGGCTAGAGCCGTTTCGTGTCACAACCGGGTTTTTCAATCGCATTGACACTGTGCGGCTGATCTGGACGGCACAGGCCGGGCTGGTGGTGATCGGTCATGTCTGGTCGGTGTTGCTGGCGCATCGGGTTGCGACCGACCTGATCGGCAGCCCGCGCCAGGCTGCCTTTGCAACTTTGCCACTGTCGATTTTCATGATTGCCTACACGTTTCTGGGTCTTTGGCTTCTGGCCGCGCCCAAAGGTGCGTGAGCGCACCAAGATCGGTCCGATCCCAGAAAATTCTGGACAAGCTGCGTCTATCCAAACAACACTTCCCCGTACCGAGCGTCGTTAGCACCACGCGTCAACAGGGAGAACAGAGATGTCCAAGCTACTGAAAACAAGCCGTCGGTCCTTGATCAAGAGTGTGGGCGCGGGGGCGCTGATGGCGGGAACACCCTTGTTGGGACGATTTGCAAGCGCCCAATCCGGGGCGCCGATCAAGATCGGATTTCAGCAACACTCGACCGGCATCGGTGCTGCGTATGGGCGCTGGTACGGCCGAACAACCGAAGCTGCGGTAAAGGCCATCAACGAGGGCGGGGGCATCAATGGCCGCCCGGTAGAGATCGTGGCCGAGGATGACGGCACAGACCCGAAACGTGGTGCCGAAGTGGTCGAGAAATTTGCCAATCAGCACAACTGCGACGTTGCCTTCGGCACATTGTTCAGCCACGTGGTGATCGGGTCAGCGCCGTCGGCAGGCGAGCAAAAAATCCCGTATTTTGTGGTCTCAGAGGGCCATCACGTCGCTTCGGGTGGGTTGAACCGTTACACCCTTCAGCCGGGGATCACGGATGTGAAAAGCCAGGTACAGGCGATGGCGCCATATGTGGCGGACAATCTGGGCAAGAAAGTCACCATGATCTTTCCTGATTTCGCCTTTGGCCATGACCACCGGGACTTTTTTACCGCCGCCATCGAAGCGCAGGGCGGCGAGGTGCTGGAACATATCGCGGTTCCTCCATCAGAGACCTCATTCACCAAATATTTCCCGAAAATTCCTCGTGACACGGAGGTGCTGTATCACGTGATGGTCGGGCCTGCGGTCCTGACCTTTGTGAAAGAGCTGGGCGAGTTCTTTGGTCCCTCAAGCCCCGCGATTTTCGGTTTTATCGATTCCCTCGAGGCCGTTGATCTGACATCGCCGGGTCTGGAGTTCCTTGAAGGAACCTATTTCTGGGAGGGCAACCCGCGCTATGCACAGGCTGATCAGTCAAGCCATGACAAGAATTTCCGTGCTGCTGTCGGGGTCGATGAAAACGGCGCATCGGTGTCTGATCCAAAAGACGTCTCGACCTATGCCCATATGTTTGGCTGCTGGGAAACGCTGCACGTGATCAAGGCGGGAATGGAGGCTTCGGGCTATCAAGGTCCCTCTGATCGCCAGAAACTGATCGAGGCGGTCGAGGCGATGACCAACATGGCTGAGAGTGACGCCCATCCGCAAGGTCCCAAGGTGTTTAATGGCAAAACCCACCAGGTCTTTGGGGTGCAATATATTTCCCGGGTCGAAAATGGTCGGTTGGTCAAGGTGCATGCCACATCGATTGAAGACACCTATTATCCCGACGAGGTCGATTACACGACCCAGTCTTTCTGAAACCAAAGAAGCTGACGCCCGGGCCTTGTGTCCGGGCGCACGAGCGCGGGTGATATGGACTTCGGACCCCATCTTCTGTTGGCAGTGCTGGAAGGGGCGGTCGGCGCTGCGGTTCTGGCGCTGACGGCCCTTGGACTGTCGTTGGTTTTCGGCGTGATGCGCGTGGTGAACGTTGCACATGGCGAGTTTTTTATGCTGGGGGCTGTTGTCGCCTGGTTCATCGCCTCTCCGATTGCGGCGCATCCCGCTATTGGGTTTGTGGCCGCTCTGGCCATTGCGCCCCTCGTTGCGGGCGGCATCGCGGTCGTCGTGGATCGGCTTGTGCTCAAGCGGGTTGAATACGACCCCGAGGCCACAATTGTTGGTACCATCGGCGTGCTGTACATCATTCAACAGTCTGCTCTGATGATATATGGTCCCGAGGCACGGCCGGTAGAGCCCCCGTTCAATCATCGTATTGCGCTGCCATGGGTCGAGTGGGGCGACAGCGGTTTGTCATTTTACTACCCTTGGGGACTGAGTACGACCAGCTACAAGCTTTTTGTTATTGTGGCAGCTGTTGCAATCCTTGTGACATTCTGGAGCGTGATGTCACGCACCCGGCTTGGATTGATCATGCGCGCAACCCAGCTGGACCGCGAAACCGCAGTTGCTTTCGGGATCCCCGTGCAGCGCGTCTACTCCATCGTGTTCGGCTTTGGTGCCGCGCTCGCCGCGCTGTCGGCTGTTTTGATAGTCCCGATCCAGCAGGCCCATTACCTGATGGGGCACGATCCGCTGCTGCTCAGTTTCATTGTCGTCATTATCGGGGGGCTGGGATCGGTCCGGGGCACCGTTGTGGCGGCGCTCTTGATCGGGATGTCGGACGGGATCATTTCAGTCTTTCTGAGCCCGACACTGTCCAAGATCCTGGCGACGCTGCTTGTCGCGCTTGTGCTCGTCTTTCGGCCGCAGGGGTTATACGGGAAAAAAATGGCATGACTGTAAATGCCCGGTCCACCGTCCTGCACCTGGGGCTGATCGCCATACTGATCGTTCTGGGGCTTGTCCTGCCGACGTATCACCAAGGCAACTTGGCACGTATTCTGGTGCTTGCCACCTATGCAATCGGGTTCAATGTGCTTTTTGGCTATACCGGCTTGCTGAGCCTTGGGCATGCAATGTTTTTTGCAGCTGGCATGTATGGCTGTGGCCTGGCGATGCATCTGGCGGATTGGTCTGTCCTGCCCGCGCTGGGCATGGGCCTTGCTTCAGCCGCCGCACTGTCGCTTGTGGTGGCTGTTCTGGCCTTGCGCACCATTGGTGTTGCTTTCATGATCGTGACGTTGATGTTTGCACAGGCCTTCTTTTTGGCAGCTCTCTACCTCGGAGAGTGGACAGGCGGGGACGAAGGCTTTGTCATTGCTCAGGCCAGACGCCAGCTTGCCGGCTTTGCCTTGACAGAACCGCTGACCCGCTTTTTTGCGGCGCTGACGGTTTTTTCCGTCGCCCTTTTGCTTACAGCCTGGCTGATGCAGATGCCGTTTGGCCGCATTTTGATCGGCGTGCGCGAAAACGAAGAGCGTACGCGGATGTTGGGGTATGACGTGTTTCGCCACAAGTTGCTTGCGGTTGTCATATCCGGGACGATTTCGGGCGGGGCAGGGGCGGCCTATGCCGTTCTGTTCGGGTATGTCGGTGCAACATTTGCATCGGTGCAGTACTCGATTTTTCCGCTCCTGTGGGTGCTTTTGGGCGGGATGGGCACAACGATCGGTCCTTTGATCGGTGCCGCGTTCATGTTCTATCTGATTGATTATGCAAGTGGTCTGACCAATGCCTATCTGCTTATCGTTGGGGCCGCTCTTGTGTTGCTGACCCTGTTTGCCCGGGCTGGCATCGTCGGAGAGATCCGCAAAAGATGGGTTCCATGGCTGCCATGATCTTGTTGGAAACCAAAGGCCTTACACGGATTTACGGCGGCCTGCGCGCCGTCGACGATGTGGATTTTTCGCTTGCCCGGGGCGAGATCCACGCATTGATTGGCCCTAACGGCGCCGGGAAAAGCACATTTGTTGGCATGGTGTCGGGGCGCATCCCCGCAAGCAAGGGCGAGGTTTGGTTCGAAGGTCGAAACATCACGTCGTTGCCCGCGCATGTCCGCATCAAACAGGGCATGGCCTATACGTTTCAAATCACGGCGATCTATGCCCGGCTAAGCCTGTTTGACAATGTCGCACTGGCGTTGGGCAGCAGGGACCGTCCCGCCGTGTTAGAGGCATTGGCGCGTGTCGGGCTGGCAGATCGCGCCGCGCAGACGGCCGGGGATCTGGCCTATGGCCATCAGCGGTTGCTGGAAATCGCGATGGGCGTGGCGCAAGCACCGCAACTTCTGATCCTTGATGAGCCGACGCAGGGCCTCGCGGAGAGTGAGATCGAAGGGTTCAATCACCTGATCCGGTCCCTGGCGGGAGATACCACCATCCTGCTGATCGAACACAACATGCAGGTTGTCATGGCGCTCGCGGATACCATCACCGTGCTGGACACAGGCAAGATTCTGTCTCGGGGGACACCGGATGAAATTCGCGCCAATTCTGACGTGCAAAACGCCTATTTGGGGGTCGGATGACACTGCGCCTTGAAGCCATAAACACGGGATACGGACAGGTTCAGATCTTGTATGACCTGTCGCTCGAGGCCCGCCCCGGTGAGGTGCTGTGCCTGCTTGGGCGAAACGGTGCTGGAAAGACAACCACGCTAAAGGCGATCATGGGATTGTTGCCGCTGCGCTCTGGCTCGATCACGCTTGACGGTCAAAGCCTCTCGGATTTGCCGGCCCATCAGGTGCCCGGGCAGGGGGTGGCCTACGTGCCTCAGGGCAGACGATTGTTCACCGAACTGACGGTCGCCGAAAACATCGAGATCGGCCTGATGACACGGGGCAAGTCGCACCGCACGCGGGACCGGGTTCTGTCGATGTTTCCCCGCCTGCAAGACCGCTTGGATCAACCTGCGGAAACTCTTTCTGGCGGCGAACAGCAAATGCTGGCGACAGCACGTGCCTTATGCCTTGAGCCCTCTGTTCTGCTGCTTGACGAACCGACCGAGGGCTTGCAACCTTCGATGATCGCTTTGATCGCCGATACCGTGCGCGCCATGCGCACCGAGGGGCAAGCGGTGATCCTTGTTGAACAAAGGATTGATTCCGTCCTGGCACTTGCCGACAGAGTGGCCTTTATCGAAAATGGCCGTGGGCGCGAGGTGATGGACACCGCTGACCTGCGCGATGATCCCAGCCTTGTGCGAAAGTATGTCGGGATCTAGGTTAGCTTGCTCAGCAGGTCTTCAAAGATCGCTCTTTCAGCCTGAGTCAGCGGTTCCAGTGTTTCGCGGCGCGCATGCAACGCTTGGTCTGCGGCCGTTTCAAAACAGCGGCGCCCTTGCGGGGTCAATGAAATCAGACGCAATCTTTGATCGCTTTGATCGGGATGGGTTTCGACCAGACCTTTGTCTTTGAGCCGACCAACCACGCCTTTGATGGTTGCAGAGTCCATGGCTGTCAAACGCCCAAGTCTGTTCTGAGACAGGGCGCCCCGTTCCTGCAATCGCGCCAGAGCTGCAAATTGCGTGGGGGTTAGATCCTGAACGTATTGGCTGAAAATCGCGACATGGCGTTGATTGGCCCGTCGCAGATTGAAGCCGACTTGCCCGGAAAGTTTGTAGGTCTCGGCTTTGGTATGGTGGTCTGACATGCCCAAACCATTGACAGCTTGCGCGGGCTACCGCAACATCCACTTGTATACAAGCAAATCGGAACCATCGGATCGGACCAGCAAGTGTATAAACGCCCCAACTCACTGGAAGACGCGCTGGATATTCTGGCGTCCGGCGATTGGATGATCGCTGCGGGGTGTACCGATCTTTTCCCTGCGACCCAGCACAAAAGTCTGCGGGGTCCGGTTCTCGACCTGTCTGCCATCGAAAGCCTCAGAGGGATTGCAGTCACCGCGAATGGCGTACACATCGGCGCGACCACCACTTGGGCAGATTTAACCCGGGCCGAGCTTCCACCCTGCTTTGACGGGCTCAAACTGGCTGCCCGCGAGGTCGGCGCCACACAGATACAGAACCGTGGCACGCTTGCTGGAAACCTGTGCAACGCGTCCCCCGCCGCAGATGGGGTGCCGCCTCTTTTGACGCTGAACGCCGAAGTCGAGATCAGCACCGCGCGCGCGACCCGCAGGGTGCCGGTGTCTGCGTTTCTGACAGGACCGCGACAAACCGCCTTGGCCAGTGATGAAATGGTGACAGCCATCCATGTGCCTCAATCGGCCTTGTCCGGTCAGGGGCATTTCCTCAAGCTGGGTGCACGAAAGTACCTTGTGATCTCGATCGCAATGACCTCTGCCAGAATAACGGTCGAAGACGGGTGCGTGACCCAAGCGGCGCTGGCGGTCGGATCCTGCGGTCCCGTGGCCGTCCGCCTGCCCGAAATCGAAGCATTGATGATAGGCCAGCCTGTCGATCCGCGTGTCATCACGGATGAGGCCGTGGCTCAGGCGATTGCGCCGATCGACGACATCCGCGCGGACGCAGCCTATCGCGCGAAAGGCGCTGCCGAACTTTTGCGCCGCACAGTTGAGGTGTTCGCATGAAGGATCCTTTGCAGGGCATTTCGTTTTCGGTTGGCCAGACCGCCCACAGCGTCTTTTGTGATCCAGGCAGGCGTTTGTCTGAGGTGTTGCGAGAGGATCTGAACCTCAAAAGTGTGAAAATCGGCTGTGACGCAGGTGATTGTGGTGCCTGCACTGTGTTAATTGATGGACAGCAAACCTGTGCCTGCCTGGTGCCGGTCGCGCAGGTTGACGGCGGGCGGGTTGAAACCCTGGAGACCGCAGAGCCAGATCTGTCGCGCCGACTGCAAGAGGCTTTCCTGGCGCATGGCGCAGCGCAATGCGGGATTTGCACGCCAGCGATGATGATGGCCGCGATGGCATTGCTGCGCGCAACCCCAAGACCGGATGTGCATCAAGTCGAAGATGCTTTGGGCGGGATCCTTTGCCGCTGTACCGGGTACAAAAAGATCATAGATGCCGTAATGGCCGTGCAGGATATCTCGGCCAGTGCGCCGACCCTCTGCGGGGGGCCGGCGGTTGGGCAATCTATTCCTCGGCTTGACGGTCGCCCGAAAGTTGATGGGTCCGAGGTGTTTGGCGCTGATTTCACCAAACCCGGTTCCTTGTTGGTCCGGGCGATACGGTCGCCTCATTTCCACGCGCGTTTCGACTTGGGTGACATCGACGGCTGGCAGCGGTCACATGCAGGCGTGCAGGCGGTCCTGACGGCGCATGACATATCGGGTGAGAACCGCTTTGGGGTAATTCCGCCCTTTGCCGATCAACCCGCCCTGGCAGATGGCACGGTACGCTACCTTGGCGAACCTGTTGCTTTGGTCGTCGGACAGCCTGAGGCAATTGAGGCCCTGGATCTTACAGAGTTTCCAGTGTCCTGGAGGCCGTTGCCACACAGCCTGACGCAGGCAGAGGGCGCTGCTGCGACAGCCTTGACCTTACATAGTGACCGCCTTGAAAATACATTGGTGCGTGGCCGGGTGGCCTGCGGCTCTCCGGAGGCGGCATTGAAGGCCGCAGCCCATGTTGTGTCGGGCCGGTTTGAAACGTCTTACGTGGAGCACGCTTACATCGAGCCCGAAGCCGGCGCTGCCTGGTTGGACGGCGACGTCTTGACAATCCAGGCCTGCACGCAGGCCCCTGTGATGGACCAGGAAGAAACGTCCAAAGTTTTGGGCTTGCCGCGTGACAGGGTCCGCATCATCCCCTCTGCGGCGGGTGGCGGCTTTGGGTCGAAACTGGATGTCTCGTTGCAGCCGCTGATTGGACTCGCCGTTCTGAAAACCGGGCAACCATGCCACATGGTGTTCACGCGACGCGAATCCATGCGCGCCAGCACCAAGCGACATCCCGGGACGATGGAGGCCAAGATCGGAGCGGATGCGCAGGGTCGTGTGACGGCCATGGTGTTTCATGGAGACTTCAACACGGGTGCCTATGCCAGCTGGGGCCCAACAGTTGCAACCCGCGTGCCAGTGCATGCATCGGGGCCTTATCTGACCCCGAACTACCGGGCCACAAGTCGGGCGATCCACACAAATGGCCCGATATCGGGCGCATTCAGAGGGTTCGGCGTGCCACAAGCGGCGATTGCGCAAGAGGTGCTTTATGATGATCTGGCCATCGCCTGTGGCATCGACCGAATGGCGTTTCGCCGTTTGAACGCTCTTTCTGACGGTGACACGACAACCTGCGGTCAACAGCTGCGGGCCGTTGGCCTGGGTGAGTGTCTAGAGGTTCTTGCCCCCCACTGGACGCGTGCCAAGGCCGATGCTGCCGACTTCAATGCAGGTCATGGGCATAAACGGCGCGGCATCGGTGTTGCGTCTTGTTGGTATGGATGCGGCAATACCGCCCTGCCAAATCCGTCAACCATACGAATTGGCGTCACGCGGCAGGGGCAGTTGATCCTGCATCAGGGTGCCACGGACATTGGGCAGGGCTCCAATACGGTGATCACCCAGATTGCGGCTGACGCGCTTGGCGTGCCGGTCGGCGCGTTCCGGCTTGTTGGGCCAGATACTGCGGTGACCCCGGATTGTGGCAAGACATCGGCGTCGCGTCAGACCTTTATCACAGGCCGCGCGGCCGAGGCTGCAGGCAAATCCCTGCGCGCGTCCATTTTGCGCCTGACAAACCTTAGCGCGGTATCGCGGCTGGACTTTGGTTCGGGCGTTTTGACCGCTCATCAGCAGGACACACACAGGACCATTGATCTGACGGCCTTGCCTGAGGATGCAAATGGGTATGTCCTCAGCGCGCAAGAAACCTATGACCCGCCAACCTCGGCTTTGGATGAAAATGGCCAAGGCACGCCTTATGCGCTGTACGGATACGGGGCACAGATCGCCGAGGTAGAGGTCGACATGAAGCTGGGCACCTGCAAGGTGCTTCATATCACGGCCGCACATGATGTCGGGCGCGCAATCAATCCCCGCCTTGCCGAAGGTCAGATCGAGGGGGGCATAGCTCAGGGGCTTGGGCTGGCGCTGATCGAGGAATATATTCCGGGAAAGACCGAGGATCTGCACAACTATCTGATCCCCACCTTCGGGGATATGCCAAAGGTGACATCCATTCTGGTTGAAAAGCCCGATCCGGAGGGGCCAATGGGCGCAAAAGGCCTGGGTGAGCATGTCCTCATTCCTACCGCCCCTGCGATTTTGAATGCGATCCGCGATGCCAGCGGTGCAAGGGTCACCAAGGTGCCGGTGCTGCCCCATCGCCTTCTGGCAGCCATTCGTGCCACCACATGAGCCGCACGGAAAAAATCCGATGTGATGCCTGTCCGGTGATGTGTTACGTCGCCGAGGGCAAGGCTGGCGCATGTGATCGCTACGCCAATGAAGGCGGACGCATCGTGCGCTGTGATCCTTTGACAATCCTCGATCGCCGGATTGCCAAGGGGGATGAATTGAAGCCGTTCCTCGCATCGAACTGGGACGGTGTCACGGCTGATGGTGACGATGTTGTGGTCTCGGCCATTGGGGCGGGAACAACCTATCCCGATTACAAACCTGCGCCCTTTATCATCAGCCGCGAGATTGAGGGCGTCGATTGCGTGACCGTTGTGACAGAGGCGATTTTTTCCTATTGCGGCGTCAAGGTTAAGATAGACACCGACCGGCACCTTGGCGCCGAGGCCAGCCCCGTGCGGGCCGAGGATGAGGTGGTCGGTCATGTCATGACCTCTGAGTACGGCTCGCAGATGCTGTCGCTCGGGGGGGTGGATCATCTGACCGGCGGCAGCAAGGCCGAAGGGCGCAAGACCTGTGATGCACTTTTGCGTTTGTGCAACAAAGAGCCGGTAGAGCTCAGTGTGGATGGTGGCTCAACGGTCATCGTGCAGGCGGGGCAGCCCCCCATTGTTGACGGTGTTGTCGAAGACCGGATGCGCGTTGGCTGCGGATCCGCCACCATCGGAATGTTCGCATCGCAGTGGAAAGGGCTGGTGGACGAAGTGGTGGTCGTTGACGATCACATCACGGGTGTCGTGTCCGAACATCAGGCAGGCAAGGTGATAGAGTGGCCCGAAACCGGCATTCGCATCTTGGGGCGCCGGTCCACGCCTGGCCGCTATTTCAAAGTTGCTGACCCTGGGCAGGGCTGGGGTGGGACGGATATCGATGACCCTCTGAGCATCCTTGGGCCATGGCGACGTGAAAAGGGTGCGAAGCCCGGTTTGCGCTTGCTGATGGTCTCTACGACGGGTGAACACGCGGGCTATTACGTGTTGAATGAGGGTCTGGAGCCGATCGAGCAGCCGATGCCGCTTGCGGTGCAGCCCTCGGTGGATTTGATTGCGCAGAATTGTGAGCCCGCGTTGTGTACCGTTCTGTTCATGGGGGGGGCTGGCGGATCACTTCGGTCTGGTGTCACGCAGAATCCGGTACAGTTGACGAACTCGGTCAAGGCCGCGCAAACCACCGTGACGATTGGCGGGGCGCCTGTCTATCGTTGGCCGGGGGGCGGCATCACTGTCATGGTGGATGTCCTTGAGGTGCCGGATGGCGCCTTCGGTTATGTGCCAACGCCTGCGCTTGTGGCCCCCTTGGAATTCACTGTGGCGCGGGAGATCTATCAGGCGCTGGGGGGGCATCGGACACAGATCCGCACACTGGATGATATCCTTGAAAACGGTGGCGAATACGGCGCCGAAAGCCGAGTGATTGGGCATTCGAAATGACGGCCGGGCCCCAATCCACGTTGTTGTCCGGGGATCGCTTGCATCTGCACCACGGGCCGATTGACCTGGTCATTGGGGTCGATGGGCCAGAGCGCGCTCAGTGCTTTGCTGCCGCAATCGCTCGTTTTCAGACGGTGCTTTCTGAATTGATCACCGAGTTGCCGGATTTGCGGCGGCCTTTGCAGCCCGACATGCAATTCCGTACACCGATTGCACGGCGGATGGCCCGGGCTGTGGGGGCGCATGAAGGGCGGGCTGTGTTCGTGACACCTATGGCTGCGGTTGCCGGTGCTGTTGCGGACGACGTGCTTGCAGCCATGTTGCAAAAACACCGGCCGGAAAAGGCCTATGTCAACAATGGTGGGGATATTGCCTTTCACATTTCAGGCAAGGCCGTTTTCGATGTTGTTGGCCCGGCTGGCAGGATCTCGGTTGGTTCCGACGATCCGGTACGCGGAATTGCGACATCTGGTTGGCGTGGGCGGAGCCATTCTTTGGGGATCGCTGACGCAGCTACGGTTTTGGCACGACATGCGGCGGGTGCAGATGTGGCTGCCACGCTCATCGCAAATTCAGTGGATCTGCCCGACCATCCCGGCATCACGCGATGTCCTGCGAACACCCTAAATCCCGACAGCGATCTTGGTCACCGCCTTGTCACGACACATGTCGCCCCGCTCGACCTGAACAGTGTTCATCGCGCTCTGGACGCCGGGCAGCGCGTTGCCGAGCAGATGATCGAGCGTGGTCTTGCCGAAAGTGCCGTCCTGTCATGCCAGGGGCGGACCCGAACACCAAATGCGCCAGCCTATGTCAGAGAGTGACCCCATGCCAAAATTCATTGTTCGCAAGATGCAACTGATCCTAGAAGAGGTTTACCATGACGGGGGGACACCCCCGAAGCATCCGCGCAAACTAGGCGCAATCCTTGCCTGTGTTCAAAACCCATTTTCCGGTGTTTACGAGCCTGACCTTCAGCCGGCAATGGAGGACCTGAAGCCGCTGGGTGCGCAGATGAGCATGAAGCTGATTGCTGCACTGGGCGGCAAGGACCATGTGGACGGCTATGGTAAGGGGGCCATCGTTGGCGAAGCTGGAGAATTAGAACATGCAGCTCTCTGGCACGTGCCGGGAGGCTACGCCATGCGCGGCCATTTGAACGATTCCAACGCCATTGTGCCCTCATGCATGAAGTGTGGTGGCATCGGCAGCCGCTTGGACATTCCTTTGGGCCATATCAATGCAGCCTATGTCCGAAGCCACTTTGATGGGATCGAGGTTGGTCTGCCCGATGGTCCCAAAGCAGATGAAATCGTGTTCGCGTTGGCCATGTCCAGTGGTCCGCGAGTGCACAGCCGGATGGGAGGGCTCGAAGCTTGGGATGTCAAAGGGGAAGACGGACTTCGATGAGCCGTGTGGTCAGCCAGGGCATCCGAGCCAGCGTGGTCATAAAGGTGACGTCTGGCTTGGATATTGCCCCGGACCGATCTGACCCTTGAGTGCTGTTGTACAAACGTCATCGTTGCGGCAGTTGCATCAAGAGGATCTGCCCCAAAAGCGACTTGCTGTGAGATTTCTGAATTCGGTTAGGCAAGAGTTCATCAG
>JAKVCP010000048.1 GCA_022448925.1 Paracoccaceae bacterium
AGTCACACTCTGCGGTGCGCGCACCCGGAGCAAACGAGGCCTTGATGGCAATGTTTCAGTCATCAAAAGTCTTTCGCGAGTCCATGCTGCCCCACCAGGGCGGTTGGTCTGTGTCAGAGGCCATCCTGACGGCGGGGCAGGCCACGGCCGACAATCTGCCTGCCGGGTTGGCTGAAATTCAATATATGATCCGCGTGCCAACGATAGAAATGGCCGAGCAGGTGACCGCGGGACTGGATCGCAATGCACAGGCCGCAGCCGCGATGACCGGGTGTCGGGTAGAACGTCACTGGGTCAGTAAATCACGACCGGGCCTGGCCAATCATGCCATGTCACGCTTGGTTTGGGATGCCATGACGCAGGTCGGTCCGCCGAAATGGCACAAAGAGGCCATCGCATTTGCACAAGAGATACAATCCAATCTTGGCATCGACCCGATGGAAGCGCCGTTACTGGACGAACTTAGCCAACTCATGCCGCCTGAACAGGCCGAGGCACTTCTGCGGCGTGACTTGCCTCCAAGCCAGATGAATTCAACGTCGGATGACTACACGGACATGAGCTGGCATGCACCCACCGCCCGTTTTTACATCGCCCGCCCCGCGTTGAAAGCGCCGCCGGGATATGCCTATCCCGCTTGGGTCATGAATGCGATGGGGGGGATCCCTGCAATGATCGACCCTATGATTTGCACTGCGGCGAAAACTCTGGTGCTGTCAGCGTTGAGATTTCTAGAGGATCCGTCGCTTCAGCGTGCCACCATGGCAGAGTTCGAGCGCCGTACAGGAGGGGGGATTGGCGGCTCTGCATGGGTGCCTCCATTGTGTGACTACCCTGCACCCGTGAATTTTCGCTGGCCAGAATACATCGAAACAGTGCGCGGTCGTGATTGGTCCATTCCGGCTGGTAATCCCGATGCGTGATGACGACCGCCAGCCGGGGTGCTGGCCCAGACCCGTTACGGGCTCGTGACATGATGCGCGGATACATCCAAATGATCACCTGCGCAGCTGCTGGGTGCGACTTCATCGACAGTGGGACGATTGTTGGAATTTGCCGCGACCGCTTCGGATGCGTTTTGCCGCCCGACACCCTGGCTTTGTTCAAAGGGCTTCATGATCCCTCCAGCGCATGTTTGTGTCTGAGATGGAAACCATCACGGGTTTTATAGCCGCTGTTCATTCAGGCGCGCGCCATGCTTTGGGCGACAGAGATGTTCTGAGGTGCTATTTTTCAGCCAGCACCTTCCATTCCGCAAAAGCAACAGTGCAATCACCTGAACGACAGGCGGCACATCCTCTTTCCCTAACTTGGGCCGAGGCGGCACCGGACAGCACAACAAAGATCTCCAAAGCAGCGAGATGCGTGTTCATCAAATCAGCCTCAACACAGGTTGTTGCCTGTCGATTGGCAGCGACGCAAAGATGTGTGGACCATAGTCCCTGCGAAGCCAGGAAAAGGCACTGTGTGCGGTTCCTGTTAAGCACGGCCGCAAAAGCATTGCCGCATCAGTCAGTGGTGTGATCCCGCTGCAGCGGACCTCCGCCGCATCACCATGTGGTCAAAGCGCCACGCAGAGATCACTCCGGTGGGGGCAGCGGTCTTGAGTTTTGCGTTGACCCATTGGTCGCAGGATTACGCCATGGACCTGCGTATCCAGCCAAGCACGCTGAACACCACGAAACACAACGCTGCGAAACAAACAATTGTTGGACCAGCAGGCGTGTCAAACACAAAGGCAGACCGCAGGCCCGCCACGGCCGACAGCCCCCCGATGACCGCTGCGATGACTGCCATGCTTTCGGGTGTTCGTGCCAAACTTCGGGCCGATGCTGCCGGAATGATCAGCATGGCCGCGATCAGCAAGACACCAACTACCTTAATGGCAACCGCAACAGTGATCGCAAGTGCCAGTGTCAGGATAAGTTGTTCGCGCTTGGGATCTATGCGGCTGGCGTATGCCAATTCCTCGTTCAGGGTTGCCGTCAACAGGGCAGACCAGCGCCATGAAAGCAATGTCACAACCGCTGCTGCCCCGGTCCAGATCACCACAAGATCACCGCGCGAGACAGCCAGTATATCGCCAAACAGGTAGGCCATCAGATCAAGCCGAATGCCAGACAAGAATGACACCGCAACCAGACCGAATGCAAGCGCCGAATGCGCAAGCACGCCAAGCAGGGTATCCATGGCGAAGCCCCTGCGTGACAACAGAGTGACCGTCAAGGCCATGACCAGCGCCACCGCAAGGGTACCGACAAAGATCGACATCTCGAAGGTCAAGGCCAGCGCCACACCCAGCACCGCGGCATGAGCGGTCGCATCCCCAAAATATGCCATGCGACGCCAAACCACAAAACATCCCAGTGGCGCTGCGGCAAGTGCTACGCCGATCCCCGCAAGGCTTGCCCGCACCATAAAATCATCAAGCATTATTCCGCGGCCTCGTGGCTATGCGCATGGTCAGTGTCACTGTGGTGGTCGTGGTCATGTTCATGACGATAAAGCGCCAGCGCCCCCCCGGTACCGGTGCCAAAAAGGGCCCTGTATTCCGGGGCCGAGGCGACCACAGCGGGCGTGCCTTCACAACAGACGTGACCGTTCAAGCAGATCACACGGTCCGAGGCACTCATGACCACATGCAATTCATGGCTGATCATCAAAACGGCACATCCGGTAGCTTCGCGCACTGCCTCGATCTGGCGATAAAAGGCAGCGGATCCGCTTTGATCAAGGCCCTGAGTCGCCTCATCCAGAAGCAGGATATCAGGTCTTTGCAACAATGCGCGCGCCAATAGAACGCGTTGAAACTGTCCCCCGGACAGCTGTGACATCTGACGCACCAGCAGGTTGGTCACACCAGCAGAGGCCAGCGCCTCATGGCATGCCTCGCGTGAAACGCGATTGGTGAGCCGCATGAATCGCCCAACGGTCATTGGCAGGGTTGGGTCAATGTGAAGCCGTTGCGGGACATACCCAATCCGAAGCCCTGCTGCGCGCGTCACGGTTCCAGAACTGGGCCTCACTGCGCCTATGATTGCCTTGAGCAAACTTGTTTTGCCAGACCCATTCGGGCCGACAATTGTCACGATTTCATTACGCTGAACCGTTAGCCCAACTCTGCGCAATACAGTGTTAGCTCCATAGCTGACGCTGAGGTCCTGAACCGTGATCAGGGTCATTGAGCGTCCGCGTCCCGGCAGTCATGGCAGACGCCCTCTATTTCGATCACTGTCTGTTCAACTTTAAAGCCTGTTTCTGCCGCCGCGGCTTCCAAGGCTTGATTTACGGCGCTGGTATTGGCCTCTGTAACGAGGTTGCAGCTGGTGCAGATCATGAAGGCCGGGGCATGAAATTCACCGGGATGGGCGCAGGCAACAAATGCGTTCAGCCGTTCGATCCTGTGTGCGAACCCATGCGAGACCAGGAAATCCAGGGCGCGGTACGCGACAGGGGGTTGGGACCCGAAACCTGCTTCACGCAGGGCGTCCAAAATCGCGTATGCGCCAATGGCCTTGTGCTCTTCCAATAGAAGTTCAAGCACCTTGCGTCGCACCGGTGTAAACCTAAGCCCGTTCTCGGCGCATTTCTCTTCGGCCGACGTCAAAGCCTGTTCAATACAGTGATTGTGTTCATGCGAACCAAACATTTTTCTCGCGTTATCCTTTGGCGGCTTTGGATTGCTTGTCATGCAATTGCAATTCGTATATCGAAAATTGAATTGTTATAAAATCACACGGGGGACTCAATGTCCAGAAAGCTCATTCCTCTTTCCGTAACGGCATCGTTGTTGAGTGGGGTCGCCTATGCGGACGCGCCGAACGTTGTAGCAGATATTGCACCTGTGCACTCTCTTGTCGCACGCGTGATGGAAGGGGTCGGATCGCCTGATCTGATCGTTCAGTCTGGCGCTTCGCCGCACGAATACAGTCTGCGGCCGTCCGAAGCAACAGCCCTTCAGAATGCAAATGTTGTGTTCTGGATGGGCTCAGATCTGACGCCCTGGTTGGGCGACGCACTGGACACTTTGGCAACGAACGCCAAGGTCACAACGCTCTTGGAGGCGGATGGAATCACCTTGCTTGATTTCCGGGAAAGCGCCTTGTTTGAGGCGCATGACCACGGTGATCATGACGACCATGGTGATCACGATGATCATGACGACCACGATGATCACGCTGATCATGACGACCATGATGATCACGCTGACCACGCTGATCATGACGACCATGACGACCATGACGATCACGCTGACCACGATGATCATGACGACCATGACGACCATGATGATCACGCTGACCACGATGATCATGACGACCATGGACATGGGGATCACGCATTCGAATGGGCAGGGCTTTTCGAATTGAGCACAGGGACCTACACATGGTCGTTTGCAAAAGTCGGAGGAGACTATGCAGATCCTGCAATGAAGATGGTTGTACTTGCGGCAGATGATATCGAAGCTGTCGAAGAAGACGCAGAGGAACTGCTTGAGGCAGAGGCCGCTGAATCCAAGTCGGATGGCGATGTGCTTACAGCACAGAGCATGGCGTTCATGCTGAATTTTGATGCAGCCAAAGATGTTACAAACTTTACTGTTAACATCACAGAGGCAGGCACATACGCGGTTTTCACCCAGCACATGCCATTTGAGTTTGAGGCGAACGAGCACTTTTTCAAGGATGCGTCAGGAACGGATGTAGAGCCCGTAGCCCAAGAGCCCGACATGGATCATGACCATGGCCATGACGATGACCACGGCCACGACGACAAGCACGCGGACCATGACGACCACGGGCATGACGACCACGGCCATGACGACCACGGCCATGGCGCGCATGATCCCCACGCCTGGCTGTCGCCAGAGAATGCTGCCACATGGTTGAATGTAATCGCTGGGCAATTGTCTGCAGTGGATCCGGATAATGCAGGGACTTACTTTGCAAATGCCGCCGCCGGCATCGCAGAATTGGAGGCCTTGTCGGTTGAGATCAACGCAACGCTTGACCCGGTGCGTGGCGGCAGCTTCATCGTGTTCCATGACGCCTATCAATACTTCGAGCGGAGCTTCGATTTTCCTGCCGCAGGTGCCATTTCGGTTGGCGATGCTGTCGATCCAAGCCCAGCACGCGTGGCTGAGATTCAGGGGCGGATCCAGAACGAAGGTGTCGACTGCGTTCTAAGCGAACCGCAATTCAATCCTGGCATCGTGGCGGTTGTTCTTGACGGAACCGATGCGAATACAAACGTGATTGATCCA
The DNA here is from genome assembly GCA_022448925.1 of Paracoccaceae bacterium. GTDB lineage: Bacteria > Pseudomonadota > Alphaproteobacteria > Rhodobacterales > Rhodobacteraceae > JAKVCP01. The sequence goes on from JAKVCP010000048.1 coordinate 5,261, forward strand.
TTGGGCGCAGCGCTTGAGGTTGGCCCGGGCCTGTACCCGCAGTTGTTGCGCGACATGGCGACCTCGCTGGCAGAGTGCCTCGACTGATCTTGACATGACCGCCGGTGCGCTTGTACCGGCGGTCGCCATCGGCCGTTGACGGCGGATCGAAAAACTTGGCGTTTGAACTGACGCCAGATGAGCAATGACGCACCTCCCATGATCAAGTTGACGATCTTGGATGACCTGCCCGCGCGCTTGGATGCGTGCTAGCCCACCAGTAGAAAACGGTTAGACATGACCCGGCCTGTAAACGGAACGTCCCGTCCTGCGGGAAAGCAGATGAATCGAAACCTCGGGCAGTGCAGCCTGCGTCGCAAGCGCAGATCGGCGGATCCCATGGCAACTTTTGATGTGTTGCCACCCGAACTGCGGCAATGGCTTACCCGGGCTGTCCTGCCATGGTCGCCCGCCTCGGCCCAGCGCATATGGTCCAAGTCTATCGCCAAGGGTTTGACGGCGGATCAGGCGATCGGTGTTCTAGCCCAGGCCGAAGCCAAGACCTTGGCAAGGGACACAGTAAATGTTGAGCCTGCGGTTCAGACCCGCTCGTGACGGTATCAGAACTGCCTTGTTCCCTGGACCTCTGTGGCCCTGGTTGCCTTTGCCTTGCCCAAGAGGGCGAAACCCGACAAGGCAGCGCCGCCATCGCGATCTTGAGTTCACAAGATCCAAAGGCACACGACCTTTGATGTCTCGACGTCATGTCGGTCTGACATCACGGCGAATGTTGTCTCAACGGCGGCGCATTGGTTGGTGTGGTCAGGTGTCGCGGCGGACCTCATATCCAGGCTCTTCGGGCTCGTCGTCTACCATCGTATCGGGAAACCCCGGGGCGGTGATGTCAAGCGATGTGGCTTCTTCGATCCGCTGAATGATGGCCGGAGAGTTGGCGTCGGGACCATAGCGGGCGATGCCATCGGCAAAGATTTCGACAAGCTTGGGGTTGACCTCAAGCGGGACGTTGGCCCGGTCCGCGACCTGTTGGAAAAGGCCGATGTCCTTGGCAACCAGTCCCATGGTGAAATTGATGTCACGCGACCCATTCAGGATGACCTGGCTTTCGGTTTCATGCACGAAAGATGTACCAGAGGACATTGCAATGGCTTCGTAGGCGGTGCCCAGATCCATTCCGGCTGCCTTGGCGACGGTCAGCGCCTCGGTGCAGGTCACAAGGTTTGCAGTTGCCAGATAATTGGTGATGACCTTCAGAATACTGGCCGACCCAAGATCCCCGGTGTGCAAAATACGCCGCCCCATCTTGGTCAACAGTGGCAGGATCTGTTCGAACGTTCCCCGGTCACACCCGGCAAAGATTGAGATGTTGCCAGTGTCTGCCCTATGGCAGCCACCCGAAACCGGGCAGTCCACGGCCTGACCGCCTTGATTCAGGACCAATCCACCCAGGCGGCGCACATCCGCCTCATCGGTTGTCGACATCTCCATCCAGATCTTTCCGGGGCCAACATGGGGCAACATCTCTTGCATCACCGCGTCTGAGGCCGTTGGGCTTGGCAAGCAGGTGATGACCGCGTCGCAGGCAGCCATCATCTGTGCGGGGGACCCGCCTGCCACGGCGCCAAGGGCCACGCTTGCCTGAACGCGGCCGTCGTCCAGATCATGAACCTGCACCTCAACGCCGTTTCGCAGCAAACTGCCCGAAAGTTTGCCGCCGATGTTGCCCAAACCGATAAACCCAACCTGCATGTCCGGCGCTCCTATTGTGTCGTCCTTGCGATCATCGCACCAACCATCATGCCGCCGTCCCTCTCAAAAACGACAGCTGTGCCGTTTCTGACGTCTGTGGGGGCCGCAACTCGAACTCATGTGCAGATTGGCACAGAATAGGTTCTCAGATCGAGGTTTTCGCACAAAGGCATCCGTCTATATGTGTTTCAAGCAAACCGAGAGGAGAACACAATGTCCCTTCGACCAACTTTGGAAACCCGTAGCGCCCAGCCCACCTTGGAAGGGGCCGGCGTGCATTTGCACAGGGCCTTTGGCTTCCAGGATCCATCCGAGCTGGATCCCTTTCTGCTGTTTGACGATTTTCGCAATGAGAATCCCGAACAATATCAAAAGGGTTTTCCCTGGCACCCGCACCGCGGCATCGAAACGATCACCTATGTGCTGAACGGCACTGTGGACCATGGGGATTCGCTGGGCAATACCGGCACGCTTGGTGCGGGCGATGTGCAATGGATGACGGCGGGCTCGGGCATCCTGCACCAGGAAATGCCCAAGGGAAATGCGGCGGGTCAGATGCATGGCTTTCAACTCTGGGCAAATCTGCCTGCATCGCTGAAAATGACAGCGCCGCGCTATCAGGATGTCGAAGGCAGGGATATCCCTGAAATCATCGATGACGATGGCACCCGCGTGAAAGTCATTATCGGTAGCTTTTGGGGAAAAACCGGTCCGGTTGATGGCATTGCCGCTGATCCTCAGTATCTGGACATTTTTGTCCCGGCCGGTCTGCGCAAGACCTTTCGGGTGGATACCTACCGCCGCGCCTTTGCCTATGTCTTTGATGGGGCTGGCAAGTTCGTTGATGCCTCGGACCCTCAGGGTGTCCTGTTGGAAAAAGAGGTGATGGGCGAAGAACTGAACATTCGCGACCTTTCGGGCAACCGTACTCTTGTGCGCTTTGGCACAGGCGATGAAGTCACCGTGCAGGCCGGACCGCAGGGCATCCGCTTTTTGCTGATCTCGGGCGCGCCGTTGCAAGAGCCTGTGGCATGGCACGGGCCGATCGTGATGAACACCCGCGCCGAGATACAGCAGGCAATGGCCGATTTACGCAATGGCACCTTTATCAAGGCAGCACACTGATCCGTCAGACCAGTCTGTCGCGCCCACGGCGCGGCGGACCATGCCCCAGTAGATCTCTTCGATGTCGACCTGCTCCAGGCGCCCATCCGGCCGGAACCAGTGCACCACGCCGTTCAACATCGAAATGATTGCAAGCGTCGCAATCTTGGGATCATCCAATGAAAAGATACCCTGGGCAGTTCCATCGGACAAAATGCGTTCCAGTTCGTTTTCATAGTCCCGGCGCAGGGCCTCTATCTTGGCAAAATTCTCGGGTTCGAGATTGCGAAGCTCCATATAGGACACCAAGAGGGCGTCTGGCCGGGCAAGGTGAAAGCCGATGTGAAATTTCACAAAGGACTCAAGCCGGGCCAGTGGGGTGCCTTCGCTTCGGGCGGCCTGGCGTGCGTCCAGCACATCCTGCATGTGCAGTTCCATCAACGACATCAGCAGGCTTTGCTTGTCCGCTGTGTAGTTGTACAGCGCCCCGGCCTGCACCCCAACTTCCGCCGCGATCTGCCGCATTGAAACCGCAGCATATCCAAGGTGTGCAAACAACCGCAATGCCGCCGCCTGAATTCTGGGGCCTGTTGTCTCTGCGTGTGATCCCGCGGTGCGCGCCATCGTGCCATGCTAACTGAACAGTCGTTCAAATCAATCCCCACCCTTGCCCCGAAACCAGGTCTGGGGCATGAACAAAAAGAACAGTTTGTCATTTTGGGAATATGATGCGTCTTTTTGCTGCCAGTTTGTTGCTTTGCCTTGCAGCCTGTACGCAGTTCCCTCAGCTGGACAACTGGGATCCGAGCGACGCGAGCGCGCCTTATCCTGACCTTTTGCCTTTGAGCGCGCTTCTGGGCCCCGAGGCCGAGGTCACACAGCCTGAACTGCGCGGCCCGATCGAGGCACGCCTTTACCGTTTGCGGCAGCGCGCCGCAGACCTGCGAGGGCAGGTCGTCTCGGCGCCGACCAAGCGTCGCATGCGGCAAGCGATCACTTCCGGGGGCTGACCTGTCGAATTCTGCGCGTTGCACCCTGCCGTCGAACCGGCTACAGCACGGCTCAACGTCAACATCACCACAGGAACATGCCATGTCTGACAGTTTGCGCCTTGGAATAGCCGGTCTTGGAACTGTCGGCGCCGGAGTGGTGAAAATCGTGCGTCGCAAACAGGCTCTTCTGGCGGCGCGGTCCGGCCGGGCAATCGAAATCTCGGCTGTGTCCGCCCGCAACCGCGACAAGGACCGGGGTGTACCGCTTGGTGATTACGCATGGGAAGATGACCCGGTGGCGCTTGCGGGCCGGGATGACGTCGACGTGTTCGTGGAATTGATCGGAGGCAGTGATGGCCCCGCCAAGGCCGCGACAGAAACAGCATTAAAGGCGGGCAAGGATGTTGTGACCGCCAACAAGGCGATGCTGGCCCATCACGGCCAGGCTCTTGCTGAACTTGCCGAAAAAAATGGCGCTGCGCTGCGCTTTGAGGCGGCCGTGGCTGGGGGCATTCCGGTTATCAAGGCCCTGACCGAGGCGCTGGCTGGAAATGAAATCACCCGCGTGCTGGGCGTGATGAACGGCACCTGCAACTACATTTTGACCCGCATGGAAAGCGCCGGCCTGAGCTATGACGAGGTTTTTGCAGAGGCAGATCAGCTTGGCTATCTTGAGGCTGATCCGAACCTTGACGTTGGTGGTATTGATGCGGGCCACAAGCTGTCCCTGCTGGCCTCGATCGCCTTTGGCACACAAGTGGCCTTTGATGCCGTCGAATTGGAAGGCATCGGTCGCATTGGCATCGACGACATCAACGCAGCCGCCGATATGGGCTACAAGATCAAATTGCTGGGTGTCACACGGATGACCGGTCGTGGTCTGGAACAACGCATGACACCCTGCCTTGTTCCGGCGGCCTCTCCGTTGGGACAGCTTGATGGTGGCACCAACATGGTTATCATCGAGGGTGACGATGTGGGACAGATCGTCCTGCGTGGCGCCGGTGCAGGTGAAGGGCCGACAGCAAGCGCTGTCATGGGGGATGTCATGGATCTGGCGCGCGGCCTGCGCGTGACCACGTTTGGTGTCCCTGCCTCGCGTTTGACATCTGTGACGACAGCACAGGCTTCGGCGCCTGCGCCTTATTACCTGCGGATGAACCTGCTGGACAAACCCGGTGCGCTGGCCAAGATCGCTGCTGTTCTGGGCGAAAGTGGTGTCTCGATCAACCGGATGCGCCAGTATGGGCACCAGGACAAGACAGCGCCAGTTCTGATCGTGACGCACCGCACGACCTTCCAGGCGATGGAAATGGCTGTGGCGGCGATGGGGGAAACCGGCGTCATGGAGGCGGCTCCGGTCGTTTTGCGGATCGAAGACCTTTGATCATTTGAACAATCGCCTCAACGCCGGGTGCATGGCGTATCGGATACAGCGCCTTTGGTGCGGCATCCGTCAAGCCCCTCTCGTTGGGCTAGGGCGTGTGACGGTTGGGGCGCCGGGCCGCACTGATCGCCAAGCCGCGCCGGCCTGACGGCAACAATCTGACATGATGTGAGCGTTAACGGGAGCGATGGCGCCACATTTCGCGCAAAAGTCGTTGTGCATTCGCACCAGTCAGTCGCCAAAGGCGATGCCTTCTGGCGACAAGCACGGGCGCGTGGTAAGCAAAACGCGGCCTGAAAGAGGCCCCATAACCTTTGATAATACAGGACATCCCTCATGACATCGCCGACCGATTTCAATGATCGAATGCTTTCCCTGGGCCTGGCGCGCGTCGCCGAACAAGCCGCTATTGCCTCGGCGGACTGGATCGGACGCGGCAATGAAAAAGCCGCCGACCAAGCCGCTGTGAACGCCATGCGGCAACAGTTGAACAAGCTGGACATCGAAGGCGTTGTCGTCATCGGAGAAGGGGAGCGCGACGAAGCCCCGATGCTCTACATCGGTGAAGAGGTTGGTTCTGGCACCGGACCGGGGGTGGACATCGCGCTGGATCCGCTTGAGGGGACGACGCTGACCGCAAAGGACATGCCGAATGCCTTGACCGTGATCGCCATGGGTCCGCGTGGCTCGATGCTGCATGCACCGGATGTCTACATGGACAAACTGGCGGTTGGCCCCGGCTTTCCCGAAGGCATCGTCACACTGGACATGTCGCCGGCCACCCGTGTTTCTGCGCTGGCCTCGGCCAAGGGGTGCCTGCCAAGTGACGTCACAGTGTGCATCCTGGAACGTCCGCGACACGAAGAGATGATCGAAGAGGTGCGCAATACAGGGGCAGGGATTCGCCTGATCACCGATGGGGATGTCGCGGGAGTCATGCATTGCGCCGAGCCCGAAGTAACTGGAATCGACATGTATATGGGATCTGGGGGGGCACCCGAGGGCGTGCTTGCCGCAGCTGCGCTGAAATGCATGGGGGGCCAGATTTATGGACGCCTGCAGTTCCGCAACGAGGATGAAAAGAGCCGCGCTGCAAAGGCAGGCATCACTGATTTGCACAAGATCTACAGCCGGGATGAACTGGTCACGGCCGATGTGATCTTTGCTGCCACCGGTGTCACCAGCGGATCGCTGCTACCTGGCATCAAACGTGAAGTCGGCTGGCTGACAACCGAAACCCTGCTGATGCGGTCAAAGACGGGCTCTGTGCGCCGCATGACGTATCGCAACCCGACCACGTGATCGGCTGCTCCGTTTGAAAAAGTCACCACGATCACAGTTTTGCGCAGGGTCGTGGTGCTTTTGGCAATTGCCCAGGTCCTTCGCATTGGGTAGCAGCAAGCATGACATCCTTTCTGGGCATTGACAGCTCTCTGACAGGCCGACGCTGGGTCGGTCCGGACCTCGCGACCGAGCGCGCCGCCGAGCATTTGGCGCAACAAACAGCCCTGCCGCGCGCACTGTGCCAGACATTGGCCCGCCTTGAAGTCGGCGCCGAAGAAACAGGCCCCTTTCTGGACCCCAAGCTGCGTGACTTGCTGCCAGATCCCCGCAGTTTGCGCGACATGAGGCCTGCTGCCGAGCGGATGCTGCAGGCGGTCTCCGGGAAAGAGCGCATTGCAATCTTTGCGGATTATGACGTGGATGGAGGGTGTTCTGCGGCACTGCTGCTTGATTGGTTGCGCCAGTTGGGACGCACCGCCACATTGTATGTGCCTGACCGAATCGATGAAGGATATGGCCCCAATGTGCCGGCTATGCAGGCACTTAGCTCTGATCATGATCTGATCATCTGCGTGGACTGCGGTACGCTCAGCCACGACCCGATTGCCGCCGTGGACGACGCAGATGTGATTGTCCTGGATCACCATCTTGGCGGCGAAACGCTGCCAAAGGCGCTGGCCGTGGTCAATCCAAATCGCCAGGACGAAGACGGGACTCTTGCGCATTTGTGCGCCGCAGCCGTCGTATTTCTGCTGCTTGTCGAAGCGAACCGTCTGCTTCCGGCTCAGGGTTCGCGCCCAGACCTGATGTCCATGCTTGACCTTGTGGGGCTGGCCACCGTGGCGGATGTCGCCCCCCTGCGCGGCGTCAACCGGGCCTTTGTGCGGCAAGGGCTCAGGGTTCTTGCTCAGCGTCAGCGTCCCGGCCTTGCTGCCTTGGCTGATGTGGCCCGGCTTGACCAGCGTCCGACCAGCTACCACCTGGGGTTTGTCCTGGGTCCTCGCATCAATGCGGGCGGGCGAATTGGCCAGGCTGACCTGGGCGCACGACTGTTGTCGACCACCAACCCCACAGAGGCACAGGCATGGGCCCAACGGTTGGATTCTCTCAACACGGAAAGGCGCGAGGTCGAGTCCGCAGTGCGTGCCGCAGCCCTGGTACAGGCCGAAGAGAGGGGACTTGACGCCCCACTTGTCTGGGCCGCAGGGGATGGCTGGCATCCAGGCGTCGTCGGCATTGTTGCATCGCGCTTGAAGGAACTTACCAACCGGCCGGCCATTGTTATCGGCTTTGACGGGTCCGAAGGCAAGGGGTCTGGGCGCTCTGTCACTGGGGTGGACCTTGGTGCATCAATCCAGAAACTGGCGGCAGAGGGTCTTTTGGTCAAGGGCGGAGGCCACAAGATGGCAGCTGGCCTGACGGTTGATCGTGCCGCATTGGAACCTGCGATGACGCGCCTTGGCGACTTGCTGGCCCGGCAGGGGGCGGGATCCGGGGGCGCCGCGGATCTGAAACTGGATGGCGTTCTGATGCCCGGTGCAGCGACACCTGAACTGATTGCCAAACTGGAAACTGCCGGCCCGTTTGGCGCCGGGGCTGCTGCGCCGCGTTACGCCTTTCCAGACGTCCAGATCCACTTTGTGCGCAGGGTTGGCGAAAGCCATCTGAAAGTCAGCTTCGGCGATGGCCACGGGCAGAAACTTGATGCGATCGCCTTCGGCGCTTTTGATGGTCCGCTTGGTGCAGCCCTGTCCAACCACAATGGCAGCCGCTTTCACCTTGCAGGACGACTCGAACTCAATGTTTGGGGGGGACGTACCTCTGCACAGGTCCGCCTTGAAGATGCGGCGCCAGCTTGAGCCCGTTTTCGGCGTCATGAAAACGAAGCTTTTCCAAGGCTTTAGGGGCGCACTCAATCCATAGCATGCCGAAGGCATTTTTTCGCAATTTTTCACTTGCGCGCCGCGCCGGCTTTGCATAGAAACCGGCTCACACCACGAAGTGGCCCGTTCGTCTATCGGTTAGGACGCCAGGTTTTCAACCTGGAAAGAGGGGTTCGATTCCCCTACGGGCTGCCACTTTTCAGCAGTTTGCGATATATCGTACCGTTTCGAACTGATGGTGAAATAGCCCGTACGTGAGAGTATCCCCGCGCTTGTTGACTTTCTTTGCTGGTCAAGCAACGCTCACTCGCGCTGTGATCCGCTCTCCTGCACCCGCTTATCAGTACTCAGGTTTGCGATACTGGAAAAGGGCAGGGGCTGCATCAAGCGCTCCACTTCAATAGCGTTTCGGCCTGACTGAGAACAGTGTTTATTGCCACGCGTGCAAGGTCAGGTGGCTATCCGTCTTTCCGGAGGATGCGGCGTACCCATACTCGTAGCATGGCACGCGCGCTTTGCGGTCCAATGAATGTCGTCCATCCCCAAGGCGTGGAACTCGTGGCGCACCTTATCGGTGGCGGTTTTGTCCATGCCTTGGATCTCGCCAACTTTTGCGCGGCGATACGACCCCGAGACGCTCAGCCATGATTTCGACCAGCAAGGCCCTGTCCCTTGTTCTGCGATTGCCCTAAAAAGCAAGTAAATGCATCTGACTCCAGAAAGGGCAGCTATGTCGGAAGAGGTTTTGGCAAAGGTTGGGGCATCTGCACCGCGCCGAGCATTTGGTGTGGCGACGCTGTTGATTTTGGGGTTTTTGCTGCTCTACGTGGCCTTTGCAACGCCCCCGGCTTTTGGCTGGCAAGCAGGTCTTGTGGGCTGCGGCGTTGTTGCCTTGTACGTGGGCCAGGGCATGTGGCGCGCCACTCAACGGCAGTTGATCTTGACGCCTGAAGCGATCAGCGACGACACCGGTTATGTGATCGTACAGGTCAAGGACGTTGAAAAGGTCGACCGGGGCATGTTCGCTTTCAAGCCATCCAATGGGTTCCTGATCAAGACCAAGACTCCCCAGCATCGTGCCTGGCATCCGGGATTGTGGTGGCGCATGGGTCACCGTGTGGCGGTGGGCGGCGTGACGGCGGGGTCGCAAACCCGTCCAATGGCCGACATTCTGGCAGCGATGATTGCAGAACGGAAAGGTTAGGCGCAGGATTTATGGCCAGACGATGACTGTTGCAGCGCGAGAGATCGCGGACAGGACCGTTTGGGTGCGTCTATCTTGGCGGGTCGCAATAGGCCCCCGCTCGTTCAGCGTGGCAGGCGGGTTTTCGATCTGTTGACGGGCTTGGTACGCCGCCTTGCAGTGATTGATTGCTTCTTTTGTTGTTTTCCTTTGGTGGAATGAAGACTGAGTGCACATTCTGGTCCGGCAGCATTTTGCGGAGTATGTTGCTACGGGATCCAAGATCCCTAGTCAGGGTTTCGGCCTTTAGAAATCTTGTAAAGACATGTCAGCGCCAGTGACGCGCTGTGCTGACGGTCCGTCGCGTTTAGGCGCAGAGAACATCAAGGTTTGTAACATGAGGCGTGTAGCCTTGTTTCAAGACCTTTCTGTGTATCCCCCATCAGTCTTGGCTCATCACCCCGATTTCCACGCCAGAGGCCGTGCGATAGACCCCGAGGTGCGTGGCGTCGACCATCCGGACATTGCCTGCCGCGTCTTGCGGCTTTGCCAGTTCCTCGAAGACAGGCTTGCCCGCAGTGTTTTCTGAACAACGCCGAACCCGGTTCTAGAGCATCTTGTGGGGTTCGTATGCGGTGGGCGTATCGATCTATTGAGACCGTTTCCTGATGACGTAGGTAAACCCGCTCGGCCAATGGGGATCATCAGCAAGGCCGACACCACGTGATTTATGAAAGAACGGCCCACTCTGTTCCACCTGCTCTTAAGTGCGCCAAAATGGACGTGACATGGGTATTCTTCCTTCGCGAATGTCTGGAATGTGGGACAGAGCAGCGGTTCGTTTTTCCCAAGTGTCAGATCTTTTGGCGACCAACTACGTCTTCGACCTGTTTTCCGATCCAGCAAAAAAGGTCGAAAAACCTTTCCATGTGCTCTGGCATAAGATGAATTTCAGTCCCTGAACTGCCGTCAATTGAGGCCCCGTCATCATGGTGAAGGCTGTTGCGAATGTCCCGATAGAGCTTAAAGGACCCCACGTAATCAGATGGGATCTGAACGTTGTGTTCTATCTACCATTTTTCTAGGCGAAACTTTTCAGGTATTCCACCCAACTGCACTTTTATAAAATTTTCAAAGCAGCCTTCATATCGGACGAAAAACGCCCAACCCAACTCTATGACCTGAGACTGAATTTGATCGGCTCGCGAAAATTCGTAGCCGTTTTGCCGGATCGTTCCTGCACGCAGGTCATCTGGCGAAGGCAGGGCTGTTAACGCGTGCATGTATGCTGCGCGAGAGTGCATTAGATTGTTTTTCAGCGAAACAGCGGTCATTTTGTGAAAGCTTTTGAACGCAACTTCTTAAAGCTCTGGATATTGAAAGAAATGGGCAGCGACAAGCGCTCAAAGCCTGCCGTCGCAGTTCGCAAATTTCTATGCCCTGACCCTAGCTCGTCGACCACAGCACCTGCGGTGCATATCGCGGGCGCGTGAAGGAATATGTGGTGATGTCAAAGGCATCGATGCCAATGTTGAAGGCGGGTGTGTAGGCCTCCCAGGTTTCGACCAGTACAACATGCTCTTCATCTGCCATGACCGGAAGGCGATCCAAAAAGTTGGCGCGCAGCATATTGGTGTTCATGCGGCGGACCCCGCTCCCTCTTTTCTGAGACCAGACCACACTGTAGCGATTGTCGTCAGCGTCGTAGCGAACCACGGATACCCGCAAACGGGTATCATCGTTGCGGGCTCGTGTCAGTTCCCGCAGCACTCCGCGAGAGCCATTGATAAAGGCAGGCGTGATCGGATCCGTCTCGCGTGAGATCATGTCACCGATGGTGTAGTTGGCTTTTTGACTGATGGCCTGTTGCCGGAAGACATCAAACAAGACCCAGCAGGCCGCCATTGTTATCAAGAGTGGCGGCAAAAGCATCACGACTTCGATCGTGACATAGCCTTCTTCCCTCGAGCAAAACCGACGCACCCAGGATTTGAATTTGTTAAACATGATACTCGTTACCTCACGGTTCCACAACAAACGCGCTCATCGAGACGAGGGCGGAATATCCCTGGCCATCTTTGTTTATGGCGCTTCCAATCCAGCGGGTCGCCGTCAAGGGTTGAAACTTGTAGCAGGCCCGCAGAAACATCAGTTCATTCCCGCCGGCAGAAAACGTGATGTCGGGCTCTGACAATTCAGCCGTGTCGACACAGGTTGCTGTCCGGGTAGGGTTGGTCCAATTTCGCGCATCGAGGCGGATCATTTCCAGGCGCAGATGACTGTCGCAGTCATTCAGAACAGGAGCTTTTTCACAGATCGACTCCTTCAGAGCCCTGTGCGTCGGATTGGTCAGGACGCCAAGCCGCACGTCGCGCACGGTCAGGTCCAATGACCGCTCCAGGGTCGTGTGACGGATCGACATAATTCCAAGTTCCATCGTCGTTATGATGATGCCAATCATGATCGGCATCCATAGCGCAAAGGGAATGGTCGAGGTGCCATCGTCGTCACGGGCAAATCGCAAAATTATATGCGCCAGCCTCCGTATCACTGGGTCAGCTTCAACTGCGTGATGTCGCGGGCAATTGCATTGAACGCGTCGGTGATTTCCAAACCCGCGACGTCAAAAAAATGCGATGGGGACGAGGCGCAGTCCTGCATGGCGGTTTCGCCGCGCGACGGGGCCTCAAAGGCGATGGTGTAGATTGTGATGCCTGCGGCCCGTGCCTGGGCGCAAATATTTGACAGACGCGAATCTGCCCGATCGGAATCGACGGTGGCGATCTCACCATGGAAGTAGGACTCATAGGTGCTTCGGCTGATCCAGTTGTCATCCTCTGGTGTCCACCAGAATTTGTAGGCTGTTCCGGGAACTCCGAAGCGGTTGTAGACCTCGGCGTGGGTCATACGACGGGCGTTGCTGCCGCCGTCGCGGCTGTTGCGATATCGGTTGCTCCAGCGACTTTCTTCGTAGCGCACCCAAAAATACGTGTCGTTGGCGCGTCCGGTGCCATCGACCAGCGCAGAAAAGCGATCATCATACGGATTTGATGTTCCGCGGTCATCAATCCAAACATCGGAGTAGCCAGCCTTGAGGCTGTCGCGAAGGTCATATTGGGTTGTGTTGCGGCCATCGGTCATCAAGACGATAACCTTGGCGGTCGTGTTGTCATTGTAGGCGACGGGGCGTTCAGCGACGTCTGCATGGACGTCGCCATCTGAAATCAGCGCAGATACAACGGGTTGGGCCGAAGGGTCGAGAAGCGCAACACCCCATTTCATACCCAGGTCAATTGCCGTGTTGCCGTCAGCATACAGTCCGCTGATGTGGTTTTTCAGTGCACTGGCATCGGTGCTGAAGGGCATGATGGCGCTGTAATCATCAGGCGAGCACCAGTAGTCCAGTGATGGCGCGTTGTCCCAGCTGTAGTTGTCCCGGTCAAAATGACCAAGCCGGGTCTGTTCCTCTGTCGGGTCAATTGCCGGGTTGTTGAAGTCTGCGTCTGAAAAGGTCACGCAGTGGGAATAGGTCTGAAAGTCCTCGACGTTGTAATGCTGGATCAGGGTCTCGCCAACATTGACGTTGGCATTGTAGGGCACCAATGAAATCGACGTGACACCGGGGGTTTCTTCGACAGGTAGCATCTGGTCGACAAAATCGCGGGCGGCGTCCTGCAGATTTTCCATCTTTGTGTTGCCGCTCCAGCCCATTGAGCCGGAGATGTCCAACACCAGTGATATTTCCACGTCTGCGCGTTCTTCGGCTGCAGTCGCAGCGCCCGCGGCAATCAGGTTCTCTACATTCAAGGCGCGCAAAAAATTGGCGGGGGTCGTGTACGAACTGTCAACGGACACACGGCGTGCATTATGCGACTGCACGACAGTCACATTGGTCACTGCATCGCCAAGACCCATTTTGTCCATATAGTCCGTCACGACCCCAGCAGGGTCGAGCGTTTGCTCAAGGTCAGCGGCGGCCAGAACAGCGCGGTCAAGCGTGTTCTGGAGTTTCACACGTTTCAGTTCGGCGTACATCATGTCGATGCCAACTCCGCCGAAAACAATCATGAGAAGAAACGCGCAGACCCCAACGAGGGTCATGCTGCCGTCCTGATCTTTCAGAAAGCGGGTCGCGTAGTTGCGAAACGCCGCACCAGAAATCACATATGACCAAGGGCCACGCCCTGCGCCAAACACACTCATTACTGACACCTACTAACATGCCCGGGTCGTGCCCAAGCGGTTACTCGTCTTTCACTGCTTATATTTTTGTCGAAAAAGGGTGGCGAAAATACGGCGTGTTTTTAGAGATATTTTAGAAAAGCCAAGAGATTTCCGGACAATGGTGCCGCAGAATGCAAACTGTTTCCGCCAACGGGACGATCTGATGCCAGTCCGCTTCAGTTGGCCTCAGACCGACGCCACAGCGCTTCGGAATTTAGGGCGAAAAAGGGGTGGCACCTTTTGGGCGGACAGGCGTACGTTGAGCGCACAAAATTTAATCGCCCGGCTGAGTCGCCGGCGGTTGCTCGACGCCAAGGGAGAACGACATGGCTTCGTCTATGGGTCAAACCGAACCATCTTTTCGTGAAAGCGTGGATCTGATGTTCAATCGGGCGGTTGCGCTCATGGATCTCCCGCCGGGGCTTGAGGAAAAAATCAGGGTCTGCAACTCTACGTATACCGTGCGGTTTGGTGTGCGTCTGCGTGGAAAGATTCATACCTTCACCGGGTACCGGTCCGTGCACTCTGAGCATATGGAGCCGGTCAAAGGCGGCATTCGCTATGCAACTGAGGTCAATCAGGACGAAGTGGAAGCGCTGGCGGCGCTGATGACCTACAAATGCGCTTTGGTAGAAGCGCCCTTTGGTGGCTCTAAGGGGGGGCTGTGCATTGATCCCCGCGACTGGGACCAGCATGAGCTGGAGCAGATCACCCGCCGGTTTGCCTATGAGCTGATCAAGCGTGACCTGATCGCACCAGCGCAGAATGTGCCCGCCCCTGACATGGGCACTGGTGAGCGTGAGATGGCCTGGATGGCGGATCAATTTGCGCGCATGAACACCACTGACATCAATGCGCGTGCCTGCGTAACGGGAAAGCCGCTGAATGCCGGTGGCATTTCAGGCCGGGTCGAGGCGACGGGTCGGGGGGTGCAATACGCTTTGCGAGAGTTCTTTCGGGATCCCCGCGACGTCGAGACGACCGGGCTGAGCGGCACGCTTGATGGCAAGCGCGTGGTTGTGCAGGGCTTGGGCAATGTTGGGTATCATGCCGCCAAATTCTTGCAGGAAGAAGATGGCTGTATCATCACGGGCATCATCGAACGCGATGGCGCACTCTTCAGTGCCGAGGGTTTGAATGTGCAGGATGTGCGCGATTGGATCGTCAAGCATGGGGGGGTCAGTGGCTACCCCGATGCGGGCTACACCGCCGACGGTGCTGCGGTTCTTGAACAGGAGTGTGACATCCTTGTTCCGGCGGCCCTTGAGGGGGTGATCAACATGTCTAACGCTGCCAGGATCAAGGCACCCTTGATCATCGAGGCCGCCAACGGTCCGGTGACAGCCGGTGCAGATGACATCCTGCGGGAAAAAGGCACTGTCATTATTCCGGATATGTATGCCAATGCGGGCGGTGTCACGGTGTCCTATTTCGAGTGGGTCAAGAACCTGAGCCACATCCGCTTTGGACGCATGCAGCGCCGACAGGAAGAGTCGCGCCACGCACTGATCGTGAACGAGCTGGAGCGCCTGGCAGACGCCATGGGCAGCACTTGGTCTTTGACGCCCAGCTTCAAGGATCGCTACCTTCGCGGCGCAGGAGAGCTGGAGCTGGTGCGCTCTGGTCTCGATGACACAATGCGCATCGCCTATCAGGAAATGCGAAATGTCTGGCATGGGCGCGATGATGTCGCGGACCTCAGGACCGCCGCCTATCTTGTCTCTATCGGGAAGGTTGCCGCCAGTTATCAGGCCAAAGGCCTCTAAAATGCCTCATTGTTTCCGATGCGCCAACAATGGCGCATCGGAATTATTGTTTTAATAGATTTCTATGCCTTTGAAATAGAGTTGTTTTTTTTGATTCCCCAAGGGTGGACCGCCTTGTTTTTAACGGTATGACACCGTTTGGTCACAAACATACCCAATTCTCGCCTCTGGTCTGAGCGATTGTCTCCTTGAACATCGAGGCGCGCCTCATTTGGCGTGATGTGAGAATGACCCGAACCACCTGGATTGAAAAACTTGGGCGTGAAGACGGCAACGTGACTGTCTTTTCCGTCTTCATGATCTTAATTATCCTCATGCTGTCCGGCGCTGCCGTGGATGTGATGCGGTACGAAAGCATCCGCGTGAAATTGCAGCACACGATGGATCGCGCGGTTTTGGCCGCTGCCGACCTTGACCAAGAGCAGGACCCCAACGACGTTGTTGTCGACTATGTTACCCAGATCGGGGCCGGAGACGCCCTGACCGGAGTGACGGTCGACACAGGTTTGAACTACCGCACTGTCACGGCCGAGGCGCAAACCACGATGGACACCCTGTTCATGCGCTTGTCGGGGGTGCCGGCCATGACGGCCCCGGCGTTCAGCATGGCAGAAGAGCGGATCGCGAAGGTCGAGATTTCCATGGTGCTGGACATCTCTGGCTCGATGGCATGGGATGCCGTGGCCAGCGGCAACCAGGCAGGTCAGACCAAGCTTGAGGCGCTGCAGGACGCCGCTGATATCTTCATAGATACAGTCATCCGCCCTGAAACCCAGGGCCTTATCTCTTTGTCGTTGGTGCCCTATTCCCAGCAAGTGAACGCCGGGCCTGATCTGTTTGACGAGATGAATATCGACGTTGAACATGGCTATTCCCACTGCGTCGAGTTTTCGGACGCGGCCTATCGGAACACGGAGTTTGACAGCTCCAGCTATTTCGACCAGACCCAACATTTTGAGTGGAACCGGTCTGATGATCTTCGCTATACGGTCTGCCCGCGGTTCACCTATGAACGTATCACACCGATCAGCCAGGATGCCGCGGCATTGAAGGCGCAAATCGCAGCTCTGCAGCCGCGAGCCGGAACCGCTATTTACCTTGGAATGAAATGGGCGTCCGCCTTGTTGGATCCGACATTCCGCGGGGTCACTTCCAATCTGGTGGCAGGCGGCAAAGTCGATCCGGTTTTTGCGGGTCGCCCGGTAGACTTCACAGACGATGAGACATTGAAGACCGTGATCCTGATGACAGACGGTCAGAATTCAAGCAGCATGCGGATCAAGAACCACCACTATAACTCGAGCAGTGAAAAGCAGCGATGGGCGTCCAACAACCTGGTTCGTTGGGTGCAAAACCGGGGCCACAGCACCAACTCCTATGTGGACTGGCACATGAACATGAACCGCGGCGACAATCTGCTGGAAGATGCCTGTGATGCCGCCAAGGATCAGGGGATCATCATCTGGTCCATTGGTTTTGAAGTGCAGGATCACGGGGCAGAGGTAATGCGGCGCTGTGCGTCGTCGGATGCGCATTTCTTTCGGGTGGAAGGTGTTGAGATCACCGAGGCGTTCCACGCAATTGCACGGCAAATCAATAACCTGCGGCTGACCCAATGACCCGGACTGTCTACACATATCTGCGCCGCTTTCGTCGCGACGAAAGGGGGCAGGCGACTGTCGAATTCATCTTCTATTTCAGCTTCGTGATCCTGATCCTGGGTGCAAGTATTGAAGTGGGTGTTGTCAATCTGCGCAACGCCATGATGGACCGGGGGTTGGATTTGACGGTTCGCGAGATTCAGTTGGGAACAGGCGCGCCGCCCACATATGAAGAGATCAAGATCGCGGTCTGCGAGCGCGCTGCAATTATTCCCCAGTGTCAGGCCAACCTGCGTCTTGAATTGGTAGAGACCAGCGCCCGCAACTTTACCCGGATCCCTGAAAACGCGGATTGCCAGAACGCCGAAGAAGAAGTCCGACCTTTGCGAAACTTTGTTTATGGCAAGGACAATGCACTGATGCTGATCCGGGCGTGCCTGAAATACAAACCGATTTTTCCAGCTTTCGCAGTCGGTGAATTGATCGGCAAAGATGACTATGGCTATGCCAAGCTGGTGGCAACATCTGCCTTCGTACAGGAACCAATCTGATGCCCCTCACAGGATCGACACGCGCTCTTCTGAACCGCTTTCTGAGCAACGAAGACGGGAGCGTGTCAATCGAAGCCGCGATCATGACGCCCTTGATGATTGGTTTGCTGGCCGTCACTTTTGTCTACAACGACGCCTTTCGCAAAAAGAGCCTGAACACCAATGCTGCGTTCACCATCAGCGACGCCATCTCACGCGAGACTGACGCGATTGACGACACGTACCTGAACGGAATGCATGACCTTTTTGACTTCCTGACGCATTCTGCGGACCGGTCTGGCGTTCGGTTCAGTCTGTTGACATGGGACAACACCATTGAAGACTACAGGATTGACTGGTCCGAGGTCCGTGGCATGTTTGATCCGCTGGATGCTGACAACATGAACCTGTTGCGTAATCGACTGCCAAATTTGTTACACAATGAGCGGGTAATCGTCGTCGAAACCCGAAGCATCCTTCAGCCGATCTTGCCCAACCTCGGGCTGGATAATCAGGTCATTTACAATCTGGCGTTCTCGCGCCCACGTTTTGCGCCGCAGATCGTGTGGAATGGCAGCTGATCCAAAGACGACATTGCGCGTCGCGTCCAGACCCAGGAATGTCGAAAAGACGGCACGCAAGACCGCATGACGATTGCTATGCTGCCCTTTGAACTGGCCAAGCCTGGCAGGATTTGAGTGGAGGCAAATTTGCGGTTTTCGGCGCTGCGCATTCTGAAAGAGGGGTTGACGGGCAACGCAGGGTGGACGCCGCACTGGCGCGATCCGGCCCCCAAGCCCGAGTACGATGTGGTCATTATTGGTGGGGGCGGTCATGGACTTTCGACGGCCTATTATCTTGCCAAAGAGCACGGGGTGACAAATGTTGCCGTGCTGGAAAAAGGCTATCTGGGCGGCGGCAATATCGGTCGAAACACCACGATCGTGCGTGCCAACTATGGTCTGCATGGAAATTCCGAATTCTACAGCCTGTCGCTCAGGCTTTGGGAAGGCCTAGAGCAGGATCTCAATTACAACGTCATGATGTCTCAGAGGGGCATCATAAATCTGTGCCATTCCGATGGACAGCGTGACGCTTTTGCACGGC
Organism: Paracoccaceae bacterium; assembly: GCA_022448925.1. Lineage (GTDB taxonomy): Bacteria > Pseudomonadota > Alphaproteobacteria > Rhodobacterales > Rhodobacteraceae > JAKVCP01. The sequence goes on from JAKVCP010000048.1 coordinate 24,068, forward strand.
GCGGAAATGCGATGCGCAACCAGGGGGATGATGCAGTCTTGCTGGATCGCAAGGACGTGCAGCGGATGCTTCCGTTTCTGGATTATGAGCAGACGCGCTTTCCTGTTTACGGCGGATTGTACCACAAGCGCGGTGGCACAGCGCGTCATGATGCCGTGGCTTGGGGGTACGCGCGCGGGGCCGACAAGCGCGGCGTCGATTTGATTCAGAATTGTGAAGTCACCGGTATTGATGTGGAGCAAGGCAAGGTCATCGGGGTGCAGACCTCTCGTGGACCGATACGGGCCAAAAAGGTCGCGATGGTTGCTGCAGGGCGGTCGGGGCAAGTGGCACAGATGGCCGGTATGCGTCTGCCGATCGAAAGCCATGTTCTGCAGGCCTTCGTAACCGAGGGTCTGAAGCCCTGCCTTGATACCGTGGTGACTTTCGGCATGGGGCATTTCTACATCAGCCAGTCGGACAAAGGCGGGTTGGTTTTTGGTGGCGATCTGGATTTTTATGCCTCTTACGCCGCACGAGGAAATTTGCCGATGGCTGAACACGTGAT
>JAKVCP010000049.1 GCA_022448925.1 Paracoccaceae bacterium
TCAGATGTGTCGAGGATCTGATAGATCTCTGCGGCCGCCAGTGGAAAGGGCTCTGAGGCCACCAGGACCACCCGGTTGCCCATGGCGATTGCCGGCGCCATGACCGAGATCACCCCCAAAAGCGGCGCATCATCCGGGCACAAGGCGCCGATCACACCACAGGGTTCGCGCATTGCCAGTGCAACGCCTCGTATCGGGACCTGCCGCACATCGCCGTCGAACTTGTCCGCCCAGGCTCCGTAGGAAAACAGCCGCGAGATTGCTGTCTCAACCTCCGCTGCGCCCGTCTTACCACCCGTCATGGCGTCAATTCCGCCTGCAAGCTCTTCCGCGCGGGCAGAGAGGTTTTCGCCCAGATAATACAAGATCTGCGCCCGAAGATGCGCAGTCGTGTTTGCCCAACCCGCCGCGCCGCGGGCAGCCTCGACCGCGTTGCGAACATCCTTGCGATTTGCAAGCGGCGCCTGACCCAGCAACACGCCGGTCGCAGAGTAGACTTCGCGCACGTAGCCACCATCTGGACGCGCCTGCTTTCCACCGATGTACAGCTTCGCGGTGCGATCCACTGGTGACGTTTCAGATGTCTGACCCGTGAAGGCCGCAATTGGCTTGATCGGAGTGGCCTTGATCCTTGCGCGGGTGTAGGGCTGCAGGCCCTCCCAGCCGCCCTCGCGCCCGAACCCGCTTTCGCGCAGTCCGCCAAATCCAGCTGCGGCGTCGAACATGTTTGTGCCATTGACCCAAACCACACCCGCAACCAGCTTGGGTGCAATATCAAGAGCAACGTTGATGTTTTCTGACCAGACCGTCGCGGCAAGCCCGTAGCGGGTGTTGTTCGCGATGTCGATGGCTTCAGACGGGGTGCGAAAGGTTGTTGAAACCAGGACAGGGCCAAAGATCTCTTCCTGCATGAGATGCGAGGCAGGATGGAGCCCGGAGATCAATGTAGGGGGGAAAAAACACCCGTTTGCAGGAAGCTCACAGGGCGCTTGATGAATTTCGCCTTCGGCATTTCCATCGACAAGCGCCCGTATACGGTCCAGCTGTACCGGGTCAACGATGGCGCCTATGTCGATGCATTTGTCGAGTGGATCGCCGACGCGCAAACTGTTCATTCGGCGTTTGAGGCGGGTATGAAACGTCTGGGCGATGCCTTCCTGGACAACGAGGCGCGACCCGGCGCAACAGACCTGGCCCTGGTTAAACCAGATCGCGTCCACCAGGCCCTCGACGGCGCTATCGATATCAGCATCTTCGAAAACGATGTAGGGCGATTTGCCGCCCAGCTCGAGTGTCAGGCCCTTGCCGCTGCCGGCGGTGGCCTCGCGGATGCGGCGGCCAATTTCGGTCGAACCGGTAAAGGCAATCTTGTCAATGTCAGGGTGACTGACAATCATTTCGCCCACCGCTCCGTCGCCCGTGACAATGTTCACAACGCCCTCTGGCAATCCCGCCTGCCGGCACATGTCCGCAAAAAGAAGGGCCGTCAACGAGGTGAACTCTGCAGGTTTCAGAACAACGGTGTTGCCCATGGCAAGGGCTGGCGCGACTTTCCATGCCAGCATCAGGACGGGAAAGTTCCAAGGGATCACCTGACCGCATACACCAATCGCCTGGCGGTCAGGCATCTCTTTTTCCATGAGTTGGGCCATACCGGCGTGGTAATAGAAATGGCGCTGGGCAAGCGGCACATCAATGTCGCGGCTTTCACGGATCGGCTTGCCGTTATCAAGCGTTTCCAGAACCGCGAACAATCGACTGTTTTTCTGCAAAAGCCGGGCCAGTGCATAAAGGTGCCGCGCCCTTGCAGGACCACCAAGTGCCTCCCATTTGGGCTGGGCCTTGCGGGCTGCGGCAACGGCGCTGTCCACATCGGCTTGCGTGGCTTGGCTCAGGGTGGCCAAGGTTTCGCCGCTGGCGGGATTGCGGCTTTCGAAACTGTCGGCAGGTTCGGTCATGACACCGTCGATATAGTGCCCGAACCGCGATCCCTGATCGACGAGCCATGCCAAGGCATCAGCCGCACTTTCGGGTGCAGGGCCGTAGTCCATGGTCTCAAAAATCTGTTTGACTGTCATCACACTGCCTTTTGTCATTGGTGCCGCTTTCCCTCGGGAAAACGGTGCGGAAAACCTTGTTTTCCGTTTCGGACGTCATATCGAATGCCACGCATGTCACCCGATCGCGTGTCGCCAGGACGCGGAATAGGATCCGGAAACATGGTGCTCAAGCTGCCGTTCAATGTCTCCAAGCAGACTTGAGGCGCCAAACCGGAACAGATCCGGGCGCAACCAGCGATCGCCCAGCTCATCCTTGACCAAAGCCAGGTAGTTCAGAGCATCCTTGGCCTTGGAAATCCCGCCTGCCGGCTTGTAGCCCACCCGATAGCCGGTGGCGTCGTGGAACTCACGTATCGCGCGCAGCATGACCAGGGTGACGGGCAAGGTTGCATTGACGGGCTCCTTGCCAGTCGAGGTCTTGATGAAATCAGCCCCCGCCATCATGCAAACCAACGAAGCCCGCGCCACGTTCCGCAAGGTGCCCAACTCACCCGTTGCAAGAATAGCCTTTACATGCGCGTCTCCACAGGCTTCGCGAAAGGCGCGCATTTCGTCGTAGAGCGCCTGCCAGTCCCCGGTTAGAACGTGACGACGCGAAACAACGATATCGATCTCGCGCGCTCCGGCTTTGACGCTTTCGTGGATCTCGGCCACCCGCAAATGGAACGGCGACAATCCTGCTGGAAAGCCGGTGGATACCGCGGCAACCGGCAAGCCCGATCCGTCAAGCGCATGCACCGCTGTTTCAATCATGTCATGGTACACGCAGACCGCACCCACGGTCAGCGCTGGCAGCTCAAGAGCCTCCAGCAGGTCACGTCGCACAGGCTGACGCGCCTTGGCGCACAACCGCGCCACACGGCCAGCGGTGTCATCCCCTGCAAGGGTCGTCAGGTCGATACAACTGATCGCACGCGCCAACCACGCAGCCTGATGGGCCTTTTTGACAGACCTGCGACCAGGAAGTGTGGCGGCGCGCCGTTCAATCGCGGAACGATTGGCCGAGGCGCGTGCCACCCAGTCAAGGTCCAGCGCAGTGCCGGGGTTTCTTGGCTCAAGCGCTTGCGGCAAATGATCGGTTTGTGTGGCCGGAGCGAACGTCATGTTTTTCTCAAGGCTGTTTTGTTTCGATTGAAAGTCGCATGCCGCAAGTGCCTTGGCAAGCGGCCGCGTCGCGCCATTGCCCTGCTGCTTTTGCAAATCATTCTCATTCTTGTTGACTTTTTGCGAATGACTCGCATATTCAACCCCAAAGGAGATCATGAAACATGTCGATGACCCGCCGCTCTGTTCTCGCCAGCCTCATCACCACGCCATTTTGGCCGGGGCTTGCAACTGCTGGTACAAAATTGAATGTGGTCGCAACCACCGGAATGATCGGAGACTCCCTGCGCCAGATGGGGGGCGACGCGGTGAACGTGACCTCGCTGATGGGGGCGGGCATAGACCCACACGGATACCGTGCGACGCGCAGCGACATCGTGGCGATGTCACGGGCTGATATGGTGCTTTGGAACGGCCTCTTCCTTGAGGCGCAGATGATGGATGTTTTGGACCAACTGGCGGCGCGCAAACCGGTGATCGCCGTGGCCGAGGCCTTGGCAGCAGATGTTTTGTTGCGGCACGCGGACTACGAAGGAAAGCCTGATCCGCACGTCTGGATGGCACCTGAGCTTTGGGCAGAGGCGCTGACACCCGTGACCGAGGCTCTCGTGACCGCGGCACCTCATGCCGAAGACCAGATCCGCGGCCAGTCGGCTGCCTATCTTGCATCGGTGCGTGCCGTTGGTGCCTATGGGACGAAGGTTCTGTCATCGCTGCCGGCGGAAAGCCGCGTTCTGATCACCGCGCATGACGCCTTTGGCTATTTCGGGGCGAACTTTGGCTTCGAAGTCATGGGGATTCAGGGGATCTCGACCGAAAGCGAAGCTGGGCTGCAGCGCATAGGGGAACTGGTAGATATACTGGTAGACCGCAAGATCGGTGCCGTTTTTGTCGAAACATCCGTCTCGGACCGCAACATTCGCGCCTTGATCGAGGGGGCCGCGGCAAGGGGCCACGACGTGACGATCGGAGGAGAGCTGTTTTCCGATGCCATGGGCCCCGAGGGGACCTACCAAGGCACCTATGTCGGGATGATGGACCACAACTTTACCACCATTGCATCAGCTCTGGGCGCGGATGTGCCCGCTGGCGGCATGCAAGGGCGGCTGGCCTAAGGAACGCGTAGCATGTCACCGGTTGAGCTTGTTGCAAGAAACGACCTGTACACAGATGGCGGGACTGCGCAAAGCCCGCTGGAAATCCGTGAAATGACAGTGTCCTATGGCGATCAGCCGGTGGTATATTCGGTCGACATGACGGTGCGCCCCGGTGCAATGACAGCCATAATAGGGCCTAACGGGGCTGGGAAGTCGACGCTTTTGAAGGCGGCACTTGGCATCGTGCCGGCGCTGTCAGGTCGGGTTGCGGTGTTTGGTCGACCTCTGGAAAACGCGCGGCACAAGATCGCCTATGTTCCGCAGCGGGCCAGCGTGGATTGGGATTTTCCAACGCGCGTGTCCGACGTGGTCATGATGGGCCTTTTCGGCCAGCTTGGGCTTATGGGCAGAGTACGTGGACTGCACCAAGAACGCGTGTACACAAGTCTCGCGCGCGTGGGCATGCAGGCCTTTGCCGACCGCCAGATCGGGCAGCTTTCGGGCGGCCAACAACAAAGGGTTTTCCTGGCGCGGGCTCTCGCGCAGGGGGCGGACCTGTATCTTTTGGATGAGCCCTTTGCAGGAGTTGATGCCGCCACTGAGCGCGCAATCATCAACGTGTTGCATGCCTTGCGGGACGAAGGCAAAACCGTGGTTGCGGTGCACCATGATCTGTCAACCGTACGAAGCTATTTTGACGACGTGTTCCTGATCAACCGCCGCAAGATGGGCGCGGGACCGATTGATCAGGCCTTTACTGTACCCGCACTGCAGGCAACCTACGGAGGTCGTCTGGCCGAGGGTCAAGTGGCACAACTGGCCCTGGATGCCGGTTAACATGCTGGCCGACGCGCTGCTGCTGCAGCTGGGCTACAACGCGACCCTGGTCGCCTTTGGGGCCACGGCATTGGGTTTGGCCGCAGGTGCCACCGGGGCGTTTCTGTTTCTGCGCAAACGTTCGTTGGTAAGTGATGCGGTCAGTCACGCAACGTTGCCTGGACTGGCTTTGGCCTTTCTGATCATGGTTGCATTTGGCGGAGACGGACGGTCGCTTTTGGGCCTGATGGCCGGATCTGCCGTGTCAGCCGCCACGGGACTGTGGTGTGTCAGCGCCTTGACCCGCCACACACGCGTGCCCGAAGACGCGGCCATTGGGGCTGTGCTCTCTGTCTTCTTTGGATTTGGTGTCGTTCTGCTGACTGTCATCCAATCCGTGCCATCCGGGCGGCAGGCCGGTCTAGAGGGGTTCTTGCTGGGATCCACGGCCGGCATGCTCTTTACCGACGCTGTGATCATCGCACTTGGCGGAATCGTGGTCTTGCTTGCAGTGGCCGTGTTGCGCCGCCCCCTGACAATCGTGGCCTTTGACCCGGGCTTTGGACAGACCCAGGGCCTGCGCGTTGCACGTCTGGACATGGCGTTGATGCTGCTTGTGATGGCGGTTACCGTCGTGGGACTAAAGATCGTGGGCCTGATCCTGATTGTCGCCATGCTGATCATACCTGCCGTGACTGCACGGTTCTGGACCAACCGTGCCTCTGTTGTGGTCATTCTTGCAGGCCTGTTCGGAGGCCTCGCAGGCTATGTTGGCGCGGCCACCTCTGCAAGTGCACCGGATCTGCCAACTGGTCCGATCATAGTCTTGACCAGTTTTGTGTTTTTCGCCCTCTCCATGGCCTTTGCGCCAGAGCGGGGTGTGCTGGCTGCCCTGATGCGCCATCGTCGCTTTGAACGGCTGGTCCATCTAAGACAGGGATTGCTGGCCATGGCGCAGGGTCAACATGTCTATGAGTCGCGCACACGGCGCCTGTTGCGTCGCCAAGGCTTCATGCGCCCTGACGGAGTGCCAACCGCGACCGGCAAGAATGAGGCCGCCCGGACCTTGCGCGACGAAGCCCGTTGGCAAGTGGTCCGCGCCAGTGTCAACTTGAGTGATCTGGCAATGCGTGATGATGGCCTGACCCCGACCGAAGATGTATTGACAGCTGACCAAATCGCCGAGATCGACCGTCGCCTCGGCCCACCGGAGGCCGTATGATGGGCGCGGAATTTGTCGCTTTGTCCTTGCCGCCGATGCTGATTGGCACGCTGGCGGCCCTGGCCTGTGCCTTGCCAGGAAACTTTCTGGTGCTGCGTCGCCAGTCACTTGTGGGCGATGCAATCAGCCACGTCGTGCTGACCGGTATCGTGGTGGCCTTTCTGATCACCGGACAAATCGCAGCCTGGCCCATGATGCTGGGGGCTGCCGCGGCGGCAGTGGTCGCAGTGACACTGATCGAGGTCATCCAACGGTTGGGCCGCGTCGATGCAGGGGCCGCGATGGGTGTCACATTCACCGCGATGTTTGCCTTTGGCGTGCTGCTGCTGGAACAATCCGATACCTCGGGCGTCCACCTGGACGTCGAACATGCCCTGTACGGGAACCTGGAAAGTCTGATTTGGCTGGACGCCGTGGGCTGGTCTTCGCTGCTTGATCCCGCGGCGCTGGCTGGGCTGCCACATGAATTGACCCGGATGGCGATCGTGTTTGCACTGACACTTGCCTTCATTCTTGTGCTTTGGCGGCCGCTTGTGCTGTCCACTTTTGATGAAGACTATGCCCGCGCTCTTGGCGTGCCCGTAAGGGCTCTTGGTCTGGGCCTTGTGATTGTGGCGGCGATCACAGCTGTAGCGGCCTTTGATGCAGTAGGGTCGATCATCGTGATCGCGATGTTCATCTGCCCACCCGCCGCCGCACGGCTGATGACCAACTCTTTGGTGCATCAGGTGTTATGGAGCCTCGCCTTTGCAACACTTTCCGCCCTGTTGGGGTACATCCTGGCAGGCTATGGGCCGCTTTGGGTTGGCCTGCCAAACACCGTCAGCGCCGCCGGGATGATCGCAAGCGTTTCCGGCCTGATCCTGGCCATCTGTGCCGTAGCTGCGCCACGACGCCGGGGTTAGCGGCGTTCCGGGATGATTTGCTGGGCGATGCCCGCGCCCATCAGATAGAGGCTTGTGAGGACCAATCCCCAGTGCGCCCAGCTTTGCGGATCGAACTGCACCCAGGCCGCCCAGCCTGCAAAAAACGTCCAGGCAATGGCTGTGGGCAGCGATACCAGACGCCAGCGCGCCGTGCGCACGGGATGGATAAATTTCAAGGGCAGGAACATCGCCGCCGCCAAAGCGGCCACCAAAAGCAGGATCACCCAAAACCCCGGCTCGATCGCGAACATCACAAGGACCATCATATTCCAGCATCCCGGAAACCCCTGAAACGACTTGTCCGTGGTCTTCATCCGCGTATCGGCAAAATACATCGCCGAGGCGAACGTGATGACGATGATGGCAAACCAGCCGGTCCAGCCCGGCAACAACCCGGACTGAAACAAGGCGAAGGCCGGAATGAAAACATAGGTCAGATAGTCGATGATCAGATCCAAAAGCACGCCGTCGAAACGCGGGGCATTGGTGCGTACGTCATATTTGCGTGCCAAAGGACCATCGATCCCATCAACGGCAAAGGCAACAACAAGCCAAAGAAACATCACCGGCCAATTTTCCTGCACGGCAGCCAGCATGGCAAGCATGGCAAAGACGGCACCGGTGGCGGTCAACAGATGAACGGACAGAGCACGCATTTCAGATGTCATTTAACCGTCATGACGGAAAAGCCGTCCGAGGGCAACGCCTCTGTCGCCACGAAAGGTTCCCTCTGCGTTTAAAAACCGACCAAGATTTCAAAGCACGGCAGAGGCCAGCGGGCGTTGGCCTCAAGGTCTGGGGACGGCCATCGCCGCCATTCGGCGGATTGCCACAAGCGGCGGCTCAGATGCCACCTTATCCTGCCTTACAAGGCCGAGGCCAACCGCACACCCTGATCTATGGCGCGTTTTGCATCAAGTTCAGCAGCAACATCCGCTCCGCCGATCACATGGCACGACACGCCACGCGTCTGCAAAGCATCTGCAAGGCTGCGTTCACTGACTTGCCCGGCACAGAGCACCACTGTATCGCAGGCGATCACTTCGGGGCGCTCACGTGCCTCACCGTAGGATATATGCAGACCCTCATCATCAATGCGCTCGTAGTTGACGCCTGCCTTCATCTGGACATTCTTCATCTGCAAGGCAGCACGATGAATCCAACCCGTTGTCTTGCCAAGTCGCTTGCCCGGCTTCTCGGCTTTGCGCTGCAACAAGGTCACGGCCCGGGCGGGCGGCTCTGGCTGGGGGCCTTCCGGGGCCAGGCCACCGCGAACCTCTTCGGGGTCGGTCACACCCCACTCACGCATCCATTCGGGCAGATTCTCAGTGGCACTTTCGCCCTGATGCACAAGGTATTCAGAAACATCAAAGCCAATCCCGCCTGCACCAACCACAGCTACGTTCGCGCCAACTGGTCGGGCGTGGCGCAACACGTCGATATAGCCCAAAACGTTTTCGCCATTCTGGCCTGGAATTTCAGGATCACGCGGGATCACGCCAGTGGCAACAATCACTTCATCGAAGTCAGCAAGATCATCCGCACCCACCTCTGTGCCCAGCATCAAGGTAACGCCTGTGTCCTTTGCCATTGTTTCGAACCAGTCGACAAGACCCCAGAATTCCTCTTTTCCGGGAACCTGCTTGGCCATGTTGAGCTGTCCACCGACCTGATCAGCCCGATCAAAAAGGGTCACTGCATGGCCGCGCTCGGCGGCTGTGATCGCAGTCGACAGCCCCGCAGGTCCCGCCCCGACAACCGCCACGGACTTCGGCGCCTCTGCCGGCGTCAGCACCAATTCTGTCTCATGGCACGCGCGGGGATTGACAAGACAGCTGGTCAGCTTGCCGCCAAAGGTATGATCGAGACAGGCCTGGTTGCAAGCAATGCACGGAGCGATCCGATCTGCCCGGCCTGCACGTGCCTTGTTCACAAACTCTGGGTCCGCAAGAAACGGTCGCGCCATGCTGACCATATCTGCGCATCCCTCTGCCAAAACGGCCTCTGCCACGTCAGGCATGTTGATCCGGTTTGATGTGATTATCGGCAGCCCAACCTGCCCCATCAGCTTTTTCGTCACCCAGGCAAAAGCCCGCCGCGGCACCGAGGTGGCAATCGTGGGAATGCGTGCCTCGTGCCAGCCAATGCCAGTGTTGAGAAGTGTGGCACCCGCAGCCTCCACCGCCCGCGCCAACTGAACCACCTCATCAAAGGTCGAGCCGTTGGGGATCAGGTCGATCATGCTGAGGCGATAGATCAGAATGAAATCCGAACCAACAGCTTCGCGCGTGCGGCGCACGATCTCAATCGGCAGGCGCATGCGGTTTTCGTAAGATCCGCCCCAGCGGTCTGTACGCTTGTTGGTGTGGGTGACAAGGAACTGATTGATGAAATACCCCTCAGAGCCCATGATCTCGACCCCGTCATAGCCGGCTTCACGCGCACGTAAGGCAGTGGCGACGATGTCACTGATCTGCTTTTCGATTCCCTCTTCGTCCAGTTCCTTGGGCGGAAAGGGCGAAATCGGAGACTTAACCGGGCTGGGCGCGACGCACTCAGGCCCATAAGCGTACCGTCCCGCATGTAGTATCTGCATCGCGATCTTGCCGCCGGCCGCGTGAACCCGATCGGTGACCTGCCGGTGGTTTTCAACATCCTTGTCGGAAAACAGACCAGCGGCGCCTGGAAACACACCACCTTCGCGGTTGGGCGCAATGCCACCGGTGACCATCAAAGCGACGCCCCCGCGTGCCCGCGCTGCATAGAATTCAGCCACACGTTTCCAATCACCTGTCTCTTCGAGATTGGTGTGCATAGATCCCATCAGAACGCGGTTCTTCAGGGTGGTAAAGCCCAGGTCCAAGGGGGCGAGCATGTGTGGGTAATCGGTCATTAGGTCCCTCCGGTCTCGTCAAGGATGATCTTTTTGATCGACCTTTGTCACGCGAAACGTGGGGTCAATGCCAGCTGGTACGCTACGACACCGGCCTTGATCACCCCGGTGGCACCAGCTTCTTGAGTGCCGCAAGGCTGCCTGCTTCGAACAGCCCATCCAGCGCACCTGTGTACAGCCCCTCGTCTTTCAAAAGCACCTGCACTGCGCGGGCGATGTCTTGGCTCCAATCACTTTGGCGGCGGTCAAATACCGATCTGTCGCCCAAGCGGACGGCCTGCACCCGGTACTGCGCTGCCAGTTGCGGGGTTACTTTCAGCGCGCTACCGAAATTTGTCTCGGGCTGCAGAAGCCGTGCTTCGACCAGATCCGCCAACCGCTTGGCAGCACCGGGATGGTCTGAGCGGGCCGCGCTCTGATACCACTCCATGGCTTCGGGGCTTCCCTCCCCTTCTCGCGCCTCAAGATCCTGAGCCAAGTCAAACTGTGCCTCCGGCCATCCCGCCTTTGCGGCTGCGATCAGATACCCCAGGGCCTGTTCAACCGCGCCCGCTGACTTGCGCATCCTGTAAAGTTGAAAACTGGCCGAGGGCTCTTGCTGCAAAGCCGCCTTAACAAGGAAGCCGCCCTGTTCGGCCGAATTCCCCAAAAGCGCATGGCCGTGTGCCATGTTCAGGTAACCTCGGGCAAAGTCCGCGTCATGGTGCAGGGCAAGTGCGCAAGACAGCATCCCAGCGCGCACCGCGACAGGCGCCGGATCAAAAGATCCCAGCGACAGTTCACGCGCCTTTGGGTGCGCCCTATCCAACAGCGCCGTGTCGCACGCGTTTTTATAGTCGACAGGGACGGGCGCCTCCGTTTCGATCGCAGCAGGCTTTCGTGGTCGCGCCGACCGTGTCAGTTTGCGCAACAGCAGCTCAGCTTCGCCAACAGCCGTGTTGGGATCAGGCTGAGGCATGTCCGGTCCCCAGGGAAGTCTCAGCGCGGCAAAAAGAACAGAGGATTTCTGCCGCACCTCAACAATCGCATGTGCAGCAGTGCCGTCCATTTCAAGCGCATCAAAGATGTCACGCACCTGCGTCAACGTGCCGACCCGCTGTCCAGCCAGCGCCATGATCTGGCTGCCCGGACCCAGGCCCGCATGATGAGCCAAGGACCCACGATCCACCGCATCGATAATCACAGCGCCACTTTCTGTGGCCGCCAAGGTCATGCCAAACCGAGCAAAATATTCTGTCAGTTGGTCTTGGGCTGTTTGCTCAAGCGGTGCCTTTTCGACCGTCTCGGCCACCTGCGGGGCAACCGGTGTCACGGCCTGTGCCTGCGGTCGTGGCGTGACCTGAACAGCCGCCGTGTCTGCCGTGCATTGCCGGGACACAAACCGACGCGCAATGGGGGCGAAGGTGTGATCGGCACACACGTCAAGGTAGCCTTCAAACTGAAAACACTCCCGCGAAACGCGGGCCTCATTGTACAACAGGTCACACTGGCTGGGCGCCGCCGCAGTGGTCGGCATCCGGACCTGCGCCGCCGGCGTGACCTGATAGACGCACTCTCCGGACAAGCAGGTGTCGCCAAGCGCTTCGTCGTAAATCGCCGGTGTCTGCATGTGCCCACCCGCCTGGCGGGCCAGGTCTGCGGTCTCTTTCTGTGCCTCGGCCAATGCGCGCTCAACATACAGGCCCGACTGCAAGTGCGGCAGGAAGGTCCGGGTAAAGACGGACAGCCGCTGATCCTTGGGGTCATCAGGCAAGCGGTCCAGGGCCTCTTGGCCAGCACCTGCCGAAAAGATCACCAAGGTCCCCGACTGCGCCTGAACCGGTGCAAGCCCACGCCCCATAGCGACAGATTTGCGGCCCTGAGGCGGTTCAAACGGGTTGTTGCGGCACGCATCGATGATGGCCAACGTCAGACCAACGCCAAGCTGAGCGAACTCGTCCAAAATGCCGTTATAGCCATTCTTCAGTGCAATCGTTTTCCGCTTTAGCAGCGAATCGCGGGCCTGCCTGGGCGCATCCGTCGGAATCAGGTAGTTGACCTGACCATCGCTCCAGCCATGACCAGAAAACACAAGGACCACGTCATCCCCGGGCTGCAATTGTGCATAGAAGGTGTCCAGTGCCTCAAGTGTCGTTTCAAAATCCAGATCCTTCAGAAAGGTCACCTGATAGCCAAGACCCTGAAACGTCTCATGATAGGCCTCCGCGTCAGAATGCGTGTTTTTCAGATCTGAAAGGGTTTCATACTCGGCATTTCCCAGCACCAGCGCATATTTACCGGCCCAGGAAGGGCCCACCAACGCGACACAGGAAAGAACGATCAAAATAATGCGCATGAAAATCTCCTTGCCGCACAGCATGCCCAAAAGAGGCTTCTGAAACAAGCCTGGGACAGGGTGCTGACCCGGATGGGGCTGGACAGCGCAGACGGCATGCAGCGGGATGTCCTGCACCTGCGCCCCGGGCCTCGCCGCTGCGGTCGGCCCGTTGTTGGCCAGCGACTGCGCGGTATGCCACTTGGGATGCCGTTCAGGTCTGTGCAACGAGAAACTTTCGGCACCAGATCGTTGCTCTGCCCGTCTGGCATCTGCTTCATCGTCAGATCGTCCAAGCGGGTGAGGCTGTAGCCCAGAACCTCAAACGCCGGCGCATGATCGCAGGCGTTTGACTGGGTGTTCTGAGGATCCTGAAGGGGATCATATGTCTGGCCAAAGCGATCCGCACGGCCACAATCCAGATCAAGGGATCAGGCCGCTCACAAGGACCATTTGGCCTTATCCCCCAAGCGCCGCCTTCATGGCGCGTACGGCACCTGATCCCATGATGCCGTCTATGACCCCACTGTAATGGCCGTCAGCCTTCAGCAGGCGCTGCATCTCGCGCGCGGTATCGCGATCCCAGCCCCCCTGCGAACGCGTGGTTGACCAGGGGCGACCCAGTTTCAGTGCCTCGTAGTAAAGATTGGCGGCCTCTCGGGGGTCCTTGCTGACTCCAACAGCGTTTTCATACATCCAGCCCAGACTGTTGTGCGCATAGGGTTCGCCCTGCTGCACCGCCTGTTTGAACAGGCGTATCGCCTCGGCGTTGCTTTTGGCCACACCCTTGCCATCGCGATACAGAATGCCCAGGTTGTGCTGCGCGCCCGAGTGGCCCTGTTTGGCCGCAGCCGTGTAGTAGTCAAACGCCTTTTTTTCATTGGCTGATGTGCCAATGCCGGAATCGTAGAATACCCCTGCGTTGAACTGTGCGCCGGAATGACCCGCCTTTGCACCTTTTTCGTACCAACGCAGTGCCTCGACATCGTCTTGCGCAACGCCCATGGAGTTGCGGTACATCAGGCCAAGGTTGTACATGGCCCCGGAATTGCCACTTGCTGCGGCTTTTTTGTACCAAGACATGGCTTCGGGATAATTTTGGCTGACGCCCTCGCCCCGTTCATACATGACGCCAAGATTGAATTGGCCCTGTGCGTGCCCCTTTTCCGCGGCCTGACGGTACCAGCGTACGGCTTCGCGATCGCTTCTCGCAACGCCCAATCCGTTCTGATACATGTAGCCCAAATTGGTTTCAGCACGCGCCAGGCCCTGGTCTGCAGCCATACGATACCAGTCCATGGCTTCGTTGTAATCCTGCTCAACCCCGCGACCGGTTTCATACATCCAGCCAAGGTTCGCCTGGGCCACATCATTGCCAAGCTCGGCGGCACGGCGATAGTAGCGTACAGCCTCGACGTCACTGCGCGCGACACCGCGACCGTTTTCATACATCCAGCCAAGGTTGGCCTGGGCCCGGGCGTTGCCTTGGTCCGCAGCCGCGCGATACCAACGCACCGCCTCGAAGTCGTCCTGTGCAACGCCACGGCCATTTTGGTACATCCAGCCAAGGTTGCTTTGACCCGTGACATTTCCTGCTTCAGCCGCGGTCTTGTACCACCGAACAGCCTCGCGATCGTCGGCGGCCACGCCTCGGCCATTTTCATACATCCAGCCAAGGTTGACCTGGGCCCGAGCACTTCCGCCCTGGGCACCCTTGCGGTACCAATAAACCGCTTCGGTATCGCTGGCCGATACGCCTCTGCCGTTCTGATAAACCCACCCAACATTATTGGCTGCGTTGGCATAGCCCCCCTCGGCAGATCGCCTGTAATAATCAACCGCGAGCCACTCGTCCTTGGTCACGCCGGTTCCGTTGGCATACATGACACCCAGATTGTTCAACGCAACCATGTCGCCCTGATCAATCGCCATTTCGTAATATGTCCGGGCTTGATCCAGATCTCCGTCAGCTTCATATGCGCGCGCCAATGCTGACAGGCTGCGGGCGTGGTTCGGAAACGAATTGATCGCATTCCGGCAAGCGGAAATCGCCGTCACCGCAGAGATCTCGTTGAACGCGCGGCCTTTCGAGCGGATTTTCAGGCTGACAATGTCGGGGTGGTCAGTCGCTGTCGCTTCTGCATCGCAGGCCCGGACCAACGGACTTTGGTCAGCCCCAGCGAGTTGCAGCGGCTTGGGGTCGACTTCAACCGGTTTGGGATCGACCGCCACGACGGCCTCACATCTGCGTTTCATGAAGGCCTTGGCCAGCGCGACATAGACATGATCGTTGCAGATTTCAGCGTAGGCTTCGTAGGCAAAACATGCGCCTGCATCCTTGGCTTCCGCATATAGCGCGTCACACTGGCTAAGAGGGCGCGGCACAAGGTTTTCTGTCACGGTCGGTTCTTGTTGGATGACCGGCTCAATTGGCTGTATTACAGGTGTTTCGTTGCAGCTCCCGGACATGCAGGTATCGCCCAGCGTCTGGTCGTAATAGGCAGGATGTTGCATGTGCCCGCCTGCCTTCCGAGCCAACGCAGCTGTTTCAACTTGCGCCTTTGAAATCGCCTGCTCAAGGAAGATGCCTGACATCAGATGCGGCACAAAGGTACGTGTGAAAACCGAAAGTTTCTGATCCGCCTCATCATCAGGCAGTCGATCCAGAGCCTCTTGGCCTTCGCCGGCTGAAAAGATCACAAACGTACCGGTCTGTGCCTTTACTGGCGCCAGTCCGCGCGTCATCGCCATTGAGCGACGGCCCTCGGGCGGCTCAAACGGGTTGTTGCGACACGCATCAATTACGGCAACGGTCAAGCCAGCGCCCATGCGCTCTATCTCGTCCAGAATGCCGTTATAGCCGTTTTTCAACGCAAGCGATTGGCGCGCCAGCACCCGGTCGCTTCCCTTTTTGGGCGCATCCACTGGGATCAGGTAGTTGGTCTGGCCGTCGCTCCAGCCGTGACCGGAGTAGACGAAGACGACCTCGTCACCCGGATCAATCTGATTGAGAAAGCCATCCAAAGCATCGATCGTATCACCATAGTCAAGGTCTTGGTGATAGCTCACATCGTAGCCCAATGCTCCGAATGCTTGTTCGTAGGCCTGTGCGTCCGCGTGGGTATTTCGAAGCACCGACAGTTCTTCGTAGCCAGCGTTTCCAAGGATAAAGGCTTTCTTTCCGGCAAAAACCGGCGCCGCCGACAGCATCGCAATAACCAAAACAAAAAATCTCATCACAAACCCCCTTTGTTTGATCCAGCGAAGAATGAGCCGGGCTTCATCTCGCACGCCTTAATAAATAGTTTCGTGACATAGCGCAGTTTTACAAGTCCGAAATTCCCCACTTCGATGCCTGTACAGCATTTTCGCTATCGGGGTTTGTCTGTTCAATCCACGCGTCACTCTGGGATCAGGGCACGCATTGCTGCCTTGCCACCAGTTCCCATAATTCCATCAATCTTCCCAGAATATAGCCCTTCATCCCGTAAGAGAAGCTGCAACGCTTTTGCGGTCTCAACGGGCCAGTTCTGCGTCGCGCGTCGGGCAGCCCAGTCCTGTCCACTCTTCAGACTGCGAAAGAACATCTGGGCGGCCTCTTGGCGCGTCGTCGGATCCCGTTCCAGTTGCAGGGCGTAATTGTACTGACCTTGCCCAAATCCCATCTCGGCGGCCTGTTTGAACAACTCTGTGGCACGCTGTACGTCCTTCTGAACGGCCCGCCCGTTGAAATACAGCGTGCCAAGGGCGTTAACTGTGGGCGCATAGCCAATGTCGGCACCACGTTGAAACAGCGCAAAGGCCATCTGGTCATCACGGCGCACCCCCTCTTTGCCCGAAGCATAGAGAATGCCCGCAAGGTACAGGCCCAAAGGATCGCCCTTTTCTATCGCCGCCTCATAATACGGCATGGCCTCCTCGAGACGCTTTCCGGCGTGCAACGCGCGCCCAAGATTGACTTTGCTGCGGACGTGATCGGGAAAGGCCGCAACAGCAGCTTCGCAAGCCGGAATTGCCCTTTCGGGCTCGATCTTGCGAAAGACAAGGCCTTCGGTCCTGGTCAGACCGGACAGCGCATCAGGATGCCAGCTGTCCAGCGCCAGGGCGTCACACCGTTGCACGGCGCTGCTGTCGTCTGCCGCTTTGGGGTCAGGCTCAACAGGGTCCGACCCGCGTGCGGGATCCTCACGCCGGCCGTCCAAAACTGTCGACGCGGACTGGCACCTTAGCGACAGGTAGCTTTGGGCAAAGGGGGCAAACAAATGGTTTGGGCAGGCCGTTACATACCCGTCATAGGCAAAACAGGCATCCGCCGTCTGCGCAGCGTCATACAAAACGTCACAACGGGCTGACGTCGCAGTCTGGTCACCGCAGGTCGGCGCGATACAGGTGTCGCCCAGCGTTTCGTCATAGTAGGCGGGGTGTTGCAGATGCCCATCGTGCTGGCGCGCCAATGCCGCAGTTTCGACCTGTGCCCTCGAAATCGCCTGTTCCAGATAAAGACCAGACGTCAGATGCGGTAGAAACGTACGGGTAAAGACCGACAGGCGCTGCTCTGGCGGATCGTCAGGCAACCGATCTAGCGCTTGCTGACCAGCGCCCGCGGAAAAGACCACAAAGGTACCTTGCTGCGGATCGATCGGCGCCAGGCCGCGCGACATACCAACCGAGCGCACCCCCTCTTTGGGCAAAAAGGGATTGTCGCGGCACGCATCGATAATCGCGAGGGAAAGCGCAGCCTTGGCCTGCACCAGTTCATCCAGAACGCCATCCCGCCCATTTTTTAAGGCAAGGGACTGCCGGACAAGCATGCGCTCGCCCCCATCTTTCGGGGCATCTGTGGGGATCAGATAGTTAATCTGCCCATCACTCCAGCCATGACCTGCAAAGACAAAGGCGACCTGGTCGCCCGGCTGGACCTGAGACAGAAAGCTGTCAAATGCTGCCAACATCGGTTCAAGGGCAAGATTTTCGTGAAAGGTCACAGCATAACCCAAGTCGCGAAAACTGTCGCGATAGGCGGCGGCATCGTAAAGAGTGTTTTCCAAGCTTGGCAGATGGGCGTAATCCGCATTGCCCAGAACAAAGGCCAGCTTTTGTGCCGCCACGGGCATTGCGCAAAACAGAAAACAGACCGACGTCAGCCCTGCTTTTATCCACTGCACCCCCCGCATCTACATCACTCCGACTTCAACGCCGCCTTCATCGCGCCAACAGCGCCACTGCCCATGATGCCGTCGATGGGTCCCTTATAGAACCCTTCGTCTTTCAATAGCCGCTGCAACGCCTTGGCCGTTTCCTTGTCCCAACTGCCTTGGTCGCGGGTGATCACCCAGTCGCGGCCCTTTTTCAAAGCGGCAAAATAATTCTGAGCGGCAACGATCGGATCAGCCTGTACGCCACGCCCGTATTCGTAGAAATGTCCCAGCTGTTCATAGGCCATCGGATCCTCCAGATCGGCTGCCTGCTGAAACCAGTCGGCGCTGACCTTTAGGTTTTTCTTGGTGCCCTTACCGTCGCGGTAGGCCAGGCCCAGATTGTACATCGCACCCCTACTGCCGTTGTTTGCAGCCCTGCGGTACCAGCGCAGAGCTTCAACCTGGTTGGTGGTGCCACCTTCGCCATTGTAGAGCGCATTCCCATAGAACACCTGAGCGGAGCGATGACCCTGCTCTGCCGACAAACGAAACAGGCGACGGGCGGCGGGCAAATCCATGGGAACCCCTTTGCCGTCACGCAAAAGCACCGCCAGATTTGTCTGCCCAAAACTGTCACCTTGCTCGGCGGCCGCGCGATAGTATGACGCCGCCTTAGCCAGATCCGTTTGGACGCCAGTACCGCTCTCATAGAGTTTCCCAAGATCATTTTGCGCTATGGGATAGCCCGCAGCGGCCGCCCGGCGCAGATAAGACAATGCAAGAGGGAGGTTCTGCGGGACGCCGTCGCCATTCTTAAAGATGAGCGACAATGAGCGCATTGCATAAAGATCACCCAGATCATCTGCTTTGCGGAATTGCACAACTGCGTCCTCAGTGTCGCCGACGCGCCAATGTGCACGTGCCAGATTGGACAGGCTGCGCGCGTGGTCAGGGAACGCCTCCACCGCCCGTCTGCATAGGCGCACAGCCTCGGAACCCGATATCTGTTCGAAATCAACAGGCTGGGTTGTCACTCTGCCGGCAAGAACATCTGGGTGAGCCTCATGCAGTGCGACGCCGTCGCAGTCTTGGACACGAAGATCCTGGTCCGGATCTGCCTTGCTGTCACGTCGAACAGGTGCCGGCACCACCACAGCAGCCTTCTTGGTGACAGCCGCTGTTCCCGTGCGCAGCGCATCAAGATCCCGCTGTAGCTGCGCCGTCTGACGCTCAAGCTGACCAACGCGTGATGGGGTCGAAAACTTTCGCGCCAAAGCCAAAGACCGTTTGGCGCTGGCCAGCTCTGCCTGCACCGCTTTGACCTGAGCCAATACGTCCCGCAACACATCAGTTTCAAAAGACGATTGTTCGACCCGCAATTTTCTGAGATCCGCCGTCAAGTCGCGAACCCGGTGCCACATCGACGCATCGCGCGCCAACTGCAAAGAGCGTTCCTTGACGGCAATTTTGTCCTGCAACGCAAAATATTCTGTCAGTTGGTCTTGGGCTGTTTGCTCAAGCGGTGCCTTTTCGACCGTCTCGGCCACCTGCGGGGCAACCGGTGTCACGGCCTGTGCCTGCGGTCGTGGCGTGACCTGAACAGCCGCCGTGTCTGCCGTGCATTGCCGGGACACAAACCGACGCGCAATGGGGGCGAAGGTGTGATCGGCACACACGTCAAGGTAGCCTTCAAACTGAAAACACTCCCGCGAAACGCGGGCCTCATTGTACAACAGGTCACACTGGCTGGGCGCCGCCGCAGTGGTCGGCATCCGGACCTGCGCCGCCGGCGTGACCTGATAGACGCACTCTCCGGACAAGCAGGTGTCGCCAAGCGCTTCGTCGTAAATCGCCGGTGTCTGCATGTGCCCACCCGCCTGGCGGGCCAGGTCTGCGGTCTCTTTCTGTGCCTCGGCCATTGCGCGCTCAACATACAGGCCCGACTGCAAGTGCGGCAGGAAGGTCCGGGTAAAGACGGACAGCCGCTGATCCTTGGGGTCATCAGGCAAGCGGTCCAGGGCCTCTTGGCCAGCACCTGCCGAAAAGATCACCAAGGTCCCCGACTGCGCCTGAACCGGTGCAAGCCCACGCCCCATAGCGACAGATTTGCGGCCCTGAGGCGGTTCAAACGGGTTGTTGCGGCACGCATCGATGATGGCCAACGTCAGACCAACGCCAAGCTGAGCGAACTCGTCCAAAATGCCGTTATAGCCATTCTTCAGTGCAATCGTTTTCCGCTTTAGCAGCGAATCGCGGGCCTGCCTGGGCGCATCCGTCGGAATCAGGTAGTTGACCTGACCATCGCTCCAGCCATGACCAGAAAACACAAGGACCACGTCATCCCCGGGCTGCAATTGTGCATAGAAGGTGTCCAGCGCCTCAAGTGTCGTTTCAAAATCCAGATCCTTCAGAAAGGTCACCTGATAGCCAAGACCCTGAAACGTCTCATGATAGGCCTCCGCGTCAGAATGCGTGTTTTTCAGATCTGAAAGGGTTTCATACTCGGCATTTCCCAGCACCAGCGCATATTTACCGGCCCAGGCAGGGCCCACCAACGCGACACAGGAAAGAACGATCAAAATAATGCGCATGAAAATCTCCTTGCCGCACAGCATGCCCAAAAGAGGCTTCTGAAACAAGCCTGGGACAGGGTGCTGACCCGGATGGGGCTGGACAGCGCAGACGGCATGCAGCGGGATGTCCTGCACCTGCGCCCCGGGCCACGCCGCTGCGGTCGGCCAAATCATCTGACCTCTCGGCCGCGACAGATCGGACACCACTCAGCGCGCCATAGACACAAGGCCGAGACGGCTTGACAAAGGATTTCTGATATTGCGAACCTCGCTTTCAAAAGGATCCAGGCTATGCACATGCGCATTCTCGTGCTGCTCTTTCTTATTCTGCTGACGCCAGCCTCGATGACCAAAGCGGCCACGATAGAACAGCACACCGATCCCTACATGAGCTGCTTTTTGCGCCTGAGTGGTGTTATTGAAAAAGGCGACGCCGACCGGCTGAAGGCCCTTCTAATCCAGATCTACGGCTCTGCCGATGCCTATAATCCGCTCTATTCTGACGAGTATCACGGCCAGCGCCTGTGCCTGGACAGCCAAGGCGGCAGCTTTGCCGAGGCGATCCGCATCGCCGATCTGATCACGGGCAAACTGGGCACTGCCGTGTCCCGCGGCGCGACCTGCCTGAGCGCCTGTTCGATCGTGTTCATGGCGGGCTCGGTCTCGACGGAAAGCGACGCGGGCATTGTCGCCAACCGCAAGCTGCACGCCGGGGGCACGCTTGGGTTTCACGCGCCCTCACTTGTGGTTCCGGGGGGCAGCTACTCTGAAGGGCAGGTCAACACGGCCTACAAGATCGCCGTCAAAGGCATCGGAGACCTGCTGGCGCGTTCTGGCGATATGAAGGTCTCACATACGCTGGTCGCCAAGATGCTGCAGACCCCACCCGAAGACTTCTTCTACATCGACACGGTCCACAAGGCCGGCCGCTGGCTGATCCCCGTTGTGGGCACTTATCACCCGGCCGAAATCACGCCGCTGGCCGTTTCGAACGCCTGCAACAGTTTCTACAACTGGGAAGGCGACCGGATCTCGACCAACGGGTTCGGCTTTGACCCTGAACCCACCGAGCGGTGGGGCTGGGGGGTCGAGGTGACACGCAACAGCAACGGTGTCGAGGCCCGCCAGGAAGGTTATGGCCAGGAAGGCGCGCTGTTCTGCAACATCAGTCTCAAGGCGGATGTGACCGCCGCGACCGAGGTTGCCGCCTATAGCTATTTCGGATCTTTCGGCAATATCCGCATCGGCCAGGATGGTCTTGGCTTTGACGCCAGCCCCGCGCTGTTCTTCGACCCGCGCACCAAGCTGGCGGACCTTGTGCGCCCCTCGGATCAGCAGATCGCCACACGGGATGTGGCCGAGCTTTCTCCGATCGACCGCAGCACTGCGCAAACGACCTGTTACGTCTTCCGTGGCCAGGACAAGCGCGACGAAGACCCCTGCACACGCCTGACCACCCGCAAGATCAGCAGCACGCTGCACGAATATCAGCTGGATGAGTTCGTCTGGCCCTCGGGCGCAAAGACGGTGATCGAAGACACGGTCAACGGGGACCGCATCAACGGGCTTGAGGCGAAACTGCTGTTTACCGACAAGCCCGTGAGCAGCAGCCGGTGTTATCTGAACACGAGTTCAGGCAACACCTTCTGCTTCAAGGACTAGAGAAGCCCGACTGTCAGAACCCGAGAAACCGGGCGCTGACCCACCCGGTCTGCCCCTTGGCTTGAACCCGATACCAAACGCCTTGCCGATCCGCGACCTGTCGGCAGCCAATGACATGCGCGGTCTCGCCAGGCTCGAGCCGCCCCAGTCTCGCCCCGGACAAGGCGGGATCGGAGCGCAAGGTCACGCGGCGGCGAACTGGCAAATCCCAAGTTGGACCTAGCTGACCCATGTCTTCTCGCCGCCCGGCGAATTCCCAATTGGCGTCCATCGCTGGCCCGGAACAGCCTAGCGCAACGGACAACTGCGCGACGGTGACGGGATGAAAAGCGTGGTACCGCGTATCCTCGCGCGGAACACACCACCCTTTCGAGCGCATCGCCAGATGGCCTGCGTCGCAACTGGCCCGCAGGCTGTCGAGACCTTTCATCTTGATTGAGATCCGCTTTTGTTCATCGACCTGAACAGCACAATACGGCGACACGATCACCTGCCCTTCCAACACCTCCAGCACCTGTTCCAAGCCCTGCACTTCGTACAACGCTTCGGTCTCCAGGTTTAGCCTGGCAAAATCCGCTTCATCTGGTAGGAACCTGTTGCCCGGTTGCGAAACATGCATGGCAACGCAGATCTCGTTCAGCTGATTTTTCGACAAGGCATCGGCATAGGCTGGTGCAGCAGTCACCCCGGCCGAAACAGGATTGAACCCTAGAAACCGCGCTTCGTAGTCTGCGGATACCCAATAAAAACTGTCTGCAGTTCGGTGTTGTAACGCGTTGGCCAGCAGCTCGGGCGGCGACGCGCCATCAATGATCACACGCATGAAACCGGCACTGACGTCATACCCCAAGTTCATCGCATCTCGCACCGCCGCTGTCTGATCGGCAAGGTGATCGGGCAAAAACCCCATATGGAATCCCAGCTCGGCACCCGATTCGACAAACCGACCGCCCCAGTCTTGTCGGGTTGCAGCCATAGCAAAGGCAAGCGTACAAGCAGACAGGCATGTGTCTCCGTTCAGTACAAAGACGCCTCCAAGAACCGGAAAATCATATCCCCCACGGAATTCGCGAAACACTTCGCCGATGCGCAGTCCTTCGGTGAAACTGCCGCCCGGGCTGTCCAGAACAACGTATCGCCGATAGTAAGCCGGATCTTCGAAAAAGGCGCGCAACGTTTCTGCGTCACCGCGTGCGATCGGGCCCCTTATGCGCAGGACTTGGACAGGGCCATAGTCGTCGGCTTCACCTCCCAAAACGGCCCCGTCATTTCCCTCGCCCCCGCCGAACATCACGCGCAGTCCGGCCAGCCGCGCCTCAAGTTCCGGCGCCTCGATGATCTCGGCAGCGGGCACCAAAGTGGCCGTGCCAAACAGCAACGATACGGATACGGCCAAGGCCCTGAACATGCGATCCCCTCCGGTCTAACTTGGTGTCATCCAGAGTTACCGAAGAGGATGCGGCATGTCACCTGTTCAACCGGCCTATTCAGCCGCGTCCCGTTTGGGCAGCACCCAGTCGGGGCGCGGGAAATGGCAGGTGTAGCCATTGGGGAAACGCTCAAGGTAGTCCTGATGCTCGGGCTCAGCCTCCCAGAAATCACCCGCCGGCGCGACCTCGGTCACCACCGGCCCCGGCCAGAGACCCGAGGCATTCACATCGGCAATCGTCTCTTCCGCACAGGCCTTCTGCGCATCATCGATATAGTAAATCGCTGAGCGATAGCTCATCCCCAGGTCGTTGCCCTGCCGATTCAACGTCGTCGGGTCGTGGATCTGAAAGAACACTTCCAGGATCCGCCGATAACTGATGCGGTCAGGGTCAAAAAGGATCTCGATCCCCTCGGCATGGGTGCCATGGTTGCGATAGGTCGCATTGGGCACGTCACCCCCGGTATACCCCACGCGTGTGCATTCAACCCCGGGCAGCTTGCGGATCAGGTCCTGCATGCCCCAGAAACAGCCCCCCGCCAGAACAGCGCGTTCATTCATGCAACATCCTCCACTTGATCCAGAAAATCACCATATCCTTCGGCCTCCATGTCATCGCGATGCACGAAACGCAACGAGGCCGAGTTGATGCAATACCGCAAACCACCACGATCCCTCGGGCCATCGGGAAACACATGTCCCAGATGACTGTCGCCATGCTTGGACCGTACCTCGGTGCGGATCATCCCCATCGTCATATCACGATGTTCCGTCACATGGGCCTGCGTGACAGGTTTTGTAAATGACGGCCAGCCACAACCACTGTCATATTTGTCAGTGCTGGCAAAAAGCGGTTCACCACTGACAATATCTACATAGATCCCGGGCTCTTTGTTCCCCAAAAGAGCCCCAGTCCCGGGCCGCTCGGTCCCGGATTGCTGCGTGACATAATATTCTTCAGGCGACAAACGGGCGATGGCCTCAGGATCTTTGGTGTATTGGGTCATGAATTTCATCCTTTATGCCGTATCCAGAACAATAAATGGGGTGTTTGCATGGAAAACAAAGTCCAATGCAATCTTCCTCACAGCTTCGTTTCAAAACTTTGGCAGAACCTCGCACAGAGCCAGCCAAAGACAAGACCACCCGGCCTTTCATCTTTCACCAAATACTCTGGGGGCGTCCGCAACGCGGACGGTGGGGGCAGCGCCCCCCAAAATGGCTCATTTCCCTGCACGGGCCAACCCTGCGCCAGAT
>JAKVCP010000005.1:0-27386 GCA_022448925.1 Paracoccaceae bacterium
CACGGGCGGTGGCACCAACATCTTCCGCGGCCACGACAACGTGCAGGGCGCAACAGACCTTGGCGTTCTGTCGCACACGCTACCTGGCTATTACGGGCTGTCCGCAGGCGCCTGGGCGCACTGGGGCCGGGTTTGGGGTGAAGATGGCGATTGGCTGAAGGGGCAGTTCGCGACCACCACCAGCGCCGACGGCAAAGAGAAGTCGTTGCAGAACCTAACCGGGATCCCGGTGTCTCGGTGGATCGACGGCGTTCTTGAAGATCCTGACAACATGGACAACCCTGACAAGGTCCGCGCCATGGTGCTTTGGGGCCATGCGCCGAACTCGCAGACCAGAATGGTCGAGATGAAGAAAGCGATGGAAATGCTCGACATGCTGGTGGTGATCGATCCATTCCCCACTGTCTCGGCCGTTTTGCATGACCGCGAAGACGGCGTGTACCTGCTGCCGGCCTGCACCCAGTTTGAAACGCAGGGATCTGTGACCGCGTCAAACCGGTCGCTGCAGTGGCGGGAAAAGGTCATTGATCCATTGTTTGAGTCAAAGCCCGATGAAGAGATCATCGCGCTTTTGTCGCAGAAATTCGGGTTCCATGACCGGATCTTCCGCAACATCGCCCTTGAAGATGACGGGTTGACCCCGAACTCCGAGGATACGCTGCGGGAAATCAACCGGGGCATGTGGACGATCGGGTACACAGGTCAGTCGCCAGAGCGGATCAAACTGCACATGGAAAACCAGCACACGTTCGACAGAACCACGCTGCAAGCCATCGGCGGCCCTGCGGACGGTGACTATTACGGCATGCCTTGGCCGTCGTGGGGGACTGCTGATATGAAGCACCCCGGTACGCCCAACCTGTATGACATGTCGAAACCGGTTGCCGAAGGCGGCCTGACTTTCCGCGCTCGCTTTGGTGTCGAACGGGATGGTGAAAACCTGCTGGCAGATGGTGTCTACAGCGTCGGATCCGAAATCGAGGACGGCTATCCAGAGTTCACCATGCAAATGCTGATGGACCTTGGCTGGGACGGCGATCTGACAGACGAGGAACGGGCGGCGATCGACGCCGTTGCGGGTCCAAAGACCAACTGGAAGACCGACCTGTCCGGCGGCATCCAGCGGGTTGCGATTGCACATGGCTGCGCGCCCTTCGGGAACGCCAAGGCCCGTGCGGTTGTCTGGACCTTCCCCGATCCGGTTCCACTGCATCGTGAACCGCTTTACTCGAACCGTCGCGACCTTGTGGCCGACTACCCGACCTACGAAGACCGGAAGTTCTATCGTCTGCCGACGATGTACGCCTCGATCCAGAAGCAGGATTTCAGCAAGGACTATCCGATCATCCTGACTTCGGGCCGTCTGGTCGAATATGAAGGTGGCGGGGATGAAACCAGGTCGAACCCCTGGCTTGCGGAACTGCAGCAGGACATGTTCGTCGAGATCCATCCAAGGGACGCCAACAACCTGGGTGTGCGCGACGGTGCACAGGTCTGGGTCGAAGGTCCTGAGGGCGGCAAGGTCAAGGTGATGGCGATGGTCACCGAACGGGTCGGCGAGGGCGTTGCCTTCATGCCGTTCCACTTCGGCGGGCACTTCCAGGGAGAAGACCTTCGGAGCAAGTATCCGGATGGTGCTGATCCCTTCGTGTTGGGCGAAAGCACAAACACCGCTCAGACCTACGGCTATGACAGCGTGACACAAATGCAGGAGACGAAAGCGACTCTCTGCAAGATCATGCCAGCGTAAAGGGAGACCCTAAGAATGGCAGCAAGAGCAAAGTTTCTCTGCGACGCCGAGCGCTGCATTGAATGCAACGCCTGCGTCACCGCCTGTAAGAACGAACATGAGGTACCCTGGGGGATCAACCGACGACGGGTTGTAACCATCCAGGACGGCAAACCGGGCGAACGCTCGATTTCCGTGGCCTGCATGCACTGTTCAGACGCGCCCTGCATGGCCGTTTGCCCGGTGGACTGCTTCTATCAGAACGAAGAAGGGGTCGTCTTGCACTCCAAGGATCTGTGCATCGGCTGCGGGTACTGCTTTTATGCGTGTCCTTTCGGCGCGCCGCAGTTCCCTCAGGCGGGCAACTTCGGATCACGCGGCAAGATGGACAAGTGTACCTTCTGTGCCGGTGGTCCCGAAGACAACCACTCGACCGCTGAATTCGCCAAATACGGCCGCAATCGGATCGCCGAGGGCAAATTGCCCATCTGCGCCGAGATGTGTTCAACCAAGGCGTTGCTGGCGGGGGACGGTGACGTCGTCTCGGCCATCTACCGAGAGCGCGTCGTCGCCCGCGGCTTTGGTTCGGGTGCGTGGGGTTGGGGCACCGCCTACGATCAAAAGGGCGGATGAGCCAATTGGCACAAAATAACGCAATTTTTGGAACCCCGGAGGCTTTCGGGGTTCCAAACGGTTTGATACCATACAATTGGGACAAAGCGGTGTGTGTGTCAGCTGAACCCACTGTAGGGTATGAGCCAGCTTGTTTTCGCCGGAAACTTGTGCCCTGCTGGAATGTTGGGGTAAAGGCGTTGGGGTCAGACGACAAAGGCGCATTGTACAACCGGAGAAAAGGCGCCGATCCCGCCTTTCTTAACCAGCGCGCGTGGACCATTCGTTGGTCAGATCGCAAAAGCAGTGTTGATCTGGTCCAACAGATCCTTGGTCCCAATGATCGGCTCGCCAATCAAAACGCACCCAAATATCCTCGTCGTGATAAGGGATTGGCGCTGCGAACCCTGGCATGGCAAGCAAAGTGGCGCGGCGCTCTCAACGAAGCGGAGAACAAGTGCCATCAGGGGCTGGCCCGTCTTCGCGGTGAAAATGCCGGCGACGCCATGGCTGATTGCTACTCTATTCTCGGTGTCATCTCCTATTCGCGCAGGGATCTGACGGGCGCCCGTGATCATGTGCGTGATGGCTTTTCCTGTCTGTCAGAAAACAGCGCTGTGGCCTCTCGAATCGACCTGCTGGCGACGCGCGCGAACATCGAACGCTATTCCGGACGTTTGGATCGTGCCTATGCGTGCCTGACAGAGGCAATGTCTTTGGCAAACGGTGCAGAACTGGCGCGCTTGGAACACAATATTGCCCGGGCCACATTACAGGATGGCTACCCGCAGCAAAGCCTTGAGCACTCAGAATCCGCACTGATGCTGGCCCAAAAGTTCAACAACCGGGTGATCTTGCCATATGCGTTCGAAACGATGGGTGCTGCGCTGATTGACGTCGGTCAGGCGGACCGTGCCCTTGATCCGCTGAGTCGGGGCCTCGCCGTCGCGCGAGATGAACAAGATCACCGGGTCGAATGCCAACTCTTGCATGAAATCTGCCGTGTTCACATGGCACAACAGGAATTTAAGACAGGCCTGCCTCTTGCGGTTGGCGGTCAAAAGACCGCACGAGATATGGGCTACACGCTTTGGGAAACCAAGTTCCTGGAACTCGTGGCCTATTTCCAGGATCAGCTTGGTCAGACCGAAGCCGCACTACAGAGTTTCAAGGCGCTGGTGCAAATGCGCGGGAACAACCCGACATAGCGTCCCGATACATTGACAAGGAGCAACATGATGCGAGCGTCATTTTTGTGGCTGATGGTTCTTTTGATGTCAGCAGGTCTGGGATGTCCCAAGCTGACCGCCGCACAAGAGGCCAGCACCAACGTCGAGGTTGACAGATCTGGCACCGGCGGAGCGCAAACGCTGGAAGATATCTTGCGCCGCCAGCGCGGTGAGCCGATCGATGACAGCTTCCGTAGCAACAACATCGGTGGTGACGCGTCCTCGGTGCCCGGACTTGGCCCACTTGGAGGGGCCTCAGATCCCGAGTTATGGAGGGCGCTGCGTTACAACAAGGCCGATATCACGGTCAGCGACAACTCCGAGGTCGGCAAGGTGCTGGTGCAAGACGGTGGCATGCGGTGGTATCAGTTCCGCCAAGGGCCGCTGGCACAGTATGGCGGGTGGCTCTTGCTCGGCACGTTGGGTCTTTTGCTGGTGTTCTTTATCCTGAGAGGACGCATTCGGCTTGATGCGCCAAACACGGGGCGGACAGTGACCCGCTTTGTCAGTTTTGAACGCATGACTCACTGGATGCTTGCCGGCAGTTTCATTCTGCTGGGTGTGACGGGCCTGTTGGTTCTGTTCGGACGCATGGTCATCGCACCTGTCTTTGGAAAAGAAGCAAACTCGGTAATCCTGATTGCCTCAAAGTGGATCCATAACAATGTGTCCTGGGCCTTTATGCTGGCCTTGATCCTGATCTTTGTCATGTGGGTCCGCCACAATCTGCCCAATCGCACCGATCTGGTCTGGATCGCCCAGTTCGGTGGCATCATCGGCAAGAAACATCCCCCGGCCAAGAAATTCAACGCAGGACAAAAGTTGATCTTCTGGTCCGTGATTGTCCTGGGTGGATCGATTTCGGTGTCGGGCCTGTCATTGCTGTTTCCGTTCGAGTTGCCCTTGATGGGCAAGACTTTTGTCATGCTCAATGAATGGGGCATTCCGGGATGGTTCGGCATGGCCCCTCTAGAGACTGCGCTGACCCCGCAAGAGGAAATGCAGCTGACCTCGCTTTGGCATGCAATCGTGGCCTTTGTTCTGATGGCCATCATCATCGCACATATCTACATCGGCTCTCTGGGCATGGAGGGCGCCTATGACGCCATGGGATCAGGCGAAGTCGATGAGGCATGGGCCCATCAGCATCATTCACTCTGGCTGGACGAGGTAAAGACCAAGCAGGGAGGATCGACCCCGAAAAATGCAACCCCAGCCGAGTGATCCCCTTGCGCGGCTTGGCTGTGATACTCACCTTTGTGGCCGGACCTGCGCTGGCGCAGGAGTTTACGACGCTGAAAGGTCACGGCGGGCCCATCATGGGTCTGTCCGTGGCGCCAGGTGGGCAGGTGGCAACGGCGAGTTTTGATAACTCTGTCGGCGTGTGGGACGGACTTGCTCCAACCTGGTTGGACGGGCACGACGCGGCGGTCGTTGTGGTAAACTTTGACAACGCGCCTCTTTTGTATTCTGGCGGGGACGACTTCCGCGTCCTGGAGTGGCACCCCGACGGCTCAGCCAAAGAGATCACCCGTCACCTTGGAAAGGTCTCCGACATTGACATTTTACCGGCTGAGACCGTGATCGCATCGGCTGGATGGGACGGGTTCATACAGGTCACCTGGCCGCATATGGATCATCACATCACCGAGACATTGCGCGGCCATCAGTCAAACGTCACAAGCGTTGAATTGATTTCTGACACACAACTCTACTCTGCGTCCTCTGATGGAACAATTCGCCATTGGCAAAGAGATGACACGCAGTGGCAGAGCCGCGTTGTGGTAAAACATGGGTTCGGCATCAATGAGATGATCGTGACCGACGATTGGATCGCCTATGGGGCTGTCGATGGCGGCACGCGAGTGATTGACCGGGAAAGTGGGCAACAGATCAAGGACTTCACACTCGATCGGCGACCCATTTTGGCCATGGCCTGGCATGGTGCAACCGGGCAACTGGCTGCCGGGGACGGCCAGGGGTATATCATGATGATCGACACGACGTCCTGGCGCATCACCCGGGATTTCCGTGCCACCCGGCGTGGGCCGGTTTGGGCGCTTGCGTTTTCGCCTGATGGCAAGACGATCTACGCCGGTGGGCTTGACGATGTGGCCTATGCCTGGCCGGTCGCCTATCTTGATGAATTCGATCCGGCGATTGACGGAAACCGCAGTTTTCTGCGCGACGCCGCAACCATGAGCAACGGTGAGCGGCAGTTCATGCGCAAATGCTCAATTTGCCATGCGCTGACACCCGGTCCGTCGCGGAAAGCCGGTCCGACCCTTCACAGGGTCTTCGGTCGCGCGGCTGGAACGGTGCCGGGGTATCCCTATTCACCCATCCTCGTTGGGTCCGACATCATCTGGAATGAAACGTCGATTGATGCGCTGTTTGACGAAGGGCCCGACCACTTCATTCCGGGGTCGAAAATGCCGATGCAAGTGATCCGAGAGGCAGGTGACCGCGCCGACCTGATCACCTTTTTGAAAACCGCAACAAAACAGGAGGCTGATCAATGAAAGCAATGTTGGCAGGGTTCGCCGCGATGGCCGTGATTTCGGTTGGGGCTTGGGTCGTTCTGGGAGAATTGGGCTTTTCTTCAGCCGAACAGCGGAGCGGCCAAAGTGTTCGCTTGGATTGACGCCCGTTGCAGGCCAGTGTCGAGACAGTGAACAATCATGGTGATAAACACGATGGATGATTATGGCGGCACCCTGTCGGGTGCCTCGGTTCTGGTGATCGATGACGAACCCGGAATGCGCAACTTCCTGACCAAGATCCTTGAGCCGCGGGTGAAGCGGGTCGATGAGGTGGGGTCTCCCAAAGAGGCGACTTTGAAACTGGACGAGGCGCATTATGATTTGGTGATCGTGGATAACCTGATGCCCGGTGGCACGGGGCTGGATTGGGTGACAGAACAGCGACGCAAAGGGTTCTTCGCCGACACGATCATGATCACGGCCTATGCTGATCTTGAAACAGCAATCGCAGCGTTGCGGGCCGGTGTCAGCGATTTTGTGTTGAAACCTTTTCGCGCCAATCAGTTGCTAAATGCCGTCGCACGAACTTTGGATCGCAAGTATCTGCGCCGCGACAATGCGCTTTTGTTACGCGAAGTGCATGCAGGCAGTGCCCGCGGCAAGCTATTGGGCGCGTCACAGGCCCTGACCAATGTTCGCTCTATGCTAGCCCGTCTGGCACCATTGCCCACGCCAGTGCTGTTCACCGGCGCAAGTGGCACGGGCAAAGAGCTGGCGGCGCGCTATCTGCATCGGATGTCAGACAGAGCAGAAAAACCCTTTGTTGCCGTAAATTGCGCTGCCATAGCGCCAGATCGGATTGCCTCTGAGCTTTTTGGTGTCGTCGAAGAGGATGACCGACTGAAACCGGGTCTGCTTTTGCTGGCGGATGGGGGCACGCTGTTTCTTGACGAAGTTGCGCAGATGCCAGATCAGCTGCAGGCTGCACTGTTGCGTGTGTTGGAAGACAAGCGAGTGCGACCCGTTGGTGCAGAACGCGAGATCCCGCTGAACCTGAGATTTCTTTTTGCCACAAATGCGGATCTGAACGACGCTGTGGCCCAGGGGCATGTCCGGGCAGATCTTTATCACCGGATAAACATCATGCGCATCGAGATGCCGCTTCTGCGTGATCGCTCCGAAGATATCGTTGAGCTGGCAGCCCTTTTCATGGAAGAATTTGCAACGACGCTGGGTATGCCGCGGCTGGACCTGGACGAAGAAACGCTGCTGAAGTTGTGCCGTTATGACTGGCCAGGAAATGTACGGGAACTGAAGAACCTGATCGAGCGATCGGTCATTTTGGGCGAATTCCCCGAAGAGTTCGCGGGCAGTGGCGCCGTGACAGGCGCGCAGGCGATCGAGAATCTTGATCTGGTCATGCAGCGGCACATTTTGCACGTGCTGGATCTGTGTGATGGCAACAGGGCCGAAGCCGCCCGGCGCCTTGGGGTCTCACGGAAGACGATTGATCGAAAGATGGCGGTTTGGATGGTCTGATCCGGCGGGCGGAAACCCTTTGTTTGCCAAATCGCATCATCCTGGGGTGAACCCATCTTTCACTGGATGCCTGCCGATGTTCACAAGGACCCCACCCCGACCACGTCATGATCTGCACCGTCTGCAGCGGATCTATAACAAAGGGGATCATCGCAAAGCCTTGCGGCTGGCCTTGCAAGCGCTGCGCGATCTGCCCGATCATCCTGATCTCCATGCGCTTGCAGGGTCGTGCGCCCGCCATATCGGAGACACCCGGCGCGCCATCAAATTTTACCGCGAAGCGATTGCCCGGTCCGGAATTGGATCTGACTATCCTGTGCATCTGGGCAACATTCTGAATGACACCGGTGCTTTTGCCGCCGCTCTGACAGAGTTCCAAGCCGTTCTGGATCTGCGCCCCGATCATGGGCCGG
This sequence comes from Paracoccaceae bacterium, assembly GCA_022448925.1. Lineage (GTDB taxonomy): Bacteria > Pseudomonadota > Alphaproteobacteria > Rhodobacterales > Rhodobacteraceae > JAKVCP01. Next base: position 8,006 of record JAKVCP010000005.1, read on the forward strand.
CCCTGCATGGCCTTGGGGTTGCTCTTTTGGGTCTGGCACGGCCCCACGACGCCCTTCCCCCCTTGATGGGGGCGGTCGCTGGAAACCCTGCAGAGGCCAGGTATCTGCACGCCCTCGGCCGCGCCTTTGAAGGGGTGGGTGAACATGAAAAGGCCGCCGAATGTCATGCAACCACGGTTTTGCTGGATGGGGCCAGGCCAGAGTATCACCTGGCGCATGCCCGGATGCTACACCTTGTGGGCCAGTCCGATGCCGCCTTGGATGTCCTGAACAAGGCGCGACGCAGGTGGCCCAAAGACTGTCAGATCCTCAATTTGACCTCTGTTGTCTTGTCCGTGCTAGGACAGATGAGCAAAGCCAGCACACTTGCGCGAGAGGCGCTTGAGCTTCAGCCCAACAATTACGCTGGATTGATGAACTTCACTCATCTTCATGACATGACGCGGGAAGACAAACTCGTGCGTGACATGCACCAAAAGCTGGCCCAAGTCACCCAAGGCAAAGATGAAATGCATCTCAGGTTTGCCCTGACAAAGGTTTGCGAAGATCAGGGGTCCTACCAGGACGCCTATGATCACCTGGTCCGGGCAAATTCACTGCGCAAAGCTTTGCTGCGCTATGATCCAACACTGGATCATCGATTCTTTGAAGAGATCAAGCACAGGTTTGGCCGTGCCGCAGCCGCCCTGAAGGATGCGGGCCCATCCGGGCCGGTGCCAATCTTCATTGTCGGGATGCCGCGCTCGGGCACATCATTGGTCGAGGCGATCCTGGCCAGACATCCAGAGGTCGTTCCCTGCGGCGAGCTTGAAACCCTATCAAGTATTGTCCGCCGCGATCACACCCTTGCCGTTCCCAGTGGCCCGGCAGCAGAGTCGTTACAGAACGCCTATCTTGCGAGATTGCCCAAAGCCGCGCAGACGGCCGCCTTCGTGACCGACAAAATGCCGCTGAACTTCAAGCTGATCGGTTATATCGCGTGTTCGATGCCGCAGGCCCGCATCTTGCATGTTCATCGTGATCCAAGAGCCACCTGCTGGTCGAATTTTCGACATTTCTATGCTTCGACCGGGAACGGGTTTGCCTATGATCCAACGGATTTGGTTTCTTTTTACAAAGGCTACAAGGACCTGATGGCGTTTTGGCATCAACTGTTTCCCGGCAGGATCACCACTTTGGACTACGAAGCTCTGGTCGCAGATCCAGCGACAAGCACAGGTGCCTTGTTGGACGACCTGCGCCTGACCTGGCATGAGGCATGCCTGAGACCTGAGGCCAGTCAACATCCGGTACGCACGGCTTCGGCGCGGCAGGTACGACAAAAGATCTATTCCGGCAGTTCAGACGGCTGGCGCCGGTATGAACCCTGGGCTGGCGCCTGGTTGGCGCAGGTCGGTTGACCACCAGCCTTACCGGGTTTTCAAGACATTGCATGCGGGCCAGCTGCACCAAATGTTGCAAGCCTTGGCAAAGGGGGACCACATGTCAGTTCAGACACCCGCTACCGCGGATATGGCACCACAGCACGCGATGTCAGAGCAACAACACAGCTGGTCAGGGCGTTCCAGCCACCAGCTGTGCCCCAATGGCCTGCAAGGAGGTTGCGGCAATATCTACAGCAGTCAGCCCGGCCTCTTCGTACATCTGGGCGGGAGTCGCCTGGTCAATGAAGCGGTCAGGTAATGTCATGGTACGTATTGCGCAGCCACCGTCCAGACGGCCCTCTTGTGCTAACCAATGCAGGACATGGGCGCCAAAGCCACCCTGGGCGCCCTGTTCCACTGTCACAAGCGCTTTGTGGTGACGCAAGAGCTGTGTGATCAGATCAGTGTCCAAGGGTTTGGCAAAGCGCGCATCCGCAACGGTGACACTGGCTCCATTGGCTTCGATTATGGCTGCAGCCGACATGCATTCACAAAGGTGCGCACCAAAGCTGAGGATCGCCAGATCCGAGCCTTGGCGAACCACGCGCCCCTTGCCAAGCGGCAAGGGTATGCCGGCCTTGGGCAAATCAACTCCAACCCCTTCGCCACGGGGGTAGCGAAAGGCGATCGGGCCGTCGTCATGGGCGGCGGCGGTTGCAACCATATGAACAAGCTCAGCCTCGTCCCCGGCGGCCATGACGGTGAAGTTGGGCAGATTGGCCAGGTAGGAGACATCAAAAGAACCAGCATGGGTGGCACCGTCCGCGCCAACCAGACCAGCTCTGTCAATGGCAAACCGGACCGGCAAGTTTTGCAAAGCCACGTCATGGACAATCTGGTCGTACGCCCGCTGCAGAAAGGTTGAATAGATCGCGCAAAAGGGTTTGAGGCCGCTGGCAGCCAGACCCGCAGCGAACGTCACACCGTGCTGTTCCGCGATGCCCACATCAAATACCCGTGTGGGATGGGCCTCTTGTAGCAGGTTTATGCCGGTGCCCGACGGCATTGCCGCGGTGATCCCGACAATCTTGGAATCCCGGTCTGCCTCGGCCGTCAAGGCGCGGCCGAAGACAGAGGTGTAACTTGGTGCGTTTGGTTTCGATTTGAACTGCGCACCGGTGCCAACATCGAATTTCGACACACCATGATACTTGTCCGCCGAGGTTTCAGCAGGCGCATAGCCCTTGCCCTTGACGGTCAGGCAATGGATCAGCACTGGCCCATCAGCTCGGGTCTTGGCCGCGCGCAGAACTGGCAACAGCTGATGAATGTCGTGGCCATCAATCGGCCCGATGTAAGAGAAACCAAGGTTTTCAAAGAGTGTCGGCCCCCCTTCGACACCGGTTACGAGAGAGCGGGCGCGCTCAGCGCCAAGGCGCATGGGGTCGGGAAGATTGCGCACAAACCCTTCGGCGATTTCCTGCAGCGTTCTGAAAGGCGTGTTTTCATAAAGCCCGGACATGTAATTCGACATCGCCCCAACAGGCGGCGCAATGGACATTTCGTTGTCATTGAGAATGACAAACATCCGCCGGCCATCGGCACCCGCATTGTTGAGCGCCTCATAAGCCATGCCGCCCGAAATCGCGCCATCACCGATAACCGCAACAGCATCGCCCGTTGCTTCTCCGAGATCACGTGCCACACAGAACCCGAAACCCGCGGATATGGAGGTCGATGAATGCGCAGCGCCAAAGGGATCATAGTCGCTTTCGCTGCGCTTGGTGAAACCCGAGAGTCCCCCGCCCTGGCGCAGGCTGTTCATTCGACCACGGCGGCCGGTCAACATCTTGTGTGGATAACACTGATGCCCAACGTCCCAGATCAACTTGTCATAGGGCGTGTTAAACACGGCATGAAGGGCGACGGTCAGCTCAACAACACCCAATGACGACCCCAAGTGGCCGCCGGTCTGACTGACACTCTCAATCAGATCGCATCGCACCTCATGGGCCAGGGCATAAAGCTCATCATCGCTCATGCGGCGCAGATCGCTTGGGCTTTGGACTTTATCCAGAAGAGGGGTCGGCGTGGCCATTATGCTTCCTTTTCAAGTCCATCTGGGTTGCCTGACTGTCCTGCATGACATGTCATTTTCCCCAAAAAAGCCGCGCAGAGATGGAGTCTGCGCGGCTTGATTCCTACCCGAGGGAGGAATGAGGGGACCAGGGTTGCCCCCAGCTTTCCCGGACCGGAAACCGGACCGGAAACCGCTTACTCATACACGACTTCGTCATCCGTCGTGGTCAGTTCTGGCCAGTCAGAGACCATGTCCAGCCCGTTCAAAGGCTTGCTGTAGCCCTTGTGACAGGTCAGGCAGGCAACCTTGGGGACATCACCGTGCATGGGCCCAAGCCGATGAGGCGGCAGGACGTCCTCAATCTGGGTCAGGTAATCAAGGTTGATCTCTTGAATCATGCCGATGGCGAGTTGCGCCTGGTTCAGCTGCGGTGCGCTTTGCTCCAGATCATAGAAGGCGCGTGTGTTGTGACAGAACGTACAGTTCACGTTAAGTGAATTGGAGAAGTGGTTCATCAACGAATAGGTGCGCTCTGTATCCTGAATAGTGGCGGTCCCTTCGTTATCGACACGCGATTCAAGATCGTGAACCCGAATGACATTGTAATCGTTGAGATACTTCTCAAGAGCGTCCGATGGCAATGACGTGTATTCGCTGTTCATCGTTGCGCGATTCTGCGCGGCCGCCCATCCGCTGACATTCGAATTGACCGGCACATTATTGAACCAGATGCCAGACGGTACGGGTTGACCCCGGTGACAGGTGTAGCAGTTTACGCCTGCGCCGCCGACGTGCTCTTCGTAGCCTTCGTTGATGTTCTGTGTCATCTGGATCATCATGCGTGCGACGACCGTTTGATAATTTTCCTCTCCTGCAAACAGGTCCTCGATCCCGGTCCAGCTGCGCATGGCAGTGACCAGTCGATCATAATTGTCCTTGGTCAGGTGACCCAACGACTCTTCGGCGTTTTCATAGGCATCTCTTGCCAGAACCTCGCCGCCAGTGGGGATGATCGGCTCAGACGAGCTGTAACCAGCAATCGTCGGATCCTCGGTCCTGTTGGCGTCAATCTTTATGACGCCCAGGGCAAGCCCACGCGGGCCGGTTTGCAGAGTTGAAGTCTGCCAGGGGTTGGCCATCAAGATTATGCCCACGGCGACGATGATCGCCACGCCCACCGTGCACAACAACACCAGGGGGCCGCTGGATCTGATCGGATTGGCCTTGGCCCACTCTTCGTACCAGTCGGGTTTCCTAAACATTACTGGCCCTCCGCTTGGTAGGCTTCATATCCGTAACTGCCATCATACGACGGGGCAAAGTGATGTTCTTGCGCCCAGATGAACCAGTTATCGACAACTGTTCCGGTCAAAAGAATGCCAATCCCACCGGTGATCGGGGTGAGCACAGCAAACCACCACGCCCAGCGATGGATTCCCTCCATCGTGGCGTTGAAACCCATGGTCCAGCGCCAGAACAGCGCCGCGCGCTCCGAGGCGGTGCCACGGTCCACGATCTGCTCCAACTCTCGATCTCCGCCAAGACGCGTGACAGACAGAATGGTCGCCGCATGCATCGCAAACAGCAAGGTAGACCCATAAAGGAAGACAATCGAAAGACAGTGGAAGGGGTTGTAGTAAAGATTGCCATAGCGGATTGAAAAGGCCGCCGTCCAATCGAGATGAGGGAAAATGCCATACGGCACTGCCTCTGACCAGGATCCCATCAGGATCGGTCGAAACAGACCCAGCACGAGGAACAGCCAGATCGCCGCCGCAAACGCCCAGCAAACGTGTTTGCCCATGCCCAGTTCCTGGGCGCGCACATAGCTGCGGATCCACCAGGAACAGACTGAGACAAGCAGGAAGAAGCTGGCAATGATGTACCATCCACCATCATCGAGTGGTGGCATCGACAGTCCGTATTCAGGCGAGGGCGGCTCAAGCGCCAGCCAGAACAACTGCCGAACAAACTCTGACAAAGACCAGTCCACTTGGCTTAGCATGTTGATGCCGATGATGTTCAGCCACAAGATACCCGTGAAAAGGGATGTCAGGCCAAAGAAGCCAAGCTTGATCGGGCCGATTTGCGCATTGCCAACCCAACCTGCAAATGTCGAGAAAAACGGCTTTCCGACGCGTTCACCAATCAGGCCCTGGCCATTGTCCATGCCCATTTCAGGCTCACCCTGGACCTGCACTTGGTTAAAGATGTTCTGATACTCTGGCATCAATACGCCCCCCCACTTGCCCAGAACGGCAGTTCAAGCCACCAGTTCCACCACTCGGGCCACCCCTGTGTCCAAACAGGTCCCGAGATGATGATGCAGACAGCCGACCAGAATGCCGCATTCAAGGCCAGCAAAAGACCCAACCGGTGGATGCCAAGCGTTCCGACCGAGTAGCCGATGAAGTCCCGAAAGAACGTGTCTTCGTGATCCGGCGTCTTCATTTCTTGGTCTTTTTCCGGGTTTGCTGCCGAAAGGATAAGACCACCATGCAACGCCAGCGCCAAAGTTGTGGTGAAAAAGAAGGTCACCGCAATCATATGTGCTGGATTGTAATGGAAATGCAGATAGGCATATCCCGTGTTCGAAACCCAGTCGAGGTGACTGAAGATGCCATAGGGGAACCCATGACCCCATGCGCCCAACAAGAGCGGACGGAAAATCACCAGAGTGACATAGGCCAGGATCGCGAAACTGAACGCGACCGGCACATGGTAGCCAATGCCCAGCTTGCGACAGATCTCGACCTCTCGAAGCGCCCAGCTGACAAATGCGCCAACAGCGCACATGGTGATAATTTGCCAAAGCCCGCCTTCGGCGAGTGGCGCCATGCCCAACCCGTAACTGATGTCAGGCGGTGCAATGTTGATCAACCAGGGGTTATACGTCCCCTGCAGGGCCGCGCCCCAGAATATCAATACCGTTCCCAGTGCGGCAAAAAACAGCGTTGTTACGCCGAAAAAGCCAACGAAGAAGGGCCCCACCCAAAAATCGAACAGGTCACCACCAATGAGCGTCCCTCCGCGAACGCGGTATTTTCGTTCAAAGCTTAATAGTGCCATCGCTCGCTCCCCGCTTGGCTTGCGGACATCGGGGATCACCCGATGCTCTTCACAACTATCATTAGACGCTGCGGGCAGACGCTGGCCCGCCCGCAGCTATTTTCCGACGGGTCAGCCACCAGCCGCTTTTTGAGCGGCCAGTTCAAACCAGTTGAAGTGATCCGTGCTGAGCAGGACGAGGTGAATCATCGCTGCCAGCAGGAAGAGAAACACGCCTTGCGCAACGAACACGCGACGCGGATCAAAAATCAGCCAGATCTTGTAGAACTTACTCATTTCTTATCCCTTCCTCAGAACCACGGACGCCAAACAAACACTGCGACATGAGCAACGACGGCGATGGTTACGAATAACCAAAGCCCGCTCATGTAGATCGAGTGCAGTTCCTGCGCCTGCTCGTCGGTGAGACCTGTGAACGACAGGTCAGTTTTGTCAGCCATAGTCTGTCCTCCGGATAGCTAGACTGCGGTCGCAAACCCCGCGACCGGGGCACCCCCAGACCTGTCGGCCTTTGGGCTATCCCCCCGCTTTCAGGCGAGGGAGATCCTGGATCTCTGCTAGTAGGCAGAGAATATCTTGGGCGTTGTCACGTTTGCTTCGGACAAGGCGCGTCCGACAATTCCGTGGTGCAGCGCGGCGATGTCCCCGCGCAGCAGGTCGCGGAACCAGAAGTACGCCGCAAATGGAATGGCCAAGGTGAAGATGATCCCGTAGTACACACGATACTCGGTTATCCCCGAAGACCTCCCTTTGCCCCTGTGTTTCTGGGTGAAGTCTGACATTGCGTCTGTCCTCCCTTATTGTTCCCGTGTTCGTGTTGCCAAAGCGGCAATCATTTCTTTTGCGACGCGTTCAGCGCCGGAATTCAGTGCAGTGCGTTCAGCTGCATCGCGCAGGTTCTTGGCGGCAGAAATACGTGTCAAAACCGGATGATTTTCCACAATTTCATCAAGCAGCGCCTGGGCGTCAGCATCCCAGGGCAAATCGCGGCGCAGCTTGGTTGGCGTGGCGGCGCCGTCGTCCATTTCCGAGGCCAGAGGCAGAATATGAAAGAGGGCATCGAAGAGGGCATTGCAGACCTCTTGCAACAGGTAGGTTGCACCGGCATAGCCCATAAAGGGCGTTCCTGTGGCGCGCCGGATTGCGGCACCGGGAAAACTGGCTGGAATATAGGCTGGCCGCGGTCCGTGACCGCCTGCCATTTCGGCCATGTAGATTTTCTCATTGATGGAGCCCAAGACCACCAAAGGCTGCGCTGCATGTATCTGCGACCGCACATCGTCGTTGTCTGTCTTTTCACCGGCAACCCGCGACACCGCCAAAGCGCACGGCAGCCCAAGATCGGTTTCGAGGTAATTCCGGATCCCGCGCGTATATGTCTCGTTTGCGACGATGGCGAAGGACGCTGTGGCAAAGAAATCCTGCGTGACCGAGCGCCACAAATCCCAGACTGGCTTCAGTGTTGAATGCTTTTCCTGGGTGATGAAGGGCTCGGGATCAAGCTCCAGCAAGTCTCCCAAAGTGCGAAGAAACGACGTCGTGCTTTCGACCCCTATGGGAGCCTGCAGATACGGCTTGTTCAGGACCTCGGCCAATCCTCGGCCGAATTCTCGATACATCACGATGTTGACGTCGGCATTCACCAGATTGCGCATTTCGGCGACATGGGCCCCCAGTGGCATGACCATGTTGACCTCGGCGCCCAGACCTTCGACAAGACGACGGATCTCTGCAAGGTCCGAGGGCATGTTGAACGTACCATACATGGGTCCAAGGATGTTGACCCTCGGTTTGGCACCCTCTTCGCGCTTCGCCTCTTTCGGCATCCGGCCTTTGGTCATGCCAAATTCGGTGAACAGCCACGTCATGGCGCGATCCGCGCTTTCCCACTGATCTTCGTCGATGGTGCGTGGCAAGAACCGTTGAATGTTCGTGCCCTGGGGTGTCACACCCCCACCGATCATTTCGGCAATCGAGCCGGTGACAACAACGGCGGGCAAGGCCGGATCCAAAGTATCCCAGGCACGCTTCATCGAGTCTTCGGTGCCCGCGCCCATTTCACCTTCGCCAAGGCCAGTGACGACGATTGGCAGCTCATGCGGCGGCAACCCGTCAGTGTAATGCAAAACCGAGGTCACAGGCAGATTTTCACAGCCCACCGGGCCATCTATCACGACCTGCAGCCCCTTGCAGGCACAGAACGCATAGGTCGCACCCCAATATCCCCCGGCCCTGTCATGATCCTGAACTAGCATGCGTCCCCTCCTGAGATGAGAAGACCAGAGCCGCCCCGCGCTCTTCGCCCAGAGAGACTGGCGATCATGCCTGGCGAATTTCCGACATAAAGCGCCATCAAATCATCTCCGCCGCTTTCGCCGCACGCGCCTTGCGTTCAAGCTTTTTCAGGTTCAAGGCACGGAACTCGGGATGACGATTGGGTGCACCTTCCCAGATGCCCGCTGTGTCTTTGGCACCGACATCTTCAAAAAAGGCTTTCATGCGGCCCATGCGGCTTTTGTTGCCGATTGCAGCGTTCACCACCTGCGCCAACGATCCAGCTCCGGCCGGGCCCATCAGCGGACGTGCCGAAATCAGATTGGTAAAATATAGCGATGGAATGCCCAGTTCCTTGGCCTTTTGCACAACCGGCGTCGTGCCAATTGCCAGGTCTGGCTTGATCGCTTCCATAGCTGCGCAATCATCTTCCAGCGAAGCACGATACTTGATCTTGACACCCTTGGCGGCCAGCCATTCTGCGTCTGCAGCAGACCATTCAGTGCGTGGGCAGGCGGTGCCAACATAGGGCACGTTTGCGCCACTTTCGATCAACAGGCGCGCGACCAAAAGCTCGGACCCTTCGTATCCCGAAAGGGTAATCGTACCGTCGATTCGCGCGCCCGCCAGCGCGCTTTTGATCGCCGGGAGGAAGGCGTTTTGCGCGGCTGCAATGTGTTCTTTCTTGACGTCGAAGGCCTCTCCAATGGCCGCCAGCCAGTTTGCCGTACCATCCAGGCCCACCGGCGCCGATCCGACGATCGTGCGCCCCGCGGCCTGAAACTCGCGCACCGCAGAGGTGTAGAAAGGATGGATTGCCGCCACGGCACTGCAATCGAGTGCTGCATATAGCTCCCGCCACTCTCGACACGGCACCACCGGACCTGCCGCAAGACCCATCGGCCCAAGCATGGCCGAGATCATCATCGGATCTGCGGGAAACATCTCTCCCAAAAGAGCCAGGGTTGGGCGATCAGACAGACCTGCTTCGGGTGCAGCCACGGGCCCGGCCTGGATTTCTTCGCGGGCATAGGCCAGCATCGCACCTGCCAGCACATCCTTCGCTTCGGCGTGCGTTGGAACACCAAAACCGGGAACATCTATGCCAACGACACGCACGCCGTCGATTTCCTTGGGCAACAGCCGCAGCGGCACACCCGAGGCAGTCGGGACACAGAGGTTCGTGACCACGATCGCATCGTAGCGCTCAGGATCAGCCATGGCATGAACGGAGTCGCGAATGTCTTCGTAGAGCTTTCCGGTCACCAGTGTTTCAGAGTTGAAGGGCACATAGCCAACCGAGCGCCGAGCGCCGTAGAAGTGGCTGACAAAGGTCAGTCCATAGACACAGCAGGCAGAACCGCTCAGCACCGTCGCAACACGGCGCATGCGCAATCCAACACGCAGTGATCCAAAGGCCGGGCACATGCTTTGCGGCTTGTCATGGGGTCCCATTGGATAATCTGTGGCAAACTTGTCCAACAGTTCGGACTGTCCCGCCTGGCGCGCTGCTGCCTCAAGCGTGGCACCGGAACTACAGCCACCATCCGAAGCCGCAAGAACTGGCGCCGGCGACATGCCTGGCACGGCTTCGACCCGCACCTTGCCTGTCTCATCGTAGTCGACGCGATATGTTTCTGTCTCGCTCACACTCGGCCCCATTCAGACGCTGTCGTAGATGACCTCAAGCGAGGTCTTGGGTTTGGCATTCTTGCCGCGCATGTCGGCATCGGTCGCAGGCACCAAGGTATAATCGGCCCCGGTTTCCTTACTGTCGAAAAGACCAAGAAGGCCGTCCTGATCCAAAGGCGAGGGATGCTGAGGCGGGGCATCAGCAACATTGATGCCAAGCTCGGCAAACATTGTGCCCCACTGGCTGTCCATGGTGCCAACGATCTGATAATTCGCGGATTTCTTGCGCAGGTCGTCATCCTGCGGGATTGCGGCAAGGATTGGGATGTCCACAGCCTTGGCAAAAGCTGCAGCCTCGCCGGTGCCATCATCCTTGTTGATCACCAGCCCTGCTACACCGACATTGCCGCCCAGTTTGCGGAAATACTCCACGGCAGAACAAACGTTGTTGGCGACATACAACGACTGCAGGTCATTCGAAGCCACCAGGATGACTTTTTGCGCCATGTCCCGGGCGATCGGCAGGCCGAAGCCGCCGCAGACCACATCCCCAAGAAAATCCAAAAGAACGTAGTCAAAATCCCAGTCGTGAAATCCCAGCTTCTCCAACAGCTCAAACCCGTGGATAATCCCGCGGCCACCGCAGCCGCGGCCGACCTCGGGTCCGCCTAGCTCCATGGCAAACACGCCACCGCGCTTGAAGCAAACATCGCCGATCTTGACCTCTTCGCCCGAGTCCTTTTTCTGAGCCGACGTCTCGATGATCGTTGGGCAGGCTTTGCCGCCAAACAAAAGGCTTGTTGTGTCAGACTTGGGATCACAACCGATCAACAGCACTCGTTTGCCCTGTTCGGCCATCATGTGACTTAGGTTGGCCAGCGTGAAAGACTTGCCAATCCCACCTTTGCCATAGATGGCAATGATCTGGGTTTTCTTGGTTGGCGCATCCGTGACAATGTCATCGGTTGGCTGACTGGCCTCGTCACGCAGGCGTTTGTCGTACCCATCTTTCAGGTTTGGGACATCAAGACTCATGGCGTACTCTCCCAGGACAGGATCATTTTCAGACAGGATGCGTCAGTAAAGGCGGTGGTGTAGGCTGCCGTTGCATCCATCGCCGGGCTTTGGTGCGTGATCAAACCATCCAGGCTGAGCGCGCCGGCCTCGACCAATTCACGCGTGGCGATCAGATCGTCCTTGCGCCATTCGGCGGCGACGCGGAAACGTGCCTCTTTCATGAAGGCCATCGGAAAGGCAAAGGTCAGCGGTTTGGCGTAGAACCCCGCAAGAACAATTTCACCGCCCTTGGCAAGACGCCCAACCAACGAGTCGAGAAGACCAGAATCACCCGTGGCGTCGAAAATGCAGTTGTAGTCATGGCGATCATCCTCGTCGGGATGCATGATCTGATAGCCGTCGGCGCCATGTGCACGATCTGGGTTGATTTCCCACACCGTGGGCGGTTTGCATCCGGCAGCCAAGGTCAGCCGCGCCAGAAGACGGCCCAAGACGCCATGGCCGACGATCAGTTCCGGTGTCTGGTTCCCAAGTCCTGCAATGGCATGGCGTGCGGTGGCAGCAAGAGCCAGCAAGGTGCCTTCGGCTCTGACCTTTCGGTCAATCTTTACAACACGATCCGCCGAGGTCACCAAGTGAGATGCCGCGCCACCGAACAAGCCGCGCACCTGACCAAAGCAGGATGCGCCGGGAACAAAAAGCCTGTCTCCCGTTTTGAACGCCGGCGAACGGCTTTCGACCACTTCGCCTACAGCTTCATATCCAGGGACCAGCGGATACCCCATGCCGGGGAAGGGCGGCATTTCACCTGCCCAGAACAGTTTTTCAGTCCCGGTTGAAATCCCCGAGTGAGATATCTCGACGACAAGATCGTTGGTGTCCGGTGCATTAAGCGCCAGAACCTCAGGACCAATTTGTTTGGGTCCTCGAAGAACTATAGCCGTGCCGTCGATCGTCCCTCTCCCTATTTTGTGGATTCGGTCTTAAAGGACTCTTCCTTGATGTGTACGTTATTCATGACAGTATTACCTGTCAACTTTTCTAGACACATTGTTGTATCAGTTTGGCGCATCATGCTTTTTCAGCCATCACAACGCTGGTCACATAGGGCCGCCCAGTCTTGGCAATCTGCGCGTCTGCAAAGCCAACCCGTTCAAGTTTTTCTGCAATTTCGGAGTGCGACCGCACACGGCCTGTGCGCATGGCCATTGTGTAAAAAGAAAAGTATCCATCAGTAGCGCGCGCCGGATGTGCCCCTCCGGACATCGGCTCGGAAATCACGATGCGCCCGCCCGCTGGCAACGCGTCAAAGACATTGCGCAGCAGATGGTCCACCGTTTCGTCGGTGTGATCGTAAAGAACACGAATCAGTGTGATCGTGTCAGCGGCCCGCGGCAGAGGATCAAGAAAACTTCCGCCAATTGCCTCCATGCCCTCTGCGCCAGTCACAACATCAGGCAGGTCAAACAGGATGGTTTTCAATTTTGGGTAGGCAACCTGCACATGGCGAAGAAACGCCCCTGTGCCGCCGCCAACATCCATCACAACCTGTGCCTTGGCAAAGGACACAGTCTGCAATGTCTCTTGTGCAACCATCGCCTGGGATTGCGCCATGAGGCGGGAATACTGCTGAACCACCCCATCTTCGGGTGCGGCTTGTGTCTGGCCCAGGACATAGGGCCAAAATCCGGCCAACTCGGTTTCGACCTCGTCACGCAACAGCGCCACGGGATCAGCCATGTCGCGATAAAGAATGTCGTGATGACGCACCATCTCGATCAAGCCCGGCACACCTATCAAGGCTGCCCCAAGGCGCGCCAACGCGTAGCGCCCATCACGACGACGCTTGATCAGGCCAAGCGCGGCTGCCGATTGGCACAGTGCTGTCATCCGTTGTTCAGTCAGACCGCGCGCCAACGCCAAGGTCAACGGTGCCTTCGGAGCGGCAGCCAAATCTTCAAACAGCTCAAGCTGGACACAGGCAAACAACGTCTGTGAATACACGAAACCGGCAACGAGATCGAACAGCCTTTCGCCATCACGGCGCACCAGCCCTCTGGTCAGGGGAAAGCGGGCCGCCCAGGCTTGAAAACCGGGGCGAGAGATCAAATCGGTCTGCCAACGTGACATCAAATCAGACAGGCCACGACGCGGTCTGGGGGTGTCCTCGACCAGTCCCACGCTACTCCGCCGCAGTGTTGTTTTGCAGTTGGGTTGGGGCGAGGCGCTGCGATGTTGCGTGGATTACGGCACACAATTGTGCCTCTCCAGGACAAGAAGGGATGGACGCAATGGCGCCGCCAAGCACGTTGTTCAAATGTGCGACCGCACCATCCAGCCCAAGTCGCTGCACTGCATTGGGTCGGGCATGTACGGCGTCCTGGCCAGTGGGTTTGCCCAGCTCAGCTTCGCTGCAGACGACATCACGCAAATCATCCGCGACTTGAAAGGCCTCACCGATTCTGGCGCCCAACTCATGCCACAGATAGGGATCTGCCCCACTTGCGACCGCCCCCATTTGAGTGGCCGCAATGAACATGGCCCCGGTCTTGGCCTGATGATAGGCGCGCAAATCAACCTCGCTTTCGCTTTCCCAAGCCTGCCCGGCACAAATTCCGTAAGGCGAACCGGTGTAACGCGCCAGCAAGGCCACCAGTTTGGCAACACGATCCGGGGCTTCGTCTGCGGCCTGCGCCAGTGTTTCAAAGGCCTGCACGATCAAGGTATCCCCAGTCAGCACAGCAATGGGGTCGCCAAACGCCTTGTGGATGGATGGTTTGCCACGGCGCAGAGCGGCATCGTCGAAACATGGCATGTCGTCGTGCACGAGGCTGCCGCAGTGGATCAGTTCAATGGCAGCCGCAGCTGCATTGGCAACGTTGGGAGCTGTGTCACCACAGGCCTGCGCCACGGACAAGCATAGCTGCGGGCGAATGCGGGCGCCTCCCGGAAAAACGGCAGAGTGCAAGGCTTGACACAGATATGGCGGAGCCGAATTGGCGGTTGCGCGGTCGATGGCACTGTTGAGCGTTTGTTCAATTCGGGTCTGTAGAGGCATATGCGGTCCTGACCTGCTGGTGTAATCTGCGCATTACATTCTGACTGTAAATAATACTGGACACTGAGGTGGCACCTGTCAACAATTACAGACAGATGGGCCACTGAAGGGATGTGACCGCCATGACCGTGATCGTGATTGGGGCTGGAATTGCCGGGCTTGCAGCTGCGCTGCAGCTTGCCCATGCCGGGCGCGCTGTCACAGTCATCGAGGCACATGGTGCAGTCGGCGGCAAGATCCGCACCCTGGACACCTTGGCCGGGCCTGTCGACGCAGGGCCCACTGTACTGACCATGCGTGACACCTTTGAAAAGCTGTTTCAGAGCGTCGGCGAAACACTGACCGATCATCTGCAGTTGATCCCGCAAAACACACTTGCCCGGCATTTCTGGCGGGACGGCACTGTGCTTGATCTGACGAGTGACCCGCAAGCCAATCACGACGCGATCGATCGCGCGTTTGGAAGACGAGCTGCGCAGGAATTCAAACGATTCAACGCGCGGACGAAAACGCTGTTTGATGCCTTCAAGGACCCAATGATGTTTGCGCCAAGCCCCTCACAGAGGCGCATGCGGTCCGTTGTGCTGTCAAACCCCGGACTCATTCCAGCCATGGCACCACATCGATCCATGGCCGGGCTGTTGCGGCGCAGCTTCTCTGACCCGAGGCTTGCCCAGCTCTTTGGGCGTTACGCCACCTATGTCGGGGGTGCGCCGGATCGGTCACCAGCGCTTTTGTCGCTGATCTGGCAAGCGGAGGCGACCGGCGTCTGGCAAGCCAAGGGCGGCATGCATGCCCTTGCCCGCGCCTTGCATCAACTTGCCGAAACCCGGGGCGCGCGCTTCATCCTGAACACGCCGGTTCACAAGCTGCTGATCGATAAAGGGCGGATCTGCGGCGTGAGCACCCGTTCGGGGCAGGCATTCAAGGCCGAAACCGTTGTTTTCAATGGTGATCCAGCCGCATTACGTTCAGGTCTTTTGGGTCCAGAAGCGATTGCTGCAGTGCCGGCCGCAGCCACTGAACCCCGCTCTCATTCTGCGGCGGTCTGGTCTTTTGCCGCGGTGCCCTCGCGCAGTGACCTGGCACTGCACAACGTCTTTTTCGGCGCAGATCCCCTGGCCGAGTTCAAGGACCTTGCCGTTGGTCGGCTGCCCAGAGATCCGACCCTTTATGTCTACGCCCAGGATCGTGGCGCGGCCAAGGCCCCAACTGGGCCTGAGCGGTTCGAAATCATCATGAATGCCCCGCCGACCAAGTTGTCCGCAGCCACACAGGAGAGCCCCGAGACATGCCGAAACCTGACATTCTCGTCCCTGGGCGCGATGGGACTGAGCTTTTCTCCGAACCCCCAAGAGACGCTGACCACGCCCATGACGTTCAACACACTGTTCCCAGCCTCAGCCGGAGCGCTTTACGGGCGCAGCCCACAGGGCCTGATGGCGGCGTTCAAACGCCCAACGGCACGCAGCAAGATCACCGGGCTCTATCTGGCCGGCGGCGGCTGTCACCCCGGGGCGGGGGTGCCCATGGCGACACTCTCAGGGATGCATGCGGCCGCGGCGATCTTGACCGACCAAACTTTGACATCGACGTCCCGCCAAATGGCTACGCCTGGTGGTATGTCGACGGGCTCTCAGACGATGAGACCCGCGCAATCTCCATCATCGGTTTCATAGGGTCGGTATTTTCGCCCTGGTATCGCTGGAGCGGTCGCAAGCAGCCGGATAATCACGTCTGCCTGAATGTCGCCCTCTATGGCCCTGGCGCACGCTGGACGATGACCGATCGCGGACGGACCGCCCTGCAGCAAACCCGCGACATGATTCGCATCGGGCCCAGCGCCATGCACTGGCAACAGGGCAGCCTGGTCATCGACATAAACGAAATGTCGACACCGCATGGCAACCGGATACGGGGACAGGTCAGGGTTCACCCCTCGGCCGTTACAGCGGTCGAGTTGCCTCTGACACCAGATGGTACCCACGTTTGGCGGCCTTTTGCACCAACGGCCAGGATCACCGTGGATATTGCCCGTCCAGGATGGGCCTGGTCCGGCCATGGCTATTTCGACGCAAACTTTGGAACCCGGGCGTTAGAGGATGATTTCTCATATTGGACCTGGGCAAGGCTGCCTTTGCAAGACGGCACTGCCTGTCTTTATGATGCGAACCGGCGGGATGGGTCACATCTTGAGACCGGCATAATTTTTGATGCGCAGGGGCAAGCCCGGCCACTGAAGCTGCCGCCCCCAGCGCCCTTGCGAAGGTCACTCTGGGCGGTCAAGCGCGAAACCCGGTCCGACCCGGGGTATCGCCCACATCAGGTAAAACACATGCTGGACGCCCCCTTCTATACCCGGGCGGCCATAAAAACACGGATCAATGGCGAAGACACCGTCGGTGTTCACGAAGCGCTGGACCTTGACCGCTTTCGCAATCCCCTGATGAAACCCATGCTGGCCTTTCGGGTCCCGCGCCGCAGCAAATGGCGCGGACACAAGACCCCAAGTGCATGAAAAACCTTCACAGGCAGGGTGCCCCCTCAGGGGAAGAGTAACCACCGCAGGGCTGTGCTCCTTGGGCAGGGTGCGGTCTCGTCCTGCGTTGCCTCGCAACAGATCGTGGTCTTTCCCATGGAAATCAGGCTCGAACAGTTGACCTGAGAAATTTCGGCATAGGTCTTTGGGCATGAAAGACACCAATGCTCCGAAGTTGTTGGTTGTGCTTGGCGACCAATTGTCGTTGAGCCTGTCGTCATTGCGTCACGCCGACCCCTATCGCGACATTGTCCTGATGGCCGAGGTGGCGGGTGAGGCGACCTACGTCCGGCATCACAAGAAAAAGATCGCTTTTGTCTTGTCCGCCATGCGCCATTTTGCCGGAGAGCTGAAGCTTTATGGGTGGCCGATCCGCTATGTACAGCTAGGCGATCCGGACAATACCGGGACCCTTATGGGTGAAATCGAGCGGGCGCGACAGGACTTGGACATCAACGATGTGGTTGTCACTGCTCCGGGCGAACATCGCCTGGCGGCACAGTTTGCGAATATCCCCTGGCTTGAGATGCTGGAAGATGACCGGTTTTTGGCGGGACATGCCGATTTCAACGGCTGGGCAGATGACCGAAAGCACCTTCGGATGGATTATTTCTATCGGGAAATGCGCCGCAAAACCGGGCTGTTGATGGCCGGGTCCGATCCGGTCGGCGGTCAATGGACTTACGATCCGAAATACCAAAAACCCTCCAAACAGGACATGTCGCATTCAGAGCCGCTGAGGTTTGAACCCGACGCCATCACCAAAGATGTCTTGCAAATGGTCGAGCGTCGTTTTGACAACCATTTCGGTACTCTGCGTCCATTTTGGTTCGGCGTAACGCGCAAAAACGCCCAAGCCGCCCTTGAACATTTCGCGACAACCGGGCTTCCACACTTCGGCGACCATCAGGACGCAATGCTGCACAACGCGCCGTTCCTTTATCACTCTGTACTCTCGTTGTACTTGAACGTCGGGCTGCTCAGTCCGTTAGAGGTTTGCCGCCGGGTTGAGCGCGCCTACACCGAAGGTCACGCCCCACTGAACGCCGCCGAAAGCTACATCCGTCAGATCATTGGCTGGCGGGAATATCTGCGTGGCATCTACTGGCGCGAAATGCCGGGGTACACCAAATCCAATTACCTCAATGCCAAACGTGCTTTGCCAGAGTTCTATTGGACTGCGATGACCGACATGGCCTGCATGGCCGACGCCATCGACCAGACCCGGGATGAAGCCTATGCCCATCATGTTCAACGCCTGATGGTGACTGGGAACTTTGCCTTGCTGGCCGGCATTGATCCTGTGCAGGTGCACGAGTGGTATTTGGCCGTTTATGCGGATGCCTATGAATGGGTCGAAGCGCCAAACGTGATCGGCATGAGCCAGTTTGCCGATGGCGGACTTTTGGGGTCAAAGCTCTCTGCGGCCAGCGGTACCTATATCAATACGATATCAGACCATTGCGGAAACTGCCGCTACGACGTTCACAAAAAGACCGGTGAAGGCGCCTGCCCGTTCAATCCATTGTATTGGGATTTCCTGAAACGCAATGAAGACAAATTGCGCGGCAACTCCCACACGGGGACCGCCTATCAAGCCTGGGACAGGATGAGTGCTGCAAAGCAACAGGACTATCTGGACAGCGCTGCAGCTTACCTGAAAACTCTGGATGACTGGGATCACAACCAATGAAGAGGCTGGCCCCGGTCCTGAAGGGGCATTGGGTCGTCCTACCTAAAGGGTCGATCAGCCGGGCATATATGCTCAACAGCGGTGGCTGCGTCTCCTGACACGCGGTTCCGCGCAAATTTGCGCAGCACGCACCCTGTCGAAAATATGTTAATGTCGGTATCACGGGCATGGTCCTGGGGCCTGCGCCCTTGCCAAAACCGCGTTTTACCCACCCGAGATCGGCTTGACCTCCGGATTGCGTTTCCACACGGAATAATTCAGCGCTGACGCGATCGACACCCAAAGCAGATAGGGCAGGAACATCATCCCGGCCCATGTGTCGAGCAGAAACAAACCTACCATGGTTGCGGCCACAGCGATCCACAGCCCCACAATGATGATCATTCCCGCAGCCATGTTGCGCAACCCAAAAAAGACGGGAGTCCACAAGGTATTCAGAGCGATCTGAAGCGCCCAGAACGCCAAGACCGTGCCAGAACCGGGCAGGTCCACAACACGGGCCCCCGCAATCGACATCAGAACATACAGCACCGTCCAGGCCACGGGAAACATCCACTTTGGTGGGGTCCATGACGGCTTGACCAGGCTTTCATACCACGCGCCGGGCTGGAACATTGAGCCGGTTGTGGCCGCCGCCATACAGGCGAGCAAGAAA
>JAKVCP010000005.1:27396-88532 GCA_022448925.1 Paracoccaceae bacterium
AATCAAAAAGGCGAACCAGTCCATTGGATCACTTTGCTTCTTTCAGGTGGTCTGCATAAAGCACTCGGCGCCGGTGCTGATCCTGATACTCTAGCTGTGCCAGAGCCTCGATGAAAGCGCCTGATCGGCCGTCCCCCCAGGAAGAGACCCTTTCAGGACGGACACAGGCCGCCTCGACCAGAAAGGCAACCTCGGGCAAGGGATCCGCATAAAGCACCGCTGACTGAGGCATCAGGCTGATACCAACAGTCTTCATGAACGCACGGCCCATCAGGTGCAGTTTCGTGGTGCGCCCTGTATGTGCCCGGCGCGATATCGAATCGTGCCCATGCGCTGCCAGATCAGTGCCAATTCCGGCATAGACATGCCGCGCCGCCAAAATGCCAAAGCGACAGTCCATCGGCAACTTACGCACACCAGGTTCAGACCGGACATAGAGACGGTTGGCCTCTTTCAGAAGACGCCCCACGATGGCGCGGATCTCGGGTATGGGCTGTGGATTGGCAAGAAAGGCCTCGGAATCAATCCCGCTGTGCGTCAGCCATTCAAGTGGCAGATACAACCGTCCTTCGCGCGCATCCTCGCCAACATCCCGTGCGATATTCGTCAACTGCATCGCAACGCCCAAGTCCGCCGCGCGCGCCAGGGCATGCCGGTCCCGGACTCCCATCAAGACAGACATCATGACCCCAACCGCCGAGGCAACCCGCGCAGAATAGGACACAAGATCGGAAAAGGTTTCGTACCGGCGCTCCAGCGCGTCCCAGGCCAATCCCTCTAGCAGAGCATCGGGCAGCGCCCGAGGCATGTCGAACTGGTCGACCACAGCGGCAAAAGCGCGGTCTGCCGGGGCATCTTTGGGCCGCCCTTCGTAAATCCGCTCAAGCCGGTCGCGCAAACGCAACACGGCACCAGATTTGTCCGAGTGCAAATCAACCGCATCATCCGCAAGCCGGCAAAAGGCATATAGCGCCAGACCCGGGTCGCGCACACGCTTTGGCAAAACCATTGATGCGGTATGAAATGAGCGTGAGCCATGGCGGATCGCCTTGGTACAGTGGTCCATATCGCGTGGGTCGATCATGTCACGTGCTCCGCATCCGGCACCAGTTTCGCCATGACCTCGGCTGATGTGACGACACTTGGGATCCCCGCCCCCGGATGTGTCCCAGCGCCGACGATATATAGCCCCTTGGCCTCTTCGCTGGTGTTGTGTGGCCGGAACCAGGCCGACTGAAAAATCCGCGGTTCTAACGAGAACCCAGCGCCGTAAGGGCTAAGATACCTGTCGGCAAAGGTCTGCGGCGTAAAGATCTCGGACTCTGTCAGGTGGTCTTGGAAACCGGGCAACAGCTTGTCATCAAGGATCTTTGCCAGCTTTTGGCGATAGCTGTCCTGCATCGCGGCCCAATCGACCGGTGTCTTGCCGCACAGATTGGGGACAGGGGACAAAGCATAGAATGTATCATCCCCATCCGGTGCCGCACTTGGGTCGGTCACACTGGGCCGGTGCAGGTAAATCGACATGTCCTCGGCCAGATGGCGCTTCATGAAAATATCATGCAACAAACCGCGATAGCGCGGCCCATTCAGGATGGTGTGATGACCGACATCCCGCCACATCCCGGCTGTGCCTTTGGTTCCAAAATACCAGACAAAAAGCCCCATCGACCAGCGCGACCGCTTTAATCGCGCGGGCGTCCAGCGCCGACCCGTGCCTTTCAAAAGGCGCGTGTAGGTATGTCCGGGGTCAGCATTTGAAACAACCGTACGCGCAGGCCACAGTCTGCCATCGGTGCTGCGCACACCGGTCACCTGGTTGTCGCGTGTTTCGATTTCATCGACTTCGCAGGTCAGCTCGACCCGGCCACCCTGCCCTTCGATCACGCGCACCATGGCATCGGCCAAGGCCTGCACACCCCCCATCACGTAGTGAACCCCAAAGGCTTTTTCGAGGTGAGACACAAGGATGTACATTGAGGTCACATGAGTCGGATCGCCGCCGATAAAGAGCGGATGAAACGAGAGAGCCATGCGCAGTCTTGGGTCCTTAACCCGATTGGCAGCATGAGCGTAAACAGACCGATCCGCACGGTACCAGACAAATCCAGGCAATTCTTTTACCAGATCCATCAACCTGTTCATCGGACGTCGGCCCAGGCCCTCAAATCCGAACTCATAGCGTTTTTGACTGTCGACCAGGAATTGATCATAGCCGGCAAGGTCATCAGGGCTCAGTCTGGCCACTTCGTCGCGCATCGCCTCTTCGCCCTTACGAACGGCAAAGCGCGTTCCGTCATCCCATCGAATTTCGTAATAGGGATCAAGCGGTCGCAGATCGACATCCCGGTCGAACTCTCGCCCACAATCAGCCCAAAGCTGCCGAAACACATGGGGGACGGTCAGGATTGTTGGCCCCAGATCAAATCGGTGCCCGGCTTTGCTGATTGATGAACCACGGCCACCAGCCCGGTCCAGCCGATCGAGAACCGTCACATGGTAGCCCTTTGCGCCCAGGCGCATCGCCGCTGACAACCCGCCCAGACCCGCACCGATGACCACCGCGGCGCGGCGCGGATCCCGGCCTGTGTCGATGGAGCGTTCTGAATGGGCGTCTTCAACTCGTTTCAGCATTCCTCCACGATACAGTGTCCAGTTTGATTTACAAACAAAACCTTACATGGGAAGAATCTGTAAACTTCACTTTGCATTCATGATCATCCGTGCAAAACTCTGACAGGGAAACCAACTGCTTTGGAAGGAAATTCCGATCCAGACCGTGACGCTCAGTTTCTTTCGCTACGGATCGATCGCTGATCGCGTTTGGGCGTTTGGCCAAATGGGGCTGGCCAGGTGGGCGCTGTCGCGCACACCTGATCTGGCGTTCTGGAAACTATTGGGCAGCGGCAGCGGCGAAGGGTTCACCCCCGTGCCTGATACCTCTGTCTCGGCCGTTTTATGTGTCTGGCCAGACCTTGAAACGGCACAGGAAAGGCTGCGGTCAGAACCGGTGTTTCGGCGCTACCGTGCGCGCGCATCCGAAGTGTTCACGGTGTTTCTTGCCGCAACTCAGGTGCGCGGGACCTGGAGCAACAGCCAACCATTCCAAGCCGTCGCCACACCTGACACAGGTGACAACACGAGTCTAAAGGCGGGTTCAAAAAAGGGCTCCGAATGTGGCCCGGTAGTTGCCCTGACCCGCGCCACGATCAGGCCCTCGGTTGCCCTGAAGTTCTGGAAACGTGTGCCCGACATCAGCGCCATGATCGGCGCCGACCGGAACGTCGCCTTCAAGATCGGTGTCGGAGAGGTGCCCTGGCTGCATCAGGTTACCTTTTCGATTTGGCCAAATGCCCGCGTGATGGCCGATTTTGCCCGGACCTCGGGGCCACATGCCAGCGCCATAAAAGCTGTCAGGGCCGGCAACTGGTTCAGCGAAGAGCTTTACGCCCGATTCCGTCTTCTGGACCATAGTGGCAAATGGAAAGGTCGGAATCCTCTCACTCATTTGGAATTGGAGCCTGCCGCGTGACCCAACCGTTCCCGTTTGCGGCCATCGTCGGACAGGACGAAATGAAAACCGCCCTTGTTCTGACTGCAATTGATCCCAAGATCGGTGGCGTGCTGGTTTTTGGTGACAGAGGCACCGGAAAATCAACTGCAGTGCGCGCTTTGGCAGCGCTATTGCCTCAGATCGACGTGGTCGAGGGATGCCCCTGCAACAGTGCAGACCTGCGCGATTGCCCGGACTGGACCGGCATCACCAAGGGCAAAATGGTCAAACGCCCAACCCCCGTCGTGGACCTGCCGCTTGGTGCAACCGAAGACCGTGTGACCGGCGCACTGGATATTGAACGCGCGTTGACCAAGGGCGAAAAGGCATTTGAGGCCGGTCTTTTGGCGCGGGCCAATCGAGGATACCTGTATATCGACGAAGCCAACCTGCTTGAAGATCACATCGTGGATCTTCTGCTTGATGTTGCCCAATCGGGTGAGAACCTGGTCGAACGTGAAGGCCTGTCCATCCGCCATCCAGCCCGCTTTGTGCTGGTGGGATCCGGCAACCCCGAAGAGGGCGAGCTGCGTCCACAGCTTTTGGACCGTTTTGGCCTGTCGGTTGAGGTCACATCCCCCAACGACATCGATCAGCGAGTAGAGGTTGTGCGCCGCCGGGACGCTTATGAAACGCAGACTGCACCTTTTCTCAAGAAATGGCGCGCCGCCGACACGCGGTTGCGCAACAAGATCTTGTCGGCGCGGGACGCGTTGCCTGGGCTGACAACGCCGGATGAAACACTGCGCGATTGCGCAGCATTGTGCATCGAACTTGGCGCCGATGGGCTGCGCGGCGAGTTGACACTTTTGAAAGCCGCCCGCGCCCATGCCGCCTTTGCCGGGCAAGACAGGGTCACGCGCGACAACCTGCGCGCCGTTGCGCCCAGTGCCTTGCGGCACCGCCTGCGCCGCGACCCACTGGATGAGGCCGGATCGACAGCGCGCGTGGCCAAGGTGGTCAGCGATGTGCTGGCATGACCCATCCAGTTTGGGAAGACGCCGTGCTTGCCCTGCGCCTCTTGCGCCTAGACCCCGTGGGCCTGGGTGGTATCTGGCTGCGGGCCGCTGTGGGCCCCCCACATGACCGGTTTATACGGGCTGTTGGGCCTGCAGTACGGCTGACTTGCCATATGACGGATGAAGCCCTTTTGGGGGGGCTCGACATCCCGTCGACCCTCGCCAATGGACGGCCCAGTTATGCCCAAGGCCTGCTGGCCAAACCGGGATGCCTGATGCTGTCCTGCGCCGAACGCGCATCCCGTCACCTGGCCGCAGTACTGGCCAGAACCCTTGACCGGTGTGCAGGCCACAGCCTGATCGCACTTGATGAAGGGATCGATGATGAAGCGCCTCCGGCCGCGCTGACCGATCGATTGGCCTTTCACCTGGTGCTGGACGGGCTAAGTGCCGCTGACTGCGTACAGAGTGCAGAGGATATGCCAGAATCCGGGCCGACCCGGCTGGCCGGTCTTCAGGATGAGGCCCTGCGCGCGTTGACAGCAGTCTCTGTCAAATTGGGTGTCACAAGCCTGCGGGCACCCATGTTTGCAGCCCGGACCGCCCGCGCCCATGCCGCCCTTCACGGCCGTCCCATGGCAGAGGATCAAGATCTTGAGACCGCCGTCCGATTGGTTCTTGTGCCGCGGGCTACGATGGTACCGCAAGAGGACCCTGCAGAGTCTCCGCCCCCGGACGATCCGCCACCTCCATCAGACGCGGACACACGCGTGGACAAACCAGCCGAGGATCAGCTTTTGGAAGCCGCCTTGGCCAATTTGCCCCCCGACATCCTCTCTCGCCTGTGCAGTCAACAACGGCTGCAGCGCGCGGCTGGCACTTCGGCGCAGGGGGCTCTTATGAAAGGATCAGCGCGTGGCCGCCCCCTGCCTTCGCGGCCGGGTCGCCTGGACGGCCGCAGCCGCATCGACCTGATTGCGACCCTCCGGGCCGCCGCCCCGTGGCAACCGCTGCGCAGGGGCACATTGCCCGGCGGTCCGCTCAAACTTAGGTCCAGCGATCTTCATGTGCGCCGCAACCAATCACGATCTGACCGGTTGCTGATCTTTGCGGTGGATGCCAGCGGGTCTGCCGCATTCAATCGTCTTGCCGAAGCCAAAGGCGCTGTCGAGCTGTTGCTGGCCGAAGCCTATGCAAGCCGCGATCACGTCGCCCTTATCGCTTACAACAAAGAAAGCGCCGAACTCCTTTTGCCGCCCACCCGATCCTTGGTTCGCACCAAACGGCACTTGGCACAGCTGCCTGGCGGCGGTGCAACACCCCTGGCCGCAGGTCTGAAAGAAGCACTGCACCTTGCCGCAACGGGCCGTCGTAAAGGGTTTCAACCGGCTTTGATCCTTATCGCAGATGGCCGCGCCAACATCGATCTTTTGGGCCAGGCCAACCGGGCGAACGCCCTGTCAGACGCCCTGACCACGGCACGTGGAAATCGCATGCTGAACATTCCTGCCGTTGTGATCGATATGTCAAAGCGCCCCGAAGCCCAACTGTCCGAGGTGGCACAGGCGCTGGACGCGCGCTATGCGCCAATGCCTTTTGCCGACGCCAAAAAGCTGTCAGGCGTGGTCAACGCGCAACTGACATAATCGGCCATGGAATGGGAGCGGTACAAATCAACCTGGCCCAATGCCGAGACCTCAGAATTCATCTCGTGCCACCCACATCGGTGGCACGTGCAACGGGCAGGCACGGGATCCCCAATCCTGTTGATCCATGGGTCCGGCGCATCGACCCATAGTTGGGCGCAAATCCTGCCTGCCCTTGCTGAAACACACCACGTCATTGCCTTGGATCTGCCCGGACAGGGCTTTACCAAGCTGGGCACGCGGTCCCGCTGTGGCCGGGGTGCGATGGCACGGGACATCCTGTCGCTGCTGATCAGTCTCGACGTTGATCCCAAGGTCGTCATTGGCCACTCTGCCGGAGCCGCAATTGCTGTGACGATGGCCTCTCAGATGACACCACAACCACAGGTGATCTCGATCAACGGGGCCTTTCGTACCTTTGGTGGTCTTGCCGGTGTGCTGTTTCCCGCTGTTGCAAAAATCCTGTCTCTCAGCCCCGGAACAGGGCGTGTGTTTGCCCAGCTCAACGGCTCGCGTGATCGGGTTAAACGCTTGATCGGATCAACTGGTAGTCAGGTGCCAGATCAGATTCTGGCATGTTACCAGGCCCTGGTCAGCGATCCCGGGCACGTCAACGCAACCCTTGCCATGATGGCCCAATGGTCTTTGTCAGATATGGACAAATGCCTGAACGCATTGGTCGAACCGGCACATTTTCTGGTTGGCGCAAAAGATGCAACCGTTCATCCCAGTGCCTCCAAAGAGGCGGCAAGGCATGTTCGAAATGCAAAAGTGGAGACACTTGCCAACCGAGGCCACCTGCTGCACGAAGAAGATCCAGAGGCTGTTATTGCATCCATCAAGACCCAGCTTTTCGGTTCAGAAAGTCCAGATCCTTCTGTACCTCCGAAAGGCAGCGACGCGTCGTGACACGGCAAAGCGGGCGCCAGTAAAACTCAGGGCAAAATTTTGATTGGCGGCATGCCCGCCGCGCAGGCTTCAAAAGGCCCGTCACAGACGTATGTTTCTGCGGGGAATGCCGGGTCGCGTCAGCTTGGCTGAGCGATATCCGCAGGTCATCCGAGCAACCGTAGCCAATTTAAACGGCACCAAAAAAATGGGCCGGAAACCACCGGCCCACAGTCTGGAGATGTCAGATTGACGATCAGCTTGATTTCATTTCCGCAATCATTTCATCAGCCATTGCGAAGTATTCATCATAACGCTTTTTGGCGCGACCGCGTTGTTTTGCGCCGCGCGCTTCCTCGTAATTCGATGACGGGTCACCAACAAGAACAAGCCCGACCATGCCCATTGAGCGGTGCGGCTTGCAGAAGTATCCATATGTCCCTTCGGTGGTGAAGGTGACTTCGACCTCTTTGTTGGTCTTGCCTTTCCACTCATCACCGCCTGCTGGAAGCATTTTTGGATCCGACTCGCACAGATGCGTTTTGTCTGTTGGGACAAACTTCACGGTATCTCCAACGTTCGCCATCACCACGGGCGGGTTGAAAATCATCGTGTTTTTCTTGTCCGCGGGATCCTTTGTCAGCATCTCGACGATAATTGTCTGGGGCTCAGCGGTCGCGTGGCTGTCCGCCAACAAGCTTGTCGGCAGAACCGCTGCTGCTGTTGTCCCGCCGATCATGGCCAAAGCCTGCCTACGTGTTTGAGTCATTGTACGTCTCCATTTCTTGTAGCCTGAGGCTACACTCCCTTTTGTGCTCAGCCACCTCGTGCCGAGAGTCCGCTTCCAGACAGCCAGAAGGACTGAATTAATGCACCGTGACTTTAGTAATACGGCCTTCGATGACATGTGGATCATCGGCGGCCAAAACTCAGCCATAAGGTTTGGACTGCAAGCTTGGGCGGTTCGGTTTGCAACGGTCGTGAACGTCGTGGCAAACCTCTGTGTTCCACCCAAGTCGTGGGAGCCAACCGACAGGATGCCAGCTGACGCATTGGATCCAACCTTTGAACCTGCGACAGACCCAACCCCCGAACACAGAGCGATTGCAGTTCCGCCAGACCCATGATGGCTGACTATCTGTCCTTTATAAGTCCTCCGCTGCTTGGAATAAACGTTCGCTTGTCATCGAAAACACCCGTCGTGCCCTGGGTTGGAAACGATGCTCCGCTGATCTGAAATTGGCATGGGATATATGTCAAATCAAGATGACACTCAAACTGTACTCAAGGGGTGACATATGTGACCTATTGCTGTGACGACGCATATCCGCAATGTGCGCCATGCACCGTAATCCCAGTCTGCAAAAGGCCAGGAGAGACCAGTCTCGCAGACTTCGGAATGATCCCTAAAACAGGTTTGCCGCGCCTAGGGACAACACTTCTTCGGCGGCGTCCAGTCCCATGCGCGCGGGCTCATCTCCGGTGCGTGCGGCGCGCAGAACACGGGATCCGTCCGGACTAAGCACTTCACCGACAAATTGCATTCTGTTGTCTTCAAGGCTCGCCAATCCAGCAATCGGCGTGCGGCAATTGCCATCCAGGGCGCGCAGAAAGGCGCGTTCTGCCGTAATCTGGGCAGCGGTTGCAATGTCGTGCAAAGGCGCCAAGGCCTCAGAGAGGTCGCCGTTGTGGCATTGCTGAATGCCAACCGCACCCTGCGCAACTGCGGGCAGCAAAACTTCAACCTCTAGCGCCCTGCCCAAGTCCGCCTGTCCGAGGCGGTTCAAACCTGCACGCGCAAGAAGGGTGGCCGACGCCACGCCATCGGCCAATTTTTTAAGGCGCGTTTGAACGTTGCCCCGAAACTCGACCATCTTCAGATCTGGTCGGCGGTTCAAAATCTGGGCACGCCGCCGCAGGCTGGAGGTCCCAAACACTGCACCACGAGGCAAATCCGCCAGAGTGTCTGCGTGATCAGATACAAGCACGTCGCGCACGTCTTCACGTGGCAGAACGGCGGTGATCGCCATACCATCTGGCAAAAGCGTTGGAACGTCCTTCATCGAGTGCACGGCGATATCGATCTGACCCGCCTGCAAGGCAAGATCAAGTTCCTTGGTGAACAGACCCTTGCCACCGATCTCTGCCAGCGGCCGGTCGATGATCACATCCCCGGTGGTTTTCAGAACTGTCACGATCAGCCGATCAGCAGGAACAGCATGCGCCTTGATCAGCAAATCCCGCACAGCATGCGCCTGTGCCAGCGCCAGCGGAGAGCCGCGCGTTCCAATCCGAAGTGTTTCGTTTCGGTCAAACCAACGTGCCATCGGCAAAAATAGCCCTTGCGCACTATGCCACAGCGCGGGCCAGCGCACACTGACGCCAGAGATCACTCAGAGCATCGACCAGCAAATCGATGTCGTCATCGCTGTGTAATGGTCCAGGGGTAAAGCGCAAACGCTCAGTGCCCTTGGGCACTGTCGGATAATTGATCGGCTGCACGTAAATCCCGTAATTGTCCATCAAGGTGTCCGAGATGAACTTGCATTTGACAGGGTCGCCAATCATCACCGGAATTATGTGGCTGGGGTTGTCCAGATGCGGGATACCGTGGGCGTCCAATTGTGCGCGCAACCGTGCCACCTGCCGCTTCTGTTTGGTCCGCTCGAAGGGGCTATTCTTGAGATGCCGGATCGACGCCGTTGCCCCGGCAGCAATGGCCGGTGGCAAGGCCGTCGTAAAGATGAAGCCCGACGCGAATGACCGGACAAAGTCACATAGGGCCGCTGATCCGGTGATGTAGCCTCCGAGAACGCCAAAGGCTTTGCCAAGGGTGCCCTCGATCAAAGTGACCCGGTCCATCACGCCGTCACGC
The DNA here is from genome assembly GCA_022448925.1 of Paracoccaceae bacterium. Classification (GTDB taxonomy): domain Bacteria; phylum Pseudomonadota; class Alphaproteobacteria; order Rhodobacterales; family Rhodobacteraceae; genus JAKVCP01. The sequence continues at coordinate 37,318 of JAKVCP010000005.1, forward strand.
TCTGCAACGCCGCCCCCGCGTGGCCCGTACATGCCAACAGCATGCACTTCATCAAGATACGTCATGGCGCCATGCGCTTCGGCCACGTCGCAAATCTCGGCAATCGGGGCGATATCACCGTCCATGGAATAGACACTCTCAAAGGCCACGATCTTCGGAGCGTCAGGGTCACATTCAGCAAGTTTGCGGTCCAGATCCTCTACATCGTTGTGGCGCCAGATCTTTTTGGCACAGCGGGCGTGGCGAATGCCCTCTATCATCGAAGCGTGATTCAGTTCATCAGACAGGATTACAGCCCCGGGCAGTTTGGCACCAAGTGTTGACAGGGCCGCCCAGTTGGACACGTAGCCCGACGTGAACAACAGCGCGTTTTCCTTGCCATGCAGATCGGCCAGTTCCCGCTCTAGCAGAAGGTGCTGATGATTGGTGCCCGAGATATTGCGCGTTCCGCCCGACCCCGCGCCATTTGCATCAATTGCCGCTTTCATCGCGTCGATGACAACAGGGCTGTGTCCCATGCCAAGATAGTCGTTCGAGCACCAGACCGTTACGTCGCGTTCTTGCCCTTCATGATAATTCCTGGCGCGGGGATGCTGACCGCACTTACGCTCAAGTTCGGCAAAAATCCGATAGTTGCCTTCCTCGCGCAGGGCGTCGAGTTGCGTGTTGAAAAGGGCATCAAAGTCCATCGGGTCTCCTCCTCAGGGCGTCGCGGTATTGTCGTGTTGTTTGGTTTGTGTCGGTTTTGGCGCTGCGTCCGGGATCATCCAACGCCACAACTTGGCGTCAGGAACGGGCAAGGCCATAAGCCAGTGTTCAATCAGGGCGAGTGCAGTCAAAGCCGCCAGAATGGTAAATCCGATCAATGATGCGCTGCCTGCGTCTTGCGTCACAGCGCGTTCCAGCCAACAGGCAAATGCAAGGGACAAGGCGGTGATGCTGACGGGAAAAAACCAGCTGATCGGGCCAACGCGAAAGTGACTGGCAAGATGGCGCACGGGCGACGGCAGAAATTCAACGTTGATCTTGGGAACGCCCAAATAGACGTTCAGCTTGGCACTGATACGCGCAAAGAAAAGGGTAATAAAGGTCCACATGCCAATTGTGTTGGGCGCATTCCAGCACAGCGCCGTGATCGCAAGCAGAGTGACAACCAAAAGCGCCTCGGAGTGGGCGATCGTGCCCCAAGCCCGCATAAACCGTTCCCACGGGGCAATACCCGCAGGACAGGGGCGCACGTTTGGCCCGGTTATCACGCCGCACAGAAAGGCCAGCTCAATCCAGCCCCAGACGGCAAGGGCGGAAAGGAAGGCGCCAGACACCCCTGCAACCGTAGAGAGTGCAGAGGTGGCGTACAGCCCGTAGGCCCCAAGTCCCAGGATGGGCAAACACCACAGGGTCGTTCTGAGATGCGCGCCCTCGCCAATGCGGTCAGCACGTTTGACGGCCCACAGGATCACCCCGGTGGAAAACCACCAGGCAAAAAGCGTTAACAGGGCTGCGATCCAGGGGGTCATCATATCAGTAAGCCGGAACCAGTCGAGATGAGGCTGGTGGCGTATGTTTGTGCACGGGGGTCAGATACATTGCGGCAAAGGCCAATCCAGCCCGCGAACCGGCGCCTATCCGACCGATAAAGCCGCGAAGCCCGCCCCGGCGTTTGGCTGCATCCATGTCAAACATTGCGACGCGCAGGCGGTCGAGGGCGCGCTGCCACCGCGGGTTGTCAATGTCCAGCGTGATGGGAAAGACCTGTTTGGACATTTCCGATGTCTTGCGAAAAACCTCCATGTCATAGTCACGGATGTCGATCCCAAGGGCATCATGAAACGCAGGCCGCGCGTGATCGCGGACGTACATCACACCGTAAACCGCTGTCAGGAAAAAGCGGATCCACCAGACATTGATGCCCGACGTCAGCTTGGGGTCGGTCCGCATCAACAGGGCAAAGGCCTCACCATGGCTGAACTCATCGTTGCACCATTCCTCAAACCATTTGAAAATCGGGTGAATGCGATGTTCCGGGTGCTGTTCGAGGTGGCGAAAGATCGTTATGTAACGGGCGTAACCAATCTTTTCCGACAGATATGTCGCGTAGTAGATGAACTTTGGCTTGAAGTAGGTGTACTTCTTGGCCTTTGTCAAAAATCCGAGGTTGACGCCAATCCCGGCCTCGCGCAGCGCGTCATTGATAAAGCCTGCATGGCGGGCCTCGTCCCGGGACATGTAGCTGAACAGCTCGCAAATATCCTTGTTGGACCCACGGCGTTTCATTTCCTTGTAAAGGACACAGCCAGAGAACTCGGCCGTAAGCGAAGACACCAGGAAATCGATCAGTTCCCGTTTCAATTCCGGGTCAAACGCGTCCCAGTCGATGTCGTCCCAGTCATCGTTCTTTTTGAAGTGGTTCCGGTTCGGATCGGACTTCATCTGCGCCAGAAGTGCGTCCCATTCTTCGCGGATCGGAGTGACATCGATGCGGTCCATCTCATCGAAGTCCGTTGTGTAGAAACGAGGGTCCAGCAGAGTCGTCTCTGTGGCCATTTCGGTGGTTTCATTGACGATCTGGCGGGCCTCTTTGACCTCGGCGTCGGACAAAGTGCGGTTCATGCGTAGACCTCCTCGGAGAAGGCGAATTCACAAAGCTCCATGAATTCCAGATCGCCGGTCAGACGGGTCCACTGCCGTTCCAGCCATGTCGCACGGGTGATCGTCGCAATCCGCTGTTCGATCACCACTTCGCCATAGGCGGCAAGGATCGGCGCACCATGCACAATCACTTCGTCACCGGGGTGAACGACCGCGCCATTGTCGAATCGGACATGGGCATGCAGGCTTTCGAATTTATGCGACACCTCGACTGTACAAGGTGCCTCTTCACGTCGTCTTGGAAAGAGCTCCATCTTCTCCTCCTGGATCCAGTTTCAGAGTTTCAACAGCCGCAGGAAAGCGGCCGTGTTGTCCGCGCCAAAGCCCCTCAGCTCGACGCGAAATCCGGTAGTGTCGTCAAAAAGCGCAAGGCGCCCATCAGTGAATTGAACCAGGCGTACAGGCGCGTTTTGGTCAGCCTTGATCTTGGAACGTTCATGGTTAAGCGACCGCCAGACCCCGGAAATGAATCCGCCCTCCCGTGCGTCGAGGTCGGCAATCAGGTGGCCTTGCTGATCCAGCACACGGGCCTTGCCTGACATGGAACCAAAAATCTGGATCACCCGTTCCTGGGCGATTGGTCCGTCTGTGGGCCTTGCCTCAAGCGGACGGTCAGTGAGACGGGCGAAGGTCACCAACGCCAGCGTCACCAATACAATGCCAAACATCGCCCGGAGCAGGATACGGGGGATCTTTTCGCGATCGTGGGGCAGGGCTTTGGTCGACATCGGTCTTTCCTATTCGGCAGGCATCTGGACGGCGCGGATTTCAACGGTCTGTGCGCGTTCCTCAATCCTGGTGCGGGCGGCTTCGGCCAATATGGCAGACACGGCCTTGGCATCAGGTATGGCGCGCAAGGCGGGTTGAGTGGGCGACATGTGCCACGGACGCACGTGCGGCCAGCACACCAGATAGCTCAGCCGTGTCGTCCCCATGAGATCCAGAGCGATCGTGCCAGTTCCATCCCGCCGCATGCGCAGGTCAGCCGAACCCAGCATGGTGTACGGCACATTCAGCGTCACGGTCAGGGCAGCACCTATACGCATGGCAACCCGGCGGTTGGTGATCGTGTAAACCGTGGTCTTGGCAAGCACCAAAGCAATCAGCGCCAATACCGCGCAGGCGACGATCCCCATGACCAGGTAAGGCACGGTCGCCTTCAGCCCCATCGCCACGCTTTCGCTTCGATCCCAGGTCACCCCGCCACGCCAAGCGGCCAAAAGCACAAAGTACCCCGCCACCCAGTAAAGTGAGAGCGCTTCGCGCGCCAAGGCCCAAGAGTTCGGTGCGCCTTGCCACAGGATCTTTTCACCCTCCGGCGGACGTTCCGGAAGGCCGCGTACCGGCTCTACGTGGAAATCATCGAGATCCTCAGCCATGCCTCCGCCTCCCTAGAGCACTGGTTCCTGACGCATCGGATCGGCATAAAGCTTGCCGCCCGAATAATAAGCGCAGATCTTTTCTTCCTCGAGCAGGGTCACCTGAGTCTTGGAGCGGATCTTGGGAACACCGGGGAACTGCGCGCCATAAAGGGCATGCACCGACACACGATCAGAGGTGATCTTGGCCAGAGTCATCGGCATCAAGCGCGACCCCTGATTGTCATTCAGCTCAATCTGAAGATAGCGCACAAGTTGCTCGGGCGCATCGACCCACATATCGGTTATGCGGCCAATCACTTCGCCGTCACCAGCCACAACTGGCTTGCCGCGGGGATCCCGACCCGACGCGACCGCAAAAACCGGGTGTGCGGCCATCGGAACGATCTTGGGATGCCCGTGGCCATCCAGTTCTGGCACATCCCGACGCGGCGCCCAACTGGCAGGGCCGACACCGTCCGCCATGGGATCGCCAGTGGGTTCAAACGGAAAGCCATTGGTGATTGATGTGCGTTTCAACGCCACATCGCGGCGCTCTGGCTGCATGTCCGGCACGGTCACCGAGCCACGATCATGCGGCAACTTGAAAGTTTTTGGCTCTGGGAGTGGAAACGGCCCCTGGTTCGGCGCGTGGTTTCCGTCTTCGTCTTCTAGCGGGTACCCTTCCCGCATGTTCTCGATCTGCAGATAGTAGACCAGTCCGGCAAAGAAGATCCAGAACAGCCAAAGAGAGAGTGACGCAAGGTCGAAGTTTCCAAAAAACGGCTCAGTCATCTGAAATCCTTTCGATGGTTCAGCTGTGTCATGCCGGTAGCTCCGCCAGGCGGATTCCCGGTTTTGTTGCATAGCTTTGGCCCTCGCGTACCAGCGGGCCCAAAGCGATGAGGGTGATGAAAAGAAGGCCAATTTCGATGTGGTAGACCACCGAATAGCCCGTTGCGGCCGAGGTCAGCGCCTCGCCCATATAGCCTTTGAGTGCCAGGGTGTTGACGACATCGCGAGTGGCACCACCAACGGCGACACCCAAGCCCAGCGCAACAGCCTGTGCCGCCCCCCAAGCCCCCAGCGCAAGACCACGCCCCGCATTGCCACGCACAGGCATGGCCATCGCCGATGTCAAAAGCGCAACCGCAAAGGTGCCAGAGCCAAAACCGATGAGTCCAGCCCCTGTAAAGAACAGCATGGTCGAACTCATTGGATGGGCAAAAATGATGGTGGACAAGGCGACGATGCCAAACAGCACGCCACGCGCCGCCATGCGGATCGGATTCATGCCGCGGGCCAGCCACCGTGCTGACAGACCAAAACCGACTATGGCTCCGGCCGCCCAAACAGCTGTCAACAAAGTGGTGGCGGCGACGGACAGGCCCAACACCTCGCCTCCGTAGGGTTCCAACAGGACGTCCTGCATCTGGAAGCCGGCTGTACCGACCGCAACGACAAACAGCAGACGTCCGGCGGACCCGCCAGCCATCAGATCTGCCCAGGCTTCCGCGAATTTTGGGCGCGGGGTTGCGCGCTCGGCCTTGGTGGTGGGTCGCATCCTTTCCTGTTTCCAGAGCGCCACGAGGTTCAATAGCAGCGTGGCCAAAGCGGCACCCTGAACGACTTGAACCAGACGGGTCTCTGAAAAGTCTCGCAGCAAGAGGCCCATGATGACCGAAGAAATTGCCATACCGACCAAAAACATCACATACAGCAAGGCCACCACACGGGGCTGTGTTTCTGGCGTCGACCGATCCGAAGCAAGCGCCAGTCCCGCCGTCTGCGTCATATGAATGCCCAAGCCGGTCATCAGAAAGGCCAGTGCGGCCAGCGCCTCACCGGCCCAGACTGGGCCGAGTGCCTGACGGCCTGACAAAACAATCAGCGCAAAGGGCATTATGGCCAGACCACCAAACTGCCAAAGCGACCCGAACCAAAGGTATGGGACCCGGCGCCAACCGATGGCAGAACGATGTGTGTCTGAACGAAAGCCCAAAAAGGTGCGTACTGGTGCGATCAAAACAGGCAAGGCGACCATCAAAGCCACAAGGAAAGCCGACAGACCAAGTTCAACGATCATGACCCGGTTCAGCGTTCCCAAAAGCATGACTGTCGCCATGCCGACCGAGACCTGGAACAGCGAGAGACGCAAGACCTGACGCAGCTCAAACCCTTCTGAGGCCGCATCCGAAAAGGGCAGCATGTTAAGGGTGAACTGAGTCAGGGGATGACGCTCTTCTGACGTCATGCAGGCAGCTCCATCGCTTGGGATTTGTAAAAGGCGGTGTTCACGCGTCCAAGATTGCGCAAGTCTTTGCCAAGCTCCGATTGCAAGGCCGCAACCGATGTTGGCACGATGGCCGGGGACCGGTCAGAGCGCGGAAACAGCTTGCCCGACACATGCATGATGGTCAGCAGAGGCGTTTTTGGTGCAATGGTGAAGACGATCTTGTCGTCGGTCACAGAGCTGAGCTGCGTCAACGCCTTGGCGGCATCCGCGGGGCGATAGTGGATCAGGCTGTCCATCGCGACAACAAAGTCGAACCGGCCCCGAGAGAGATCAACCATGTCCCCCGATTGGTAGGAAACAAGCGGCGCAAGGTGCTGCGGGGTGCGCGCCTTTGCGACCTCTAGCAGGCTTGGTGAGATATCTACCCCCAAAACCTGTGCGCCTCTGTCTGCCAGCGCACAGGACATCGGCCCAGCACCACAACCGGCATCCAGCACACGGGCACCGGTCAGGTCGTCAGGCAGGGCGGCAAGCAGCCGCTCGCGCATTTTGTCCCGGCCAGCACGCACCGTGGCCCGGATACGCGATACAGGCGCATCTGACGTCAGCCGCTCCCATGTTTTGGCGGCAGTCTGGTCAAAATAGGTTTCCAGCCTGGACCGTGTATCTGCGTAGCTGTCTGTCATCAGTCAAACCCCAACAATTCAAAGATGTCGCGGTCTTCCAGCGGCGCAGGCGCAAGTGGGTCGGTGCCTGCATACAAAGTTTCGGCCAGTCGAATATACTCTTTGCGAACCTGCACGACGTCTTCATCGTCAGGCATTTCAAAAAGTGTCTTCTTCTTCAGCCGTGACCGACGGATCGCATCTAGGTCTGGCAGATGTGCGATGCGCTTGAAGCCGACCTCATTGCAGTACCGATCCACCTCGTCGGTTTCACGTGACCGGTTGGCCACACAACCAGCAAGACGCACACTGTAGTTTTTCGACTTGGCCTGGACGGCGGCAATGATGCGGTTCATCGCATAAATGCTGTCAAAATCATTGGCCGTGACGATCAGCGCGCGATCGGCATGCATCAAGGGGGCGGCAAAGCCGCCGCACACCACATCGCCCAGCACGTCAAATATCACCACATCAGTATCTTCCAGAAGATGGTGCTGCTTGAGCAGTTTGACGGTCTGTCCAACCACGTAGCCACCACATCCGGTACCCGCCGGTGGGCCACCGGCCTCGACGCACATCACGCCATTGTAGCCTTCGTAGACGAAATCATCGGCGCGCAGCTCTTCCGGGTGAAAATCCACCTCTTTCAGAGTGTCGATCACCGTGGGCACCAAACGGCCGGTCAGCGTAAATGTGCTGTCATGTTTGGGATCGCACCCAATTTGCAAAACGCGGTGACCCAGCTTTGAGAAGGCCACCGACAGGTTGGAGGACGTGGTGGATTTCCCAATCCCACCCTTGCCGTAGACAGCAAAGACCTTGGCCCCGTCGATCTTTAGATTTCGGTCCGGGTGCACTTGGACCGATCCTTCGCCATCCTGCCCCCGCAGGGCGGGTGGGTTTTTGTCCAATGGGCTCATCTGAGCCTCCTTTCACATGCAGCGCTCATTCGGCTGCCACTCCGATGCCTTCGAGCCGATCTTCGAGCTCATCAGCACCTTGTTGCAGGGCTTCAAGGGTTTCAGCGTCAGGCTGCCAGTAGTCCCGTGCATGTGCCTCAAGCAGTCGGTTGGCCATCCGGGCCGAGGCCGCCGGATTCAAATCCGCCAGACGCTTGCGCATCACGTCATCCAGAACAAAGGTTTCGGACAGGCGTTGATAGACCCACGGCTCAACGCTGCCGGTGGTGGCAGACCAGCCAAGGGTGTTGGTAATTTGGGTCTCAATCTGGTGCACGCCTTCGGCGCCGTGCTTCAAAAGACCTTCGAACCATTTGGGGTTCAACGAACGGGTCCGGGTTTCAAGCGTCACCTGGTCCCCAAGGGTGCGAACCTTGCCATCACCACGTGTTTGATCGCCGACATACACTGGGGCCTCTTCGCCCTTGGCGCGTTTGACCGCACGGCTGATGCCCCCCAGAGTGTCGAAGTAGTGGTCAACGGTGGTGACGCCAAGTTCGACACTTTCAAGGTTCTGATAGGCAAGGTCCACATCGCCCAGCGCCTTTTGCAGCAGCTCTGCGTGTTGGTTTGATTTGCCCTTGCGGTCATAGGCAAAACACTTGCGCTTTTCATATGCATTGGCGAGGTCTTCGTCCCCATCCCAGGCGCCACTGTCAATCAAATGGTTAACGTTTGCTCCATAAGCCCCCTCGGCGTTGGAAAAGACGCGCAACGCCGCTGTTTCAAGATCCGTGCCGATCTTTTCAGCATAGTCCAGGGCATGGGCCCGGATGAAATTCTGCGCCAGTGGTTCATCAGCGGTCGCAGCTTTGAAAGCGGCTTCGGCCAGCATGCGCACCTGCAATGGCAGCAGATCACGGAAAATGCCCGATAGGGTCATCACCACGTCAATGCGCGGGCGCCCAAGCTGATCCAGGGGGATCAGGTCAGCGCCGGAAAGCCGACCATATTCATCAAATCGCGGAGTTGCGCCAATCAGCGCCAGAGCCTGCGCAATGGGACCACCGTCAGATTTGATGTTATCCGATCCCCACAGCACCATGGCGACGGTACGAGGCAGACTGGCATGGGTATCAAGCAACAGTTGTGCCTGCTTGGCCCCTTCGGCCAAGGCAAATGCCGTTGGCATGCGGAACGGGTCAAAAGCGTGGATGTTGCGACCCGTCGGCAATATCGCGGCGTTGCGAATAATATCACCCCCCGCAACAGGGCGAATATAGCGACCGTCAAGGGCATTGATCAGCCCCTCCATTTCCCCATCGCCTCGGAGCATCCTGGCAGCGTGGGCACGGGCCTGGGCATCGTCGTGATGCATCAGATCAAGGTAATTTTCGCAGGTTTCTGCGCTGATTGGTCGGCCAACCACATGAAGACCATCGGTGATCAGCGAAGTTTCCGTCTCGATCAGGTGAGTCCAGAGCCGGTCTGGATGCGTGCCGTCCATATCGACAGCCGCTGCTTGCTGGCACATCAAAACTGCCAAGTCGTCCCGACCCGGAGCATCTGGGTCCATGGCCCGCCATTGGGTCAGGCTCTCCTTGAGCTCAAGCAACCCTTTGTACAGCCCCGCCTGTGCCAATGGAGGGGTCAGGTGAGTGACTGTTACAGCGTTGGAGCGACGTTTCGCAAGGCTCGCCTCGGACGGGTTGTTGGCGGCGTAAAGGTAGACGTTGGGCAGATCGCCGATCAGGCGATCAGGCCAACATGCGTCCGATGGGCCGGCTTGTTTGCCGGGCATGAATTCCAACGCACCATGCATGCCAAAGTGCAACAGGACATCAGCGCCAAAATCAGTCCGCAGGTACCTGTAGAACGCACAAAAGGCATGGGTCGGGGCGAAACCGCGCTCAAACAGCAGGCGCATCGGGTCGCCTTCGAACCCAAAGGCAGGCTGGACGCCAACAAGAACGTTCCCGAATTGTGCACCAAGAACGAAAACCCCACGCCCATCAGACTGCGCACGCCCGGGCGCCGGGCCCCACTGCGCCTCAACCTCTGCCAGATGCGGGTCATCCTGGACAATGCGATCAGCCGAGACATGGGCGAGAACATTGGCCTCTTGGCCGAATTTCTCGGCGTTGCCACCAAGAACGGCGGCCTTCAGGTCATCAAGCGATGCCGGAACGTCAACATCGTAGCCTTCGGTTTTCAAACGGTTGAGAGTGTTCCACAGGCTTTCCCAGACACCCAGGTAGGCCGCAGATCCAACGGCGCCGGCATTGGGCGGGAACCCAAAAAGCACAATTCCCAGCTTGCGGTCACCTCGATCCGAACGCCGCAGCGCTGCCAGTTTGTGGACACGATCCGTCAGGGCCACAACACGTTCCGGGATCGGCGCCATATCGCGGGCAGTTTGATCGTTCCCATGACGCCCTGCAAACACGGTTGGATTGGTTGCCCCATCCAACTCGGGCAAAGCCACAAGCATCGTTGTCTCAACCGGGCCAAGACCAGTGGCATTGTCGGCCCATTGCTCAATCGTCTGAAACTCAAGCGGATGCGCCGCGATGTAAGGCACATCAAGATCAGCCAGAATGGCCTGCGCGGCGTCGCTGTCGTTGTATGCCGGGCCGCCAACCAGCGAAAATCCAGTGAGTGAAATCACTGCGTCAACTCGGCCTTTGAAGTAGGCGTCGATGGCCGGGCGGCTGTCGAGGCCAGAGGCAAAGGCCGCCACGACATTCAGGCCCTTGGATTCAAGCGCCCGGATCACTGCATCGTAGTGAGCAGCGTCCCGCGACAGAATGTAAGACCGCATCAGCAAAACACCGACCGTGCCCGCGTTCTTGTTGAAAGGCAAAGCATCCAACTGCGTGGTGATACGCGTCGGCAAATCCGGATGATACAGACCGACGTCCGTGTATTCGATCGGGTCAGGCGCCTTGATCTGATGCAGTGCCGGATCACTTGCATACCGCGAGACCAGAAACCGGATCATCGCGTCTATGTTCTCTCCGGAGCTGCCCAGCCAGTACTGCATGCACATGAACCATGCGCGCAGGTCCTGACTTTTGCCGGGGATGAATTTCAAAATCCTTGGCAGCCTGCGCAGCATGGCCATTTTCTTTTCGCCACTCTCGACCGAGGGCTTGGACGACCCGCGCAATTTCCGGATCAATTTCAGCGCACCAGAGGCCGGTTTGGCCATGTCCAGCGCACCCATTTTGGTCAGTTTTACAATCTCTGAGGCAGCGATCGTGCAGACCATGGCATCACAATGGTCCCGCCGCGCCTGAAGAGCGGGCAAAATGGCTTTCACGTGTTCTTCAAGAAACAAGAGATTGACGAGTATAATGTCACCGCGGGCAACATCCGCCTGTGCCCGGGTCAGCGCCTCGGGAGTCTCGGCCCATTCGGCTGCGGCGTGAACATGGACCGCAAGGCCAGGCACGACAGACTGCAAAGCCTGTTCGACCTGCGCAGTTGCGCTGGCTGCGTGGGCGTCAAGCGTGACGATCACCACATGATATGCGCCATCACTACCGGGCATAATGGGCCTTGGCTTCATAGAGTGTATCGACCGAAATTGAGGTCAGGCCCTGCTGCACGGCAAAGGCCTCGGTGTTTTTGCGCGCCTTGCCCCGCACGAAGAACGGAACTTTTCGCAGTTCTTTTTCAGCGTCGGCCAACCAGATGATATTGCCATCGGCGACAGGGTCAGGGATGACAACCTGCGGCTCGTCCACACCCCGTGGGGCGTGACCTCCATGATGGGAAGGGCCGGCCGCATCGTGGAACTCAAAATCCTCGCGGAACATGTGCAACAGGTGCTCTTCCAGTCCCATGACAAGCGGGTGAACCCAGGTGTCAAAGATGACGTTGGCCCCTTCCCAGCCCATCTGCGGGGAATAGCGTGCCGGGTAGTCCTGCACGTGGACCGGCGCCGAGATCACCGCACAGGGGATGCCAAGCCGTTTGCCAATGTGCCGTTCCATCTGGGTGCCCAGGATCATCTCTGGCTGAGCTGCCTTGATGGCCGCTTCAACCTCCAGGTAATCCTCTGTGATCAGAGGCGCCACGCCATAGTCTTTTGCAAGCCTGCGGATGTCGCGAGCGAACTCACGGTTGTAACAGCCCAGACCGACAACCTCGAATGCCATCTCGTCTTTTGCGATGCGGGCCGCTGCCTTTACATGGGTCGCATCACCGAACAGGAACACGCGCTTGCCCGTCAGATAGGTGCTGTCGACCGAAGCCGCATACCAGGGCAGGCGAAGCCGGTCACCGGGATCTGCTGCTTTCATGCCACTCAGGGCTTCGACCTCAGCAATGAAATCGCGGGTCGCGCCGACACCAATCGGAACCGTCTTTGTGTAGGGTTGATCGTGGTTGCGGTCGAGCCAACGGCAGGTCTCTTCTGCAATTTCTGGGTAAAGCATCACGTTGAAATGTGCCTGCCCAAGCCTTGTGAGATCGGTCGGAGAGGCCCCCATCGGGGCCACAAGGTTCACCGTGATGCCCATCGCTTCTATCAAACCGACGATTTCAGTGACATCGTCGCGGTGACGATATCCAAGACCTGTCGGGCCAAGGACATTGCAGCTGACCTCGGGTGTTTTGTTCATGTCGCGCGCCAAACGGCGCGTCAGTTGGAAAAATGTTTCGGAGGCTCCAAAGTTCTCCTTGCGCTGATAAGACGGCAATTCCAGTGGAATGACCGGCACGGGCAGACCCATGCTTTCCGCCAGACCGCCCGGATCATCCTGGATCAACTCGGCGGTGCAGGACGCACCAACAATCAAGGCTTCGGGTTTGAACCGGGCATAGGCTTCGTGACAGGCCTCTTTGAAAAGATTGGCGGTGTCTGCGCCCAAGTCACGCGCCTGAAACGTGGTGTATGTCACCGGTGGTCGGTGGTTGCGACGCTCAATCATGGTGAACAGAAGATCGGCATAGGTGTCGCCCTGCGGCGCGTGCAGAACATAGTGAAGACCCGTCATGCCGGTGGCGACGCGCATCGCGCCGACATGAGGTGGCCCCTCGTATGTCCAGATGCTCAACTTCATAGCTGCAACGCCGCCTTGCGCAGGAAGGGGCGGGCAAAGAGACCGGCCAAATCGGCGGCCTGCTCATATCCATGAACAGGAGAGAAGACCAGTTCGATCGACCACTTGGTGGCCAGGCCATCCGCTTCGAGCGGGTTGGCGAGGCCAAGACCGCATACAGTCAGATCTGGCCGGGCCGCCCGGCACCGATCAAGCTGTTTTTCGACATCCTGCCCCTCAGAGATCAGGGGTCCTTCGGGAATCAGGGCCAAATCCGGACCCACAAGCCCACGATGAAGATAGGGTGTTCCTACCTCGACGGGGATCATACCGCACTCTGTGGTCAGAAACCGTGCGAGGGGCACCTCAAGCTGGCTGTCAGGGAAAAAGAAGATCGATTTGCCCCGCAGTGTTTCGCTAACCTTGTCCAGCGCCTTGCGGGCACGGGCGCGCGGGGCAGCGGTGATCGCATCAAAGGTTTCGTCAGTCACATCAAAAGCATCGGCGATCGCCCGCAACCAAGCCGTTGTGCCCTGCTCACCAAAGGGGAACGGCGCGGGGATCAGACCAGCCCCCCGCCCGGTCAAAGCGCTGACCGTGTCGCCAAGAAAGGGCTGTGCCACCGCAAGCCGCGTCTGGGACCCGATCGTTGGCATGTCACCGGACCGGCGCGCAGGCAGGCAGGCCACCTTGATGCCCATGGCCTCGATCATGCCGGTAAGCTGATCTTCGACCACATCGGGCAACGCCCCTACCAGCAAAAGCTGGTGCGCCTCTGAGGGCGGAAGGGTTGGCACCATGGCCGCCAGGCAGGCGTCTTCGCCCTGGGTAAAGGTTGTTTCGATGCCAGAGCCGGAATAGCTGTAGACCCGCACATTCGGGGCATGCACCTCTGACAGACGTTCGGCTGCGCGGGACAGATCAAGCTTGATCACCTCGGACGGGCAGGATCCAACAAGAAAGAGTTGCCGGATGTCAGGACGTCGCTGCAGCAGTTGAGAGACCTGTGCGTCAAGCTCATCCTGGGCATCGGCCAACCCGGCAAGGTCTTTTTCTTCGAGTATGGCCGTCGCAAAGCGCGGTTCAGCGAAAATCATCACTCCGGCTGCAGATTGCAGAAGGTGGGCGCAGGTGCGTGATCCGACAACCAGAAAGAAGGCGTCCTGCATTTTTCTGTGTAACCAGATGATTCCCGTGAGGCCGCAGAACACCTCGTGCTGGCCGCGTTGCTTCAACACGGGGGCGTTCAGACACCCGGTTGATATCGGCGTTTCGCGGTTCATGATTGCGCAGCCTGCTGCAAACGCGCAGCTCGCAATTTCAAAAGAAACTGACCTGCGTTTATGACGTAAGCCAGGTAGGCAGCCAACGCGAGGACCATCAACTCAGTCGGGCCAAGCGATCCGGCAAACAAGGCCCAGACATAGGCTGTATGCAGGGCAATCACCAAAAAGCTGAACACGTCTTCCCAAAAGAAGGCCGGCGCGAACAGATATTGGCCAAACACCACTTTTTCCCAGATCGCGCCCGTCACCATTATCAAGTAAAGAAACGCAGTCTTGATAAGGATCGAGGCCGTCGCAATGACATAGCCGTCACCCGTCCACAAGAACCTGACAACAAGCGCGAGTGAGATGATAAAGACAAGGAACTGTGCGGGCGCCAAAATGCCCTGGACCAATGTCCAGACACTTTCGTCCCTGCGCCGCCTTTGCTGGGGCGTGTACAGGCGTGGTGGCTTTCTGGATTGCGCCGTGCGCTGCGGCATCCGTTCACTCCCTAGGTTTGGATTTCAGCGTAGTGGCATCGCTCACAATGTGTCAATCTAAACTTACACACGTCGATTTTCGAGGTTTACACTGGCGAGAAACTCAGAAACTTTATGTTTTTCATACTTTTTTTCAATGTCTTGAAACGGTTTCGCCTGAACCTTTGTCAGGTAAAATTGACATGCACTTAGATGCGGCGCATGATAAAGGTTCACCGAGTCGGTTTTTGCCGACAGGGAGGAGAGAATGGACGTGACGCGGAAGCTCGGCCCGGGGCCGGGACAGGGTCCGAATTCTTCAAACTATGTTGAGCTTGCGCTGCGTGCGTTGGCGGAATTTTCCGCGAAAGATCCCCAGACATTTGACAATGCCCAACTGATCGGTGCGTTTTGTCACGCGTTCACCCTTGAGGATGCCCGGCACCGCGTTGAAGTGTTGGGGCATTTGCGTCAGGCCGGCCTGTCAGACGAAGAGATCGTAGACCGCATCATCCCTGCGGCAGCTCGTCGGATCGGCGAACAATGGGTTCGAGACGAGCTGTCCTTTGTCGAAGTGACGATCGGCGCGTCACGCATGCAAGAGCTGGCCCGCGCACTTGGCGGTCGCAGCGCCACTGTACCGACGACAATCCCGTTGGGGTTTAATGCTCTTTTGATCGTGCCAAAGGAAGAACAGCATACGATGGGCGCTTTTGTTGCGGCCGATCAGCTGCGCCGAAAGGGGCTGTGGGTGCATATGGCCATCGGCCAAGATGCCAGCGAATTAGACAGAACTGTCACAAACGATCATTTTTCGATGATTGGCATCTCTGCCGCATCGCGATCCAGCCTGAAATCAGTAAAAACAATTGTGCAAATACTGAAGGAAAGAGAAACATCCATTCCCGTTGTATTGGGTGGAAACATCCTGAATGTGGTGGATGACGTGAAATTTAGAACGGGCGTTGATTTCGTAACCTCAGAGGTCGAAAAAGCGATTGAGGTTTGTGGCTTGCCAATCCCGTTGGAAGGTGTCACGGAGGTTTCATAGGCCTTCCTACAAGCGTTTTGCAGGACTTGGGGAACAGAAGAACAATGACGAGGGATAAACCTCATTTGGTCAATGGACATGTGGACGGAGTGCCCACACATTTGGTTGCAGAGGCCCTGTTCGTTTCCGCAGATATCATACTTCAAACGGACAACGCTGGTGTGATCAACAATGCGTTTGTCAGCCCAAGCAGCACCGCCTTGCCAGAGCACAACCAATGGGTTGGTTTGAACATTCGCGACGTGCTTGAAGAAGAGTCAGTACAGAAAGTCGACTTGCATCTGGCTGACTTGGCACAGGCGGAGTCTCCAAAAACCCGCACGGCAGAGCTTAATCACAAGGACGGCTCGGACTGGGGTTTTCCAGTGCGTTATTCCATCTTGTGCGACAAAGACCGCGATCACGTCATGTTTGTTGGCCGTGATATGACGGCAATTGCGGCCGCACAGCAGGACCTTGTCACTGCGCAGTTGGCGCTTGAGGCCGATTACGAATCATCGCGTGATTTTGAAACGCGCTATCGGGCGGTGTTGGATTTGGCATCTGACCCGATGACCCTGGTCAACCTGGCGACCGGCGCAATCGAAGATATCAACATCGCCGCAGCTGACCTTTTGGGCGAATCTGCAGAAGTTCTGCGCGGCAGCGATTTTCTGAACCTATTCGAAGAGCGGGACAAGCCCGTCAGCCTTGAAGCCATCATCAATGGGTCTGCCGGAAAACCGGGCCCAGACTGGCCCGCGACCATCAAACAATCCCGCAAGCGCCTGACCGTCGTTGCCACACCTATCCGCTCGGCAGGCACACGATATGCGCTGTGCCGACTGGAAACGCAGCGCATCAACGCTGAACATGGCGACTTGCTGACAAGTGGTTTGCGGTTGCTCTTCGAAGAGGGTGTTGACGCGATTGTGTTTACCAACCGTCTTGGTGTCATTCTCAATTGCAATAACAGTTTCCTTGATCTTTGCGATGCCGCATCGGCGTCGGATGTGATCAACCGACCCTTGGCGGATTTCCTGTCACGTGGGACAATTGACCAGAAAATGCTGATCGAGGGTGGCGCCAAGACCGGCCAGCTAAGGTCATACAACACCAAGGTTGTCACAAACTATCGGACATCTTTTCCGGTGAATGTCTCTGCCACCATGTTGGCAGACAGCAAGGGCGGTGGCTTTGGATTTGTGATTCGCATCATGCGCTCGGTTGAAACCGCAACAACTACAGAGACACCCGCCCTTTTGAGCGGCAACCAGAACATCTCAAAACTTGTGGGTGCCGCCCCTTTGAAAGAAATCGTTGCCGGCACAACCGATGTGATCGAACGCATTTGCGTGGAAGCCGCAATCGAACTGACCGACAACAATCGGGTTGCAGCCGCCGAAATGCTTGGGCTGTCGCGTCAAAGCCTTTACGTCAAGCTGCGCAAGTTCGGGCTTTTGGACAAGTCGGAATAGTCCCACAAAATCATTTTGGACGTGCAACGACGATCTGTGGTGGACCGTTACCGCTGTTGCTTAGATTTCGATTGTATAGTTTACTGGACACATGAGTGTCACCGATGACTTACAGTCTGGCAGCCGATTTCAGCCCAAAGCTGTTCTGGAGGTTGTTCACCCGATCACGTGGTTCCCGCCCATGTGGGCCTATGCCTGCGGAGTGATCTCTTCGGGTGTGCAGTTTCAGGGCAACGGTGTCTGGATTGCTTTGGGCATCGTTCTGGCGGGCCCTGTTGTCTGTGGCATGAGCCAGGCCGCAAATGATTGGTGCGACCGGCATGTCGATGCGATCAACGAACCGAACAGACCGATCCCCTCGGGCCGTTTGCCTGGGAAATCGGGTCTTTACATCGCGCTGATCATGACAGCGGTGGCTTTCGTTCTTGGCGGCTTTCTTGGCACCTGGGGGTTTGTGGCGACCTGCGTCGCAATCCTGTGTGCCTGGGCATATTCCGCGGAACCGGTGCGGCTCAAGCGGTCGGGGTGGTGGGGTCCTGGTGTTGTTGGTTTGTGTTATGAAGGTCTGCCATGGTTCACGGGAGCCGCTGTGATGTTACAGGCCTTTCCAGACGTTCAGGTCATCGCAATCGCGCTGCTTTACGCCATTGGCGCACATGGCATCATGACACTGAATGACTTCAAGGCTTTGGATGGCGACCGCAGCACGGGCGTTCGATCTTTGCCCGTGACTTTGGGCCCAGCGCGCGCAGCACGTCTGGCCTGTTATGTGATGGCGGGCGCACAAATTGGCGTGATCGTCCTTTTGGCCCTCTGGGACCGTCCGCTTTTTGCTGCGGCGATCTTTGCATGCCTTGTGGCTCAAATCATTGCAATGCAGTTCCTGCTGCGCGACCCCAAGGGTCGTGCTCCTTGGTACAACGGCACAGGTGTCTTGCTTTACGTCTCTGGCATGATGGTGGCGGCCTTTGCTCTTAGGTCAATGGGAGACATCGGATGACCCTCTCTTGGTTTTCAATTGTGCGATTGGGCCTGATCCAGATGGCGCTGGGTGGGATTGTTGTTCTGACAACCTCGACATTGAATCGGTTGATGGTGGTTGAACTGGCGCTGCCTGCGGTGTTGTCGGGGTTCTTGGTCGCCCTCCACTATGGCATCCAGATCACACGGCCCAACTGGGGCTATCGGTCCGACACCGGCAACAGCCGGACCCGCTGGATTATTCTTGGGATGGCGGCGCTTTCTGTTGGGGGGCTTTTGGCCGCTTACGGGGTTGTTTTGATGGCTGGCGCTTTTGTTTTGGGGCTTGCCCTCTCAATTCTTGCATATGCGCTGATCGGACTCGGGGTCGGGGCCTCGGGCACATCTTTGCTGGCCCTTTTGGCAACCGGAACTGCGCCCAATCGGCGGGCGGCAGCTGCAACGATCACCTGGTTGATGATGATCGCCGGAATTGCGCTGACCGCAGCAACTGTGGGCGCCTTTCTTGATCCCTACACCCCGCAGCTTTTGCTGACGATCGTTGCAATCGTGACCGGAGGAGCCTTTGCGACGACCTGTCTCGCCGTTGCCGGGATCGAGGCCAAGACGTCCTTTGCCAAACGGGACCGCGACGAGATGCCATTCCTCGACGGGCTGAAAGAGGTTTGGGCCGAACCCGCCGCACGGCTTTTCACGATCTTTGTCTTTCTGTCGATGACCGCCTATTTCATGCAGGAACTGATACTAGAACCCTATGCCGGCTTTGTCTTCGGATTCACACCAGGTGAATCGACGTCGTTGTCCGGTGCCCAGAATGGCGGAGTGTTCATCGGTATGCTGACCGTCGGCATCGCTGCCAGCGGTCTTGGCATCGGAGCGCTGCGGACCTGGGTTGTAGCCGGATGCCTGTTGTCAGCGCTGGCCTTGGTGTCCATTGCCGTGCTTGGACAAATTGGACTGCGTGGGCTTTTCACGCCAGCGGTCATTTTTCTGGGTTTTTCAAACGGTATGTTTGCCGTCGCTGCTATCGGGTCAATGATGCAATTGGCCGGTGAGGGACGATCGTCCCGCGAAGGCACCCGCATGGGCCTTTGGGGCGCTGCACAAGCGATTGCCGCCGGATTTGGCGGGCTTGTCGGAGCGGCCTTTGTCGATTGCATGCGCCTGATTTTGGTCAGCGAGGCCACAGCCTTTGGCCTGGTATTCACCTTTGAGGCGCTCTTGTTTGTGGGCGCTGCCTTGATGGCCCTGGCCATCTTGTCGCGCGGTCGGGCGACTGTGTCGTCAGCTGCGCTGGTTCCGGGAGAGTGAACATGACGTATGATGTGGTTGTGGTGGGCGGTGGACCTTCGGGCGCGACAGCTGCCGAAATCATCGCCCGGCAAGGGCGCAAGGTGGCTATGCTTGACCGCGCAGGACGGATAAAGCCCTGTGGCGGTGCCGTGCCGCCACGGCTGATCAGGGATTACAACATTCCAGACAGTCAGATCGTTGCCAAGATCGGAACTGCGCGCATGATTTCACCCACTGCGCGGCACGTCGATATTCCGATTGAAAACGGATATGTCGGCATGGTGGACCGCGAACATTTTGACGAATTCCTGCGCGTGCGGGCGGCCAATGCCGGCGCGCATCGCTATACGGGCACATATATGCGCATCGACCGGGATACTGACGGATCCCATGTGTTTTACCGTGACAAGGCCTCTGGAGAGACGCGCAAGCTGACCACCAAACTTGTGATTGGCGCAGACGGGGCCAGGTCGGATGTCGCGCGGGGCGAAGTGCCCGGCGGTGACAGCATCCCATATGTTGTGGCCTATCATGAAATCATCGAAGCCCCCGACCAATCGGGCTATGATCCGGATCGTTGTGACGTTGTTTATGACGGCACGATCAGCCCGGATTTCTATGGCTGGGTCTTTCCACATGGCGCACAGGCCAGTGTCGGCATGGGCAGCCAGGTCAAAGGCGTGGATTTGAAGGCCGCCACCACAGAGTTGCGCAAGCAGGCCGGACTTGAAGGTTGCAAGACCATTCGAAAAGAGGGTGCGCCGATCCCTTTGAAACCCTTACAACGGTGGGACAACGGCAAGGATGTTGTGCTTGCCGGGGATGCGGCAGGTGTTGTTGCGCCCTCATCCGGCGAAGGGATTTACTATGCCATGTACGGGGGTGAAGTTGCGGCCAAAGCCTGTCTCAAGACCCTGGCCTCTGGCCGGATCAAGGATTTGACCTTGGCTCGCAAGATGTTCATGGGCAAACACAAGACTGTCTTCAAGGTTCTTGGCGCGATGCAAAATGCCTATTATCGATCTGACGAGCGGCGCGAACGGTTTGTCTCGCTCTGTCACGACGTGGATGTACAGCGCCTGACTTTCGAAGCTTATATGAACAAAGAGCTGGTCCGGGCCCGGCCGATGGCGCATCTGAAAATCATGGTCAAGAACATCGCCCACCTGACACGTTTGATCCCAGAGGCCTCGGTATGACGGCGATGATCCCAGCATGGGTCGGCGGTGCCTTGCAGCCGGTGGAAAAGCTGGAGGTCCACCGGCGCGGTTTGCGCCACAAAGCCATCTCGGTGTTTGTCACGTCAGGTGAGTTCGTGTTGTTGCAGCAGCGAGCGATGTGCAAATACCACACTCCGGGCCTATGGGCGAACACGTGTTGTACGCACCCACATTGGGATGAGGCCAGCGCTGTCGCTGCAGAACGTCGTCTGTACGAAGAGCTGGGCATCGCCGGGTTGGACCTCGTGCATCGCGACCGCGTGGAATACCGGGCTGCCGTTGGCGATGACATGATAGAGCACGAGGTCGTCGATATTTTTGTGGCCGAAATGGACCGCTCACAGCATTTCGCCCCCAATCCCGATGAAGTGATGAAAACCAGTTGGGTGCATTCCGGCGATTTGGCCCGGCTGATTGACCGGGCGCCAGAGACATACACACCATGGTTCAAGATCTATGTCGCGCGCCATGCCGAGCAGATATTTGGCATAGCCTTTGCAAATGCAGCCAGGCGGAGCAAAGAGCCCGTCAGTTAACGCGTAGATCTGCCAGAGCGTGCGATCTGACTGTTTGCCCACAGTGCCACCCGGTCTGAACAGCGGCGCGCCAGGACAAGGGCACCGGGCAGATGTCTCACACAGAAAATGGCGTGACGACTGTGCGCATGCCGCCTTTGCGATCCGGTCAGACGTTTTTTCGTCCTCTTGTTGCCAAATCCGCATGGCATCAGCACAGTAGGATTTCGACCAACCAGCATGGACGCGCATCGATTGGATCGTTTGAAAATCGCCTATCTCTGCGATCAGTCGCCGCTGGTGCCATCGACATACTCTGGCGGCAACACACGCATGTTCAAAGCGCTTCAGTGCCACGTCGGGGATGTCACGCTCATTGATGCGTCCTGGTATCTGGCCGAACCGGTGCGAAGATTGATGGCGATTCTGCCGGAGGCAGTGCAACTCAGAGCACGGTGGCGCCTGCACTATGCCTTGGCACCCATGATTGCGCGTGGCGTCACACGCGAGATTGCTAAGGATCAATATGACGCGGTGTTTTGCGCCTACAGCTTGCAATCCATGTCCCGTGTGAAAACCGGGCCAAAGGTTTTGCGCGTGTTTACATCAGATGCGACCCAAACCACATATCGACAGTCCGAGATCGGCCAGGTCTTTGGCTCGTACTGGTCGGCTTCGCGAAAGCTTGATGCCTGGGTTGCCACGAACGAACGCCGGGCCCTGACGTCAATGGACCTGCTGTTATGGCCATCGGAATGGCTGCATAACCTGTGCCTTGAGACATATGGCCTAAGGCCGGATACCTGTCGCGTGATTCCCTGGGGGGCGGGCATTGACACCTGGCCAAGACCAGGACAACCCAGCCCGATTGGGCGCGATCACCCGTTGAACCTTTTGGTGGTTGGGCGGGATTGGTTTGCAAAGGGTGGCCCGGTCGCATTCGAGACCATGACAACATTACGAGATCGCGGGATTGATGCGCGTTTGACTGTCATTGGCTGTACTCCGCCTGCGTTCCACAGAAGCGCGCAGGTGGTGGTGCATCCCTCTCTCGACAAGACCCGTGCGAGCGACATGAAAATCTTTGAGCAGGTCTTTGACACAGCGCATGTCATGGTCATGCCATCCCATGAAAGTTATGGCTTTGCTTTCTGCGAAGCCTCCGCCTACGGGGTCCCGTCGCTTTGCCTGCGTGTGGGGGGTATTCCGATACGAGACGGGATCAACGGGTTTGCTTTGACCAATGGATCAGGACCGTCTGACTTTGCCGACCACATTGAAAGGTTGGTCGCCGATCCCGATGGCTATGTCCGCCTACGACAGACCACACGAGCCGAGTTCGAGACCCGTTTGAACTGGGACAGTTGGGGCAAACAGGTTGCGCATCTGATCGCCGATTTGCGCGCCCGCCAAGCATGAACCTTCAATCTGGTCCTAAAGTGCTACTGTAACTGGCCCTATCCGCAAATTTCCCCGCCGCATACGTTAACGCCAACGCACCGGCAAACCTTGCCGGTTTTCATTTGTGCCCCGCAGTCACTGGAGTTTCGTCCATGAAAATGACCACCGAAGAAGCCTTCGTGAAAACACTACAGATGCATGGCATCCAGCATGCCTTTGGCATTATTGGATCGGCAATGATGCCCATCTCTGATCTGTTCCCGCAGGCCGGCATTACCTTTTGGGACTGCGCACATGAAGGCAGCGCCGGAATGATGGCCGATGGCTACACGCGTGCCACGGGCAAGATGTCGATGATGATCGCCCAGAACGGTCCCGGCATCACCAACTTCGTGACCGCAGTAAAGACAGCCTACTGGAATCACACACCTTTGCTTCTGGTCACACCACAAGCCGCAAACAAGACCATTGGCCAAGGCGGCTTTCAGGAAGTCGAGCAGATGAAGCTGTTCGAAGACATGGTCGCCTATCAGGAAGAAGTCCGCGACCCGACCCGTGTATGCGAAGTTCTCAACCGCGTGATCATGCAGGCGAAACGGGCCTCTGCGCCTGCACAGCTGAACATCCCCCGGGACATGTGGACCCAAGTCGTCGACATAGTCCTGCCTGCCATCGTCGAGTTTGAGCGTCCCTCGGGCGGCGAAAACGCGCTATCGCAGGCCGCGGATCTGATGTCCAAGGCAGAGCGTCCCGTTATCCTGAACGGCGCCGGGGTTGTTCTGTCCAATGGCGGTATCGAGGCGTCCAAATCTCTGGCCGAGCGGCTGGATGCACCGGTCTGCGTTGGATATCAGCACAACGACGCATTCCCAGGCTCCCACCCGCTGTTTGCAGGGCCACTTGGCTACAATGGATCCAAGGCCGGTATGGACCTGATCAAGGAAGCCGACGTGGTGCTGTGCCTCGGAACCCGTCTGAACCCGTTCTCGACTCTGCCGGGATATGGCATTGACTACTGGCCCGCGAACGCAAAGATCATTCAGGTCGACATCAATCCGGACCGAATCGGTTTGACCAAGAACGTAGAGGTTGGAATTGTCGGCGACGCGGCGAAAGTTGCGCTTGGGATCCTTGGCCAACTGTCAGATGATGCGGGCGATGCGGGCCGCGCCGAACGCAAGGCAAAGATCGCCGAGACCAAGTCGCGCTGGGCGCAACAATTGTCATCAATGGATCACGAAGACGACGATCCAGGCACAACCTGGAACCAACGCGCCCGCGCCGACAAGCCAGACTGGATGTCACCGCGCATGGCTTGGCGGGCCATCCAGAGCGCCCTGCCAAAAGAGGCGATCATCAGCTCTGATATTGGCAACAACTGTGCGATCGGCAACGCCTATCCTTCGTTTGAAGAAGGTCGCAAGTACCTGGCACCGGGGCTTTTCGGCCCGTGCGGCTACGGTCTGCCCGCAATTGTTGGAGCAAAAATTGGATGTCCTGAAACTCCGGTTGTTGGTTTTGCCGGAGATGGCGCCTTTGGCATCGCAGTCAACGAACTTACAGCGATCGGTCGTGGTGAATGGCCAGCGATCACCCAGATCGTATTCCGCAATTACCAGTGGGGTGCCGAAAAGCGGAACTCGACACTTTGGTTTGACGACAATTTTGTCGGTACCGAACTGGATGAGCAAGTCAGCTATGCAGGCATTGCCAAGGCCTGCGGACTGAAGGGTGTGGTTGCACGCACCATGGAAGATCTGACAGACGCGCTGGATCAGGCCCTGAAGGATCAGGCAGCTGGAAAAACCACGTTGATTGAAGCAATGATCAACCAAGAGCTGGGTGAGCCTTTCCGCAGGGACGCGATGAAAAAGCCGGTCGCAGTGGCGGGCATAAACGCGGCGGACATGCGCGAACAGCTCGTTTGATCGCAGCGGGCCGGCCTTTCAAAACCGTTCCTGGTCGTGGGAAGCGGAGCTGAACCCCAAAAGACCGGCCTCCTATCCAAGCGCAAGCGCAACTGCGGTGGCAGCGACAATATCATCAACGCTGGCACCGCGACTCAGATCACAGACCGGTTTGCAAAACCCTTGCAGAACCGGGCCCAGCGCCTGAGCGCCAGCCAGCTCTTGGCATAGCTTGTAGGCTATGTTTCCAGCATCCAAAGACGGAAAGACCAATACGTTGGCGTCATCGCTTTCAATTCCCTTGCGCGCGGCAATCTGCGCATTCAAAGCCGCATCCGCTTGGACCGGGCCGGGAAAGCCTGCGATTTCGGCCGCCTCACGCACCAAATCCACACTTGCGCCAATCCCTGATGTTCCCGTCGAGAACGACAGCATTGCAACACGAGCATCACCCAGCAAAGCCCGCGCTGATTGGGCCGAGGCAATGGCAATTGCCGCCAAACCCTCTGCATCAGGCGCGATGTTTAGGGCACAGTCGGCGAAGATCAGATCGCGCCCATCAGGGAAGCTCATCAAAAAGAGCGAGGACGGCAAGGACACCCCCTCTGCCAGCCCGATACCGAGGCCCGCTGCTTCAATCACCTTCCGAGTTGGCGTGTCCACGCCCGCAACCATGGCGTCCGCTTCGCCAGCTCCAACCATTGCCGCAGCGCGGATCATGGGTTTGGCCAACATGCGCCGGGCCACGGTTTCTTTCATGCCACGGGCCGCAACAAGAGCTGCGATCTGCGCCTCTGTTAGATCGGACAGTGCCATGGCTTGTGCCAATCCATCGGCCTCAATGAGGGACGCAGCTTCCTTAACCCGCGGATCATCCATTTCCGGAAACACAACTCTGGCCACACGTGTTTTGGCCTTTGCACGAATGTCGTCAATCAGCGGCATTTTGCCCTCCCCAAAGATGGCTAAAGGAGACATCAATGTCAGATAGCGTCAAGATCAACCGAGGACTAAAGGGTATTTACTTCGAGCGATCTGGAGTCAGCCATATCGATGGCAGCAAAGGGGAATTGCTTTATCGGGGCTATTCTATCGATGACCTTGCAACCAAATCCACGTTTGAAGAAGTTTGCTATCTGCTGATCCACGGGGAGTTGCCCAGCACCGATCAACTGGCCGTCTTTGATCGGGCCCTCAAGTCGGGGCGGTCTTTGCCAGATGAAATTTACGCCATCATCGCAGCATGCAAGGATGGTCATCCCATGGACGTGCTGCGCACTGCAGTATCCGCTCTTGCAGCTCTGGAACCACAAAGCCAGGAAACAGGCGAAGAGGCCTTTATCGCCAACGGTCTTCGGCTGACAGCCCAGGTGCCGATGATCATTGCCGCCCATGAAGCAATCCGCAACGGACGCGAGCCAGTTGCAGCAGATCCAGATCTGAGCCATGCCGCCAACTGGCTGTGGATGCTCAAAGGAGAAAAGCCCTCGCAGGACGCAGCGCGCCTGGCAGATATCGATCTGATCCTGCATGCCGAACACGGCGCCAATGCTTCAAGCTTTGCCGCGCGCGTCACCGTGGGCACCGAAGCCAACCTGCATGGCGCAATCGTCACCGCATTGTCGACGCTGGCAGGGCCAGCCCACGGGGGTGCCGCGGAAGATGTCATGAAAATGGTCACCGACATCGGAACTCCGGAAAACGCGGCCGCCTACGTAAAATCCAAACGACAGGCACGCGAAGCTGTCACCGGGTTCGGCCACCGTGTCTACCGCGCCGAAGACCCTCGTGCCCGACACATGCGCGAAGGCGTTCGCCAACTTGGCGAAGAAATGGGTGCGCCCGAGTGGTATGAAATCCTGCAAGGCGTTGTTGAAGCAATGAAGCCCTATGCGCGCCACGGATTGAATGTGAACGTCGATTTCTATTCCGGCGTGATTTACCAGCTTCACGGGATAACCATGGACCTTTACGTACCGATCTT
Organism: Paracoccaceae bacterium; assembly: GCA_022448925.1. Lineage (GTDB taxonomy): Bacteria > Pseudomonadota > Alphaproteobacteria > Rhodobacterales > Rhodobacteraceae > JAKVCP01. The sequence continues at coordinate 63,729 of JAKVCP010000005.1, forward strand.
TGCGATCGGACGCATGCCCGGCTGGATCGTTCAGTGTGTAGAACAACAGCGACAGAACATCCTGATCCGACCCTTGACGCTGTATAACGGCCCAGACCTGCGACCATGGGTACCGGTTGAAGATCGGTAAATTTTGGTGCATGTAAGCGCAACCATTTATCAAATGACCCCCGCCAACCGACACAATCGTTCCGCCCGCTCTCGCCAGCCTTTTGTGATGCTCAGAAAGACCTAATTCACAAATGTTTGCTTTTCCAAAAATCAGCGGAAGCGCCTTGCGCCACCAAACCGAGACCTTGTTTCCCGGTGTCGTCATTGCTGTCATCGTGGCAATCAGCGCGGCTTTCCTGTCTGACCACTACGGCGGGCCGGCAATGCTGATGGCTCTGCTTTTGGGGATTGCGGTCAGCTTTCTGAGCGAAGAAGGCCGGGCGGTACAGGGCATCGCTTTTTCCGCGCGCACCTTGCTGCGCGTTGGCGTTGCCCTGTTGGGCGCGCGCATCAGCTTTGAGCTGATCCTGGCTCTTGGTGCGGGTCGTATCGCGCTTATCGTCGCCGGCGTTGCGCTGACGATTGGTTTCGGCTTGGCCGTGGTGCGGCTCTTTGGACACGGCTGGCGGTTTGGTCTTTTGACAGCGGGATCCGTTGCCATCTGCGGGGCTTCGGCTGCCATGGCACTGGGTGCCATTCTGCCATCAGATGAACGCAGCGAAGAACGGCTTATCTTTACAGTGATAGGCGTGACAGTCCTGTCCACGCTGGCGATGATCTTGTATCCCATCGTCACAGACGTGCTTGCCGTCAACGATCTGGATGCCGGGTATATACTTGGCGGCACCATTCACGACGTTGCCCAGGTGGTTGGCGCAGGCTTTTCAATCTCTGACGTTTCCGGTGAAACTGCCACGCTGGTGAAACTTATTCGCGTCTCTTTGCTCGCGCCGGTCGTTCTGATCGCATCGCTTGTCATCAGGCAGCTTCACAATGCCGATACCGACGGTACGCGGCCGCCAATCCTTCCGGGGTTTGTGGTTGCGTTTCTGATCCTCGCAACGGTGAACAGTTTGCATCTGATCCCTGAGACTCTTGCAACACTGCTTGCGGAACTCTCACGTTGGTTGCTTCTGATCGCCGTGGCTGCTGTCGGAATGAAGACCAATTTGAAGCAAGTGCTGCGGGTCGGACTACCCGCCATTGGCTTACTCGTCACCGAGACCGCCTTTCTGGCGGTTTTCATCATGGGAGGCCTCACTCTCATAACGTAAACGCATCCACCAAGGGAGCAAGATGTCCATCCAGCAACCCGACTTGAACCTGTCTCCGCCTGTTTCGGACGAAGTCCGAAAAACGACCTGTTACATGTGTGCGTGCCGCTGCGGCATCAACGTACATATGAAGAACGGCAAGGTCGCCTATATCGAAGGCAACAAGGATCACCCGGTGAACCGTGGCGTCTTGTGCGCCAAGGGCAGTGCCGGCATCATGCAACATAATGCTCCGTCGCGGCTGCGCTCTCCTTTGAAGCGCGTTGGACCGCGCGGATCAGGTGAGTTCGAAGAGATCTCTTGGGAAGAAGCGCTTGAGATCGCGACAGGCTGGATGAAGCCTCTGCGAGAAACCGGCCCCGAAAAGCTCGCGTTTTTTACAGGCCGCGACCAAAGCCAAAGTTTCACGAGTTTTTGGGCGCAGAATTTTGGCACGCCAAACTATGCGGCACATGGTGGATTCTGTTCGGTCAACATGGCGACGGCCGGAATCTACACCATGGGTGGCGCCTTTTGGGAATTCGGTCAGCCGGATTGGGATCATACCAAGCTGTTCATGCTTTTTGGCGTCGCCGAGGATCACGACAGCAACCCGATCAAGATGGGAATCGGCAAAATCAAGGCACGCGGGGCGCGCGTTATCGGGGTAAATCCGATCCGCACCGGATACAACGCTGTTGCGGACGACTGGGTCGGCATCACTCCGGGTACCGACGGCTTGTTCATCCTCGCCTTGGTTCACGAGTTGATGAAGGCTGGCAAGATCGATCTGGACTATCTGGCCCGCTACACCAACGCACCGGTCCTGGTCAATGCAGCGGAAGGTCCGGAAAAGGGGCTGTTCCTTCGGGACAGCGATGGCAAACCGCTTGTCGTGGATCGTGCAACAGGCAAGTTGACCGCCTTTGATGCGCCCGGTGTACGACCCAGCTTGACAGCAACCCATGACGCTGATGGCGTGACCCATCACACGGTCATGCACCTGATGGCCCAGCGCTACCTTGACCCGGCCTATGCACCCGAAGCCGTTGCCGAACGCTGCGGTATTCCGGCTGAAAAAATCCGTCAGATCGCATCTGAAATTGCCCGCGTTGCCTTTGACGAAGCGTTTGAACTGGATCAGCCCTGGACCGACTTCCGTGGCGAGCGCCACGAGAAAATGATAGGACGACCAGTCAGCTTCCACTCGATGCGGGGCGTTTCGGCACATTCGAACGGATTCCAGACCTGCCGGGCGCTGCATGTCCTGCAAATCTTGCTTGGCACTGTTGAAGTTCCAGGTGGGTTCCGGTTCAAACCGCCCTACCCCAAGCCGCAGTCTGCGCACCCCAAACCCCACGGCAAGGTGACATGTGGAAAACCGCTTGACGGCCCGCATCTTGGCTTTGTCCATGGTCCTGACGACCTTTTGGTCGAAGCCGACGGCAGCGCACGGCGCATCGACAAGGCGTTTACATGGGAAAACCCGATGTCCGCGCACGGGCTGATGCACATGGTGATCTCAAACGCCCACGCAGGTGATCCCTACAAGATCGACACGCTGTTTCTATACATGGCGAACATGTCTTGGAATTCATCCATGAACACTCGCGGTGTCATGGACATGCTGACAGACACCGATGAAAACGGCGACTATGTCATTCCTCGGATCATCTATTCTGATGCCTACTCATCAGAGATGGTTGCCTATGCCGATCTTGTTTTGCCTGACACGACCTATCTGGAGCGCCATGATTGCATTTCCTTGCTGGATCGCCCGATCTGCGAGGCGGATGCCGCAGCAGATGCCATTCGCTGGCCTGTGGTTGCCCCGGACCGGAACGTGCGTGGCTTTCAATCAGTACTATGCGATCTGGGCGCGCGGCTGGATTTGCCTGGTTTCGTAAACGAGGACGGAACGCAGAAATACGCCGACTATGCCGATTATATCGTCAACCATCAGCGCAAGCCGGGAATTGGCCCGCTGGCTGGGTGGCGTGACGCTGATGGAACAGCAATAGGCCGGGGTGACGTCAATACCGATCAGCTGAACCGTTATATCGAAAACGGTGGGTTCAGCATCTCGCATATTCCGGACGAAGCGCTGTACTACAAGCCCTGGAATACAGCTTACCAGGATTGGGCCGTAGGCATGGGGCTTTATGATGCTCCGCAACCCTATCTGTTCCAGCTTTATGTGGAGCCGATGCGAAAGTTTCAATTGGCCGCCGAAGGGCACGGAGACAGGCAGCCTCCGGAGCATCTTCGCCAGCGTGTCAAAGAGACCCTCGATCCTTTGCCGATCTGGTATCCGCCAATTGAGGACGGTCATGTAGATCTGGACGCCTACCCAGTCCATGCCCTGACACAGCGACCGATGGCAATGTACCACAGCTGGGGCAGCCAAAACGCCTGGCTTCGCCAGATCCACGGGCGCAATCCGCTATATGTGCCCACCAAGATTTGGGAAGCAAACGGCTTTGCCGAGGGTGATTGGGCTAAGGTAAGTTCAACCCATGGTGAAATCATCGTGCCTGTCGCACATATGGCGGCGCTGAACGAAAACACCGTGTGGACCTGGAACGCGATCGGAAAACGCAAAGGTGCCTGGGCGTTGGACACAGACGCACCAGAGGCGACCAAGGGTTTTCTGCTGAACCATTTGATCCACGAACTTTTACCCCCCAAAGGCGATGGATTGCGGTGGTCGAACTCTGATCCGATCACCGGTCAGGCCGCATGGTTTGACCTTCGGGTAAAAATCGAAAAGACCGGGCCCCCAACAGAAGCGCAGCCTGGGTTTGACCCAATCAAATCCCCCGTTGGTCAGGGACCCGACAATTTGACCTGGAGCTCCAAGACATGAGGGGGATGTCTGAAACGAGAACGCGCCCCAGACGGCCAAACGGTTGTCCCGTTTCGCCGTGCACCACCAATAGTCCTGCCCGGAATTCATACATTTTGGCGCGGAATTTTTTCAAATTCCCTCAGCAAGAGGCTCAATCGTGACAACGCTTCCCACCTCTACCGAGAAAAAGCTTGGCCTGGTCATCGATCTGGACACCTGTGTGGGTTGCCATGCCTGCGTGGTGTCCTGCAAAGGCTGGAACACAGAAAATTACGGCGCCCCGCTAAGCGATCAGGATCCCTACGGGGCCGCGCCAAAGGGCACCTTTCTGAACCGGGTTCATTCCTATGAAATTCAACCCGAACGTGGCTCGGCTGCCCAATTGATCCACTTTCCCAAATCTTGCCTGCACTGCGAGGACGCGCCCTGCGTAACCGTCTGCCCAACCGGCGCCAGCTACAAGCGTGTCGAAGACGGAATTGTTCTGGTCAATGAGAGTGATTGCATCGGATGCGGCCTATGTGCCTGGGCTTGTCCTTACGGCGCGCGCGAGATGGATCAAGCTGAGGGGGTGATGAAAAAATGCACCCTGTGCGTTGACCGGATCTATAACGAAAACCTGCCCGAAGAAGACCGGCAGCCAGCTTGCGTTCGCACCTGCCCGGCCGGTGCTCGTCACTTCGGAGATCTCGGCGATCCTGACAGCGCCGTAAGCAAACTGGTGGCGGAACGTGGCGGGATGGATCTGATGCCTGAACAGGGCACCAAGCCTGTCAACAAATACCTGCCACCACGTCCAAAGGATGAAATCGAAGAGATCGACATTCTTGCGCCTTTCCTGGCGCCCGTTGCCGAAGAGCCCAAAGGATTCCTTGGCTGGCTTGACAAAACACTGGAGAGGCTCTGATGCATCCAGCACGATCCATTATCTTGTTCACCACCTTGTCTGGTCTTGGCTTTGGGCTTTTGGTGTGGCTTGGCATTGATGCACAAGCACCAACCGGCTGGGTTGGCTTCATCTTCTTTGTGATTGCCTATGCGTTAGCGGGTGGTGGTCTGATGGCGTCAACCTTTCATCTTGGCCATCCGGAACGTGCAATCAAGGCGTTTTCCCAGTGGCGCAGCAGCTGGCTAAGCCGGGAAGGCATTGCGGCTGTTGCAACATTGATTGTCATGGGCATCTACGGTTTTTTTCTGGTGGTCTTTGGCCTGCAGATCTCTCTTCTTGGATGGATCGGCGCAGCACTGGCGTTGGTGACAGTCTACACCACCTCGATGATCTACGCGCAGCTCAAGACAGTTCCGCGATGGAACACGCCTTTGACCTCTGCGCTGTTTATCTGCTTTGCACTCGCCGGGGGCGCCTTGTTGTCTGGTCGCGTGCTGTTTTCAGTCAACCTGCTGGTAATCGCCGCCATTATTCAGGTCATCTGGTGGCAGCAGGGCGACAACCGGTTTTCCGAAGCCGGGTCAACACTGGCCTCAGCAACTGGTCTTGGTCAGATCGGACAGGTCCGCGCCTTTGAACCCCCCCACACCGGGACCAATTACCTGATGGACGAGTTCATGCATGTGGTTGGCAGAAAACACGCGCTGAAATTACGGGGTATCGCTTTGATCTTGATGGTCGGAGTGCCGATTCTGTGCCTGTTGCTGCCTTTCAATCACTTGTTTGCCTTGCTTGCGGTCGTCAGTCATCTAATTGGCGTCTATGTCTCACGTTGGCTTTTCTTTGCAGAGGCTGAGCACGTCGTGGGTTTGTACTACGGGAAACGGTAGCCTGATTGTTCTTGCGCTCGGAGATCTCCGAGCGCATTCAAAACAGCATGAGCTTCATGTCATTTCTGCGCATAAATGCGCCTTGGCTATCTTCTGGCGTTCTACTCGCCTTTCTGTCGAGCTTTGGGCAAACGTTCTTCATTTCCATCTTCGCAGGAGACATCCGCGAGACCTTTGGACTAAGTCATGGTGCCTGGGGCGGGCTTTATGCGGCTGGTACCACTGCCTCTGCTATAGCGATGATATGGGCTGGTGCCCTGACAGACCGGATACGCGCCCGGGACCTGGGCGCGCTGGTGCTTGGGTGCCTGGGGCTGTCGTGTCTTTTCATGGCGGTCAACCCAAGCTGGATTTTGCTGCCTTTGGTCATTTTCTGTCTGCGATTCAGCGGGCAGGGCATGGCTATGCATATTGCTCTTGTGTCCATGACCCGCTGGTTTGTTGCCGCACGCGGGCGGGCACTATCGATAGCCGGGCTGGGATTTGCCATGGGAGAGGCACTTCTGCCCATTGTCTTCGTCGCCGCGCTGACAGTGCTTGACTGGCGCATGCTTTGGATTGTCAGCGCAGCGGTCGCGTTTGCCGGCATCCCCCTTTTGCGCAACCTGCTGATGACAGAGCGCAAGCCCCGATCCATGGATAAAGACGTGCAGTCCCGTGGTATGAATGACGTCAGTTGGACCCGCACGGCGGTATACACTCATTGGTTGTTCTGGTTCGTGGTGCCGGCCCTATTGGGTCCGTCTGCTTTTGGGACTGCGTTCTTTTTTCACCAAGTGCATTTTGCCCAAATCAAAGGCTTTACACATCTGGATCTTGTCACGTTGTTCCCGGTCTATACCGGGACGGCCGTTGGTGCGATGGTGGCAAGCGGCTGGCTTTTGGATCGCTTTGGAACGCCTCGGTTGATCCCATGGTTCCAGGTCCCTTTGATAGTTGCATTCACGTTTTACGGCATGGGGCAAACTCTTGAATGGACGCTTGCAGGTATGGTCATGATGGGGCTCACGACCGGAGCAGGGGCCACCCTGCCAAATGCATTCTGGGCCGAGTTCTACGGGACCCGGAACCTGGGTGCGATCAAGGCCCTGGCTGCGGCCATAATGGTTTTGGGTTCTGCTCTTGGACCAGGCGTTACCGGGGTTGGGCTTGACTTGGGTATCTCGCTCGAGACGCAGTTCCTGGCTGTGTCAGGCTTTTTTTGCGTGACAACCGCAATGATGGTCATTGGTGTTTCTCGGGCAAAGCGGTTGTTACCCGTTTAACGGTTCCGGCGCAGGTAAACATAATAGGCCCCGGCCCCGCCATGACGGACGTGCGACTCCGTCACCTGTAAAACAGCCTGTGCAACCGGAGCCATCTTCAGCCATTGCGGAACCTGTTGTTTCAAAACACCCCGGCGCCGTGGGATAGGATCAAAGGGGTCGTCTTTTTGACCTTTGCCGGTGATCACCAACACCAGCCGTCGCCCCTGTGATTGCGATGACAAGATAAACCGCAACAAAGCCGGATGGGCCTGGTCCAGTGTCATGCCGTGCAAATCAAGTCGCGCCTCAGGTTTGAGTTTTCCCCGTTGCAAGCGGACATGTTTCTTGCGATCCATGTTCAATGGTTCGTTGGACAGGCGCTCTGTAATTGTCGGTGTAAGAACGCTTTGCGTCACCCAGGGTTTGCCACGTTCACCGATGTTGAAAGCTGGCGGTGCAAAGGGTGGTTCCACGTCAGTGGGTGACGCAGGCTGAGGCGCCTGCTCTATGATCCTTTTGAAATCATTTTTCTTTTCCGGATGAAGCCGTTCTGCGGTATTGGCGACCTGTGTCCACAGCTCTAGCTCTTCGGGCTTTACGCGCCGCTTTTTCATTGGATGCCTTCCGGCAATAAGGCAAAGGCGCGTTGAATCGGCATCAAGACAACCATGCGGCCCGGATCTTTCAATTGCCCTGCTTTTCGACCTGCCTGGTCGCCTGTTCCAAAAAAGATATCAGCCCGTTGAGCCCCCTTGATGGCAGATCCGGTGTCTTGCGCAATCATCAAGCGGTTCATTGGGTCTTTGCCAGCTTTTTCCACCCAAACCGGCGCCCCCAGAGTGACAAATGCAGGATCAACCGCGATTGACCGTAGGGATGTGATCGAACGGTTCATCGCGCCAAGCGGGCCTTTGCTTGCTGGTACTTGGTTGACTTCGCGAAAGAAGACATACGACGGATTATGGAACAGAAGTTCCTGCCCGTCGATCGGATTGCGACGCACCCAATTCTTGATCACCTGGGCTGAGACCTGATGCGGCTGGTAAATTCCGCGACGCACCATTTCTTGCCCGACAGAACGATACGGGTGACCGTTCTTGCCACCATATCCCACACGAATAAACCCGCCGTCTGGTAACTTGATTCTGCCAGAGCCTTGAATTTGCAAGAAAAACAATTCAACCGGATCATCCACCCAAGCGATTTCCAAACCTCGACCCTGCATCACGCCTGTGGTCAGAATATCTCTACGGCTTAACCATTGGCGGCCACGCGCCTCTTGGGGCATCCGGTAGACCGGAAATCGATAACGGCTGTCGGGTCTGCGTGCACCTTCAAGTTCCGGTTCAAAATAACCTGTGAACAGGCCCTCTCTGCCGTCACTGATCAGAACGGGGCGAAAGAGCAATTCAAAGAAGCTCTTTCCGTCGCTCAGATCGGATGCGGCAGCGCACAAAGCGCGCCAATCGGGGGCGTCAAGATCTTGGCAGGTGTTGCGAAAAACCCGTAGTGCTGTGTTGTGGTCGTCCTCATCCCACCCATTCAGGTCTTGAAACGACAGGATTGAGTACACGGGCGCGGTTTCGGCCTGTGGGCCAGAGGCAGCCATTGTTAAAACTGCCAGGACAAAGCCATAGACCGCGCGCCGCATCCCACTGTTATTCGCCCGTTGCGACCAGCTGCCAATTGGGGTCATCGTTGCCCATATCTCGGGCAAAGGTCCAAGTGTCATTCTGCCGTTTGACCTGAGTGGCGCTGCCTTCGATGATGTCGCCAGCGCGGTTACGAACCACTGAGCTTAGCTCACCAACGTAACGAACCGTAATTTCCGCCAGGGTGTTTTCGTCGTCAAACGTTGCATCAGCCAAGGACAATTCGCGAACACCGGCAAACTCGGCTTCGATTGTCAGTCCCTGAGCCGTGCGAGCCTCAACCACCTCAGCGAAGGTTTCATAAACCTCGTCACTCAGGAAGGGTTTGATTTCTGCCATATCACCCCGTTCAAAACCCATCAGGATCATCTCATAGGCGCCGCGGGCGCCCTGCAGAAATTCCGACACGGAAAATGAGCCATCGACACGCTTCATTCGTGCCAATGCATCAGCCGCGGGGCTGCCATCCGCGACGTGATCTGTAATGTCACGGTCTGGACCGCCTTCGATCACTTCAAAGTCGCGACGACTTGTTTTCTCCGCTCCGGCCATTGGGGCGGGCGGCTTTTCAAATCCCTCTCGCGTTCCAAGAACGCTGCGAAGCCGCAAGATAAGGAAAACGGCAATTCCGGCCAAAACCAGAAGCTGCAAAATGGGCGAGTTCATTGAAACCTCATCTGGGCACACGTGGAAACTTTTTGTTCGAGACCTTATGTAGGTGCAAGCTGCCGGTGAGTCCACCGAAGTGGCAGGAAAGGAGGCCTTTGTATGTGGCTGTTTTTGATTTTCGTCGGTGTACCACTGGTTGAGATTGCCTTGTTCATACAGGTGGGAGGCGCAATTGGACTTTGGCCAACGCTTGCAATCGTTATCGCGACAGCAGTCCTTGGCACTTGGTTGGTGCGGGCACAAGGCGTGTTGGCACTAGCGAACTTGCGACAAAGTTTTTCGCGCCTGAACGATCCGACCGAGCCTTTGGCGCATGGCGCTATGATCCTTGTGGCAGGAGCGTTGCTGCTGACACCTGGGTTTTTCACCGATGCAGTGGGATTTTCCTTGCTGCTGCCACCGGTGCGTTCCGCGCTTTTCAATTGGGTGAAACAGCGGGTGAAAGTCCAACAATTCTCTATGGGTCCGGACCCTTATGCCCACCGGGATCAAAATCGCGGGCCCGTGATCGATGGCGTTTTCGAAGAGGTGGATCCTCCAACACAAAAGACGACTGAGTCCTCTGGCTGGACTAAGCATTGAGGCTCTGGTGCTGACCTGTTAAGGCGGAACAAACATTTGAAAACCGGAGAGACACATGGCCAATGACGAGACCGCCGCCGCCCAGGGCAATGGCGCGGCTCCGCAGCAGGCGCAAATGAAGATGAACGTGTTGGCACAGTTCATCCGCGATCTAAGCTTTGAAAACATTCTGGCACAAAAGGGTGCGAGTGGCGAAGTACAACCCGATGTTCAGGTTCAGGTGCAGCTGGATGCCAAAAAGCGCGCCCAGCCGAACCAGTATGAAGTTCTGATGAAGCTGAAGGTCGACAGCAAAAGCAAAGAGAATGGTGAGCAGCTGTTCTTGCTGGAAATGGACTACGTTGGCGTATTCAACATCGAAAACGTGCCTGACGAACAAATGCATCCGTTTTTGCTGATTGAATGCCCGCGGATGATTTTCCCGTTTGTACGTCGCATCGTTTCGGACGTTACACGGGATGGTGGTTTCCCACCACTTAATCTGGAAACCATTGATTTCGTTTCACTTTATCGAAACGAATTGCTGCGACGCCAGGCATCTCAACAAGCGGCAACAGCACCGGCAGCTGACGCGTAATTCAACCTTGTTTCCAAAGGGCATTTTGTCCCATCGCATCTACAAAGGCGGCGTGAGCCGCCTTTTCCTTTTCAGTTATGCGCGGCGCCAAAGAGGTGGGGCGGCGGCTTGGACGCCATGTTGTGGTACCCGGTGTTGACGTTTGTGATGCTGTGCCCGCTGACAAACCGAAATCGGGTTGCTTTCCTCCAATCAGCTCAAGGTAAACCTCTGCCAATATTTCGGAATCAAGCAAGGCGCCGTGAAGAGTTCGCGACGAATTATCAATATTGAACCGGCGGCATAGAGCGTCAAGTGAGGCAGGGGATCCAGGAAATTTTTTGCGTGCGATGGCCAATGTATCCAAAGCCTGTTCCCACGGAAGTTGCCGTTTTTTCAGCCAACCGAGTTCTGCGTTCAGGAATTTCATGTCAAAGGCTGCATTGTGAATCACCAGCTTGGCGTCACCCACAAAGTTGAGGAATTCATCTGCAATCCTGGCAAAAACCGGCTTGTCGCGCAAAAAATCGTCACCCAATCCATGCACTTCAAAGGCTTCTTGGGGCATCGCCCGCTCTGGGTTGATGTACTGGTGATAAGTCTGACCTGTTGGAACATGGTTGTAGAGCTCAACCGCACCTATCTCGACGATGCGGTCCCCCTGTTCCGGATCGAAACCTGTTGTCTCGGTGTCGAGCACGATCTCACGCATGTTTACGCCACCCTTTGATCTTTTGAACGATATCTTTTACCTGCGCGCGGGCGTGGTCAAGCGTGTCTGTTTCGATGATAAAATCAGCGCGATCACATTTTTCAAACATTGGCATTTGCTTGTCCCGGATCATTTTGAACTGCGCCTCCGTCATGGTGTCACGGGCCATGACCCTGGACTTCTGGACGTCATCGCTGACCCGGACACAGGCTACGGCGTCAAACTCTGATTCTGCACCGGTTTCAAAAAGCAATGGAATGTCAAAAACAATGATCGAAGCCAAGTTGGATTTGGCAAACGCGTCACGGTCGTCACGAACAAGTGGATGCACAATTGCCTCGATCTTTCGCAAGGAAGATCGATCCTGTTCAATATATCGTTTCAAAACATCGCGCGACACCGCCCCGTTTACAAGAGCGTCTGGGAAAACCTCGGCCAGGGATGCAACCGCCGCACCTCCTGGCCCATAAAGCCGATGAACCGCCGCATCTGCGTCCCAAATCGCACATCCAAAGTCCTCAAAGATCTGCGCCGTTGTTGATTTTCCCATGCCGATGGACCCGGTCAGGCCAAGACGGAAGCTCATGATACCAAAGCTGCGCGCAGACCAAGGTCGACCACGGGACGTTTTCCAAACCACCTTTCAAACCCCGGCACGGCCTGGTGGAGCAACATACCAAGCCCGTCTACGGTGATACAGCCCCGCTCTCGCGCGGTTTGAAGAAATCGCGTATCAAGCGGGGCGTAAACCAGGTCGTTGACCACTGTTCCAGGACGCAAACCATCTAGCGGGACGCGCATTTCGGGCTTGCCTTGCATTCCAAGAGCCGTGGTGTTCACAACCAAGCTTGCAGTTTCCAGCACATTGCCAGCCTGCACCCATTCCACAACGCGAATCCGGTGGCCAAACTCTTCTTTCAATTGTTCTGCCCGGATTCGTGTACGATTGGTCAGAATTATTTCGGGCACCTTGACATCAAGCAATGACGCGATGACCGCCCGAGATGCTCCACCCGCTCCGAGAACGACGGCTGGCCCGGCGGCCGGTTGCCAATCCGGTGCACCGGAGCGCAGATTCTCAATAAAGCCGTATCCATCGGTATTGTCAGCGTGGATCTTTCCATCAGCTCTGAAAATCAACGTGTTGGCAGCACCAATCAACGTCGCTCGATCCGTGACCAGATCAGCCAGATCCAATATCCGTTCTTTGTAAGGTATCGTCACGTTAAGTCCGACGAAACCGAGATCCGGCAAGGATCTGAGGCAATCCTCCAATTTGTCAGAGGCAATATCCATGGGGATGTAATGTCCAGGCAGCCCCATTTTACGTAGCCAATACCCGTGCAAACGCGGCGATTTGGAATGAGCGATAGGTGATCCAATCACTCCAGCAAGGGGAATTCGGGTTTCGGTCATCCGTCGATCTCTCCACGAAGTGTCAAATGGTTCAAGAGTTCCAGAAGCGGCAGGCCCAGAACGGTGAAGTAGTCTCCATCGACACGGGAAAACAGACGCACACCTTCCTCTTCAAGCTTATAACAGCCCACTGACTCTTGAATACTGTGCCAGTTCCGATCAACATATTCAGTTAAGTACTTGTCTGAGAAATCACGCATCATCAAGCGCACCTGGCCAACATGCCGCCATAGGGGTTGTCCATCTTGAACAAGAACTGCGGCTGAGAGAAGCATATGCCGTTGTCCGCGTAGCGCGCGCAGCTGATCTAAGGCAATCTCTTTGGTTGGCGGCTTGCCCAAAACTTGTTTGCCAAAAGCTAAGACCTGATCACACCCCAACACCAGTGACGTCGGGTTCTTATCACTGATCTTGCGTGCTTTCATTTCTGCCAAAGTGTCAGCGATGTCACGAGGGGATGCGTCCTCTGCATAAAGTGCTGCGCGGACTGCACATTCATCAATACGTGCAGCCTGCACCTGAACTTTGAGACCCGCTTGCCGCAATAGATGCGCGCGTATGGTCGATCCGGATGCCAATATGAGATGTTCGTGCATGTGGAGAACCCTGATGAAAACCCTGTCCATTTATCTCTGGAAAACTCTGACAGGAAACAACGGCTAATTTGTCCTGTGGGCTTCCCGCCCCTTTGTGCATCTGCTGATGCCCATTTGTACCGTTGAGGATGGGATAAGTTTACCGGTGTGACCATTTTGAGATGCCAGGCTTTAATTCCTGTTTCATCCACACTCATCTATCCAGAAATTTTTGGACTAAAACCTTTATTTGTATCAGAAATTTAGCGTAGGTTGAAAAAAGTTCTTAATCAGTCCACCGGGTCCTCCACAGACCATTTTCCTTGGGGAGAACCCTGTTGCCAGTTCAATAATCCAGAGTTTTTGGCTCTGTTACAACATCATCATCTCTTTTAAATATTTCTTATATTAAGAGAGCCAGACCAGAGAGGCGCCATGACTGACTTGCTTGCATCAGGATACCCTTGGATAAAATCCTTGCATGTGATGAGCATGATCGCATGGATGGCCGGTCTGTTCTATTTGCCCCGCCTCTACGTTTATCATGCTGAGAAGGCCAAGACGGGTGATATCCTTGATGAGACCTTCCAGGTGATGGAACTGAAATTGCTCAGGGTGATCATGAACCCCGCCATGATTGTTACCTGGTTGTGCGGACTTGCCTTGGCGTTCACGCCGGGGATTGTCGATTGGTCGTACATATGGCCTTGGACCAAAGCATTCGCTGTGCTTGGAATGACATGGTTTCACCACTGGCTGGGGGTTCAGCGAAAAGGGTTTGTTAGCGGGACATCGCAGTTGAGTGGCAGAACTTTCCGCATGATGAATGAAGTACCAACCCTTTTGATGGTCGTCATTGTGCTGTCCGTGATAGTGCGGTTTTGATGAAAGATTGACTCGACCGATCTTCCTGATTAGATGCTTCTCGCTGGTCCGTCCGGGCCAATAGCATTTCCACGTCTAAACGAATGAACAAGGCCGAAGACCCATGTTGGGTTCGGCCCGGGATAATTTATATGAGCGACGATCGTTTGAACCTTGCCGATCTTAAGGCAAAAAGTCCCAAGGATCTTTTGGCAATGGCTGAGGATCTGGAAATCGAGAATGCCTCGACCATGCGCAAAGGCGAAATGATGTTCCAGATTCTGCGCGAACGCGCGGATGAAGGTTGGGATATTTTTGGCGACGGCGTCCTTGAGGTATTGCAGGACGGGTTCGGGTTCTTGCGGTCGCCCGAGGCGAATTATCTTCCTGGTCCTGATGACATCTATGTCTCTCCTGAAATGATCCGAAAATTTTCTTTGCGGACCGGAGACACGATCGAGGGGGCAATCAAGGCTCCGGAGGATAATGAACGTTATTTTGCTTTGATGGATGTCACTCTGATCAACTTTGAAGAACCAGAGAAAGCACGACACAAAGTTGCATTTGATAACCTGACGCCGCTCTATCCAGACGAACGTCTGAAGATGGAAATCGAGGATCCGACCATCAAGGACCGCTCGGCGCGTATCATTGATCTGGTTTCGCCAATTGGCAAGGGTCAGCGATCGCTGATCGTTGCGCCGCCACGCACCGGTAAGACAGTGCTGCTGCAAAACATTGCACATTCAATCGAAGCAAACCATCCGGAGTGCTATTTGATTGTTTTGCTGATTGATGAACGTCCCGAAGAAGTGACGGACATGCAAAGGTCAGTGAAGGGAGAGGTCATTTCATCAACTTTCGATGAACCTGCAACGCGACATGTTGCTGTCTCTGAAATGGTCATCGAAAAAGCCAAACGATTGGTCGAACATAAACGAGATGTAGTTATCCTTCTCGACTCTATTACTAGACTTGGTAGAGCGTTCAACACAGTTGTGCCTTCGTCCGGTAAGGTTTTGACAGGTGGTGTCGATGCGAATGCGCTGCAGCGCCCAAAGCGCTTTTTTGGCGCCGCACGGAACATCGAAGAAGGTGGATCACTGACGATCATTTCCACTGCCTTGATCGACACTGGCAGCCGTATGGACGAAGTGATCTTTGAAGAATTCAAAGGAACCGGCAACTCTGAAATCGTCCTGGATCGCAAGGTGGCTGACAAGCGGGTGTTCCCGGCGATTGACATTTTGAAATCTGGTACGCGGAAAGAGGATCTTCTGGTAGATAAGATTGACTTGCAAAAGACCTTTGTCTTGCGTCGGATTTTGAACCCGATGGGTACGACAGACGCGATTGAATTCCTGATTTCAAAACTGAAGCAGACCAAATCGAACTCGGAATTCTTCGATTCCATGAACACGTGAGGTAAAACGCGCCATGGACACGATCTTTGCCCTGGCCACGGCTCAGGGGAAGGCAGGCGTTGCGGTGGTGCGGATCTCTGGGCCGCAAGCCGTTTCGGTCGCAGAGGAGTTTTGCGATTTGCCACCTGCGCGCGAGGCGCGGCTGAGACCTTTGGTTGCTCCGGGAGCCGGATTTTTGGACCGCGCTCTGGTTCTGGTATTCCCGGGACAACAAAGTTTTACAGGCGAACCCGTTGTTGAATTTCATCTTCACGGGAGCAGGGCGGTAATCCAAGCCATATTGAAATTTCTTGGCCGGGTTCCAGGTGCGCGTCTTGCGGAGCCAGGAGAGTTTACACGGCGCGCATTGGAAAATGGGCGTTTGGACCTGACTCAGGTTGAAGCACTTGCGGATCTGATAGACGCGGAAACGGAATCACAACGCTTGCAAGCGGTGCGTGTTTTAGAAGGCCGACTATCCAAAGCTGTTGATGCCTGGCGTACCGACCTGATCCGGGCGGCCGCGCTTCTTGAGGCAGTTATTGACTTTGCCGATGAAGATGTCCCAGAGGATGTCTCTCCGGAAGTGGTGGGTTTGCTGGAACGGGTGCGTGTTTCTATGCGGCATGAGTTATCCGGATTTGAAAGTGCCGAACGAATTCGCGAGGGATTTGAGGTCGCAATCGTCGGAGCGCCCAACGTGGGTAAGTCAACCTTGTTGAACGCATTGGCTGGGCGTGACGCGGCCATCACTTCTGATGTAGCTGGAACCACGCGGGACGTCATCGAAGTTCGAATGGATCTTGACGGCATTCCGGTGACTTTACTTGACACAGCAGGGTTAAGGGAAACCGATGATATCGTCGAGGGGCTGGGAATAGAGCGAGCGCGGAAACGAGCGCTGGCCGCAGATGTGCGCATCGTGCTTTTGGCTCCGGGTCAAACACATGATTTGCCGCTTTGGGATGGTGATATCCGCTTGCGGGCAAAAGTCGATCGTGACGATGGCCAGATGAACGGGATCTCTGGAAAAACGGGTTTCGGCGTCGATTTACTTCTTCAACAACTGACACAGACATTGTTAAAGCGATCAGGTAGCTCAGGTCTGATAACGAGAGAACGGCAACGTGCGGCTTTGGAACAAGCCATAGGTGGGTTGGAATCTGCCAGGCGCTTGGTTGATAGAGGATCCGATCTGTATGATCTTGCAGCAGAAGAATTGCGTGGTTCGATTCGAGGTCTTGAAAGCTTGATTGGTCGCGTGGATGTAGAGAATCTGCTGGATGAGATTTTTGCGAGTTTCTGCCTTGGAAAGTAGGAGTGTTTCACGTGAAACATCACTTTGATGTCATTGTCGTTGGCGGAGGGCATGCCGGTACGGAAGCAGCGCATGCCTCAGCACGGCTTGGTGCCAGAACAGCGTTGGTTACTCTCAAAAGTGTTGGTATCGGCGTGATGTCGTGCAATCCGGCCATTGGCGGTCTGGGAAAAGGCCATTTGGTGCGGGAAATCGATGCTCTTGACGGTGTGATGGGCCGTGTCGCCGACAAGGCAGGGATTCAGTTTCGGCTGTTGAACCGCCGGAAGGGACCAGCGGTGCAAGGCCCGCGTGCGCAGTCGGATCGCAAGATCTATCGAACTGAAATGCAAAAGGAAATGCGCCAGCAGCCCAACTTGACCATCGTTGAAGGAGAAGCAGTTGACCTCCTTTTTTCCAGTGGTTGCGTCGCTGGTGTTGTGCTGGCGGATGGGTCAGAGGTTCGATCCCGGTCCGTTGTTCTGACAATTGGGACATTTTTGCGTGGCGTCATTCATATCGGGGATCAATCAAAGCCTGGCGGTCGTATTGGTGATGCGCCGTCCATTCGAATGGCACAGCGAATAGATGATTTCGGGCTGCCATTGGGCAGATTGAAAACAGGTACGCCACCCCGGCTCCGCGGGTCCAGCATTGACTGGGATAAACTTGAAAGTCAGCCGGGTGATGACGACCCCGTGTTGTTTTCGTTCCTGCACAGTCGGCCATTTGTTCGCCAGCTTTTATGTGCAATTACGCATACCAATGAACAAACCCACGACATAATCAGGAAGAACTTGGAACGTTCTGCAATGTATGGAGGCCATATCGACGGGGTGGGGCCGCGCTATTGCCCTTCAATTGAGGATAAGATTGTCCGTTTCTCTGATAAAGCCTCCCATCAGGTTTTTCTGGAGCCAGAAGGTTTAGAGAATGACACGGTTTACCCGAACGGAATTTCCACATCCTTGCCGTTTGACGTTCAAGAAGATTATGTTCGCTCCATCAATGGGTTAGAAAAAGCTGAGATCACTCAACCAGGTTATGCAATTGAATATGACTACGTTGACCCCCGGTCATTGGACGCTTGTCTTGCTGTCAAATCTGTTCCTGGCCTTTATTTGGCCGGCCAGATAAACGGAACTACAGGATACGAAGAAGCAGCGGCACAGGGTCTTGTGGCTGGATTGAACGCTGCCCGACATGTCCGAGATCTTGATAAGGTGCAGTTTGGTCGGACTGACAGCTATATCGGAGTTATGGTTGACGATCTGATCACGCGCGGCGTGTCCGAGCCTTACCGCATGTTCACCTCCAGAGCGGAATTCAGATTAAGCCTCCGTGCTGATAATGCAGATCAGCGACTTACCCCTCGAGGGCTTGAAATTGGGTGCGTCGGTCAATCTCGGGAACGAATATTCGAACAGAAAATGGAGCGCCTGGGTGTTGCGCGTAAACGGGTTCAGAACGTCAGTTTTACACCTCAGCAGGTTCTGACGTCAGGGATTACAGTTAACAAGGACGGAACCCGCAGGTCAGGTTATGCCTTGCTGGGTTTTCCAGGTTTTGATTTTCAAAAGCTTCTGACACTTTGCGGTGATCTTTCGGATATTGATCGTGAGAGCCAAAAGCAATTAGAGAGAGAAGCACTATATTCCAATTACTTAGATCGACAAAAGCGAGATGCGGAAGCGTTACGTAGGGACGAAAAATTGACGATACCCGCGGGCTTTGACTATCACTCTATCGAAGGGCTATCCAATGAATTACGGTCAAAGCTTGAAAAGGTAATGCCAGGAAACCTGGGACAAGCGTCACGGATCGATGGTATGACACCCGCTGCTTTGACGTTGTTGCTGGCAAAAATCCGTAAGTTTGAAAAGAAGAAGTTTGCATGAGTACAGATCTTGGTGTTTCACGTGAAACATTGGAGAAGCTGCAGATTTACGTCCAGCTTTTACGGAAATGGAACACAAAAATTAACCTTGTCGCGAAGTCAACGCTGGATGCGGCTTGGACTCGGCACATTCAGGATTCCCTACAATTGTTTCACGTGAAACATCAACGGGGTGGAAAGTGGACAGACTTGGGCACAGGGGGCGGTTTTCCAGGTCTTGTCTTGGCTATAACGGCTCCAGATTTTGACGATAACTTGACGTTCACTTTTGTCGAGAGCGATCAACGAAAATGCGCGTTTCTACGAACTGTGTTGCGCGAAACAAGTACCAAGGCTGACGTGCTCGCGACTCGTATAGAACAGACTCCGGCACAAGAGTCTGACATAGTGTCTGCACGGGCCTTGGCCGATTTGACAAGCTTGCTTGATTTTACAGACCGTCATCGGCGACCTGGGGGTGTCTCGGTGTTCCCAAAAGGGTCAAGTTGGAAAAAAGAAGTGAAAAAGGCACAGGAATCATGGCGGTTTGAACTGGATGTTCTTAAAAGTAAAACAGCACCAGACTCCGTTATTTTAAAGATTGGAGAGATCGCACGTGTCTGATCCATCACGGCCAGCGGGCCCCAAGATCATATCTATCGCCAATCAAAAAGGTGGCGTCGGAAAAACAACAACAGCAATAAACTTAGGGGCCGCCTTGGCAGAGGCAGGGCTTAATGTTCTGATCGTTGATCTTGATCCACAGGGCAATGCCTCAACCGGAGTCGGAATAGAAACGGAAGACAGAGATAAGACAACTTATGATCTGTTGTTGGAAGATGCGGATCTCTCCGATGTGATATTGGCAACCAATACGCCAGGCATGCGCATAATTCCTGCAACTGTGGATCTTAGCTCGGCTGATATCGAGTTGATTTCAAACGAAAAACGCAGTTACCTTCTCCATGACGCCTTGCGACAAAAAGCTATTGACGCTTTTCAGTTCGACTTCGTTCTGATCGATTGCCCTCCGTCGTTGAACCTTTTGACTGTGAACGCAATGGTGGCATCACATTCGGTTCTTATTCCATTACAAAGTGAGTTTTTTGCTCTCGAAGGATTGTCACAGCTGATGCTCACCATCCGGGAGGTCCGCCAAACAGCAAACCAGAAATTGCGAATCGAAGGCGTTGTGTTGACAATGTACGACGCGCGCAACAACCTGTCCCAACAAGTAGAAGCGGATGCCCGCGCGAACCTGGGTGAGCTGGTCTTTGAAACCGTTGTTCCACGAAATGTCCGCTTGAGCGAAGCGCCATCGTTTGCGCAGCCAGTCCTTGACTATGATGCAGCATCCAAAGGGGCACAGGCTTATCGGGATCTGGCGAATGAACTTGTTAAAAAGACCGCAAAAATAGCGGCGTGATAGGGCAAAAGGCACATGGCAGAGAAAAAGAAAACCCGTGGTCTGGGACGTGGCCTGTCTGCTCTTATGGCAGATGTGACGCCTGAAAAGACCGAAAGCACACAGCGGCAAGCACCCGATAGGTCAATTCCAATAGAACGTATTGTGCCTAATCCTGATCAGCCTCGTCGCCGCTTCGCTGAATCCCATTTGGCTGAGCTGGCCGAGTCCATCAAAACCAAGGGTGTTATTCAGCCATTGATTGTCCGACCCCGAGCCGGAGCGGACGGAGAGTATGAAATCGTCGCAGGTGAACGTCGTTGGCGCGCTGCGCAGATTGCACAGTTGCACGAGCTTCCCGTTCTGATCCGAGATTTCGATGACACGGAAGTTCTGGAAGTCGCGATTATTGAGAACATTCAACGCGCGGATCTGAACCCGATAGAAGAGGCTGCCGGGTATCGTCAACTCATGGAAAAATTTGGCCATACACAGGAAAAGCTGGCCGAAGCTCTGGGCAAAAGCCGGAGCCATATAGCCAATCTTCTTCGGCTGCTGACCCTCCCAGACACCGTTCAGACCATGGTTCAGACAGGGGATTTGTCGGCAGGTCATGCTCGAACACTTATTACCTCAGACACTCCCCTCGACATGGCCAAAAGGATCGTCGCCGAGGGTCTATCGGTTCGGGATGCAGAGAGGTTGGTAAAGACGCCTGCGAAGCCCAAGTCCAAAGCGCCAACATCTGGCCGTGTTAAAACGTCGAAGGATGCAGATACGAAGGCCCTGGAAGGGGAGCTGTCAGCCGCACTTGGCCTCAAAGTGACGATTGATCATATTGCTGGCCATGACGGAGGGACCATGGTGTTAAGATATAAGTCTTTCGACCAGTTGGATGACTTATGCGCAAGGTTGACCGGGGATCATTGATCCGGCAAAAGCCGCTCGATCACCGAATTTAGAACCATGCGTCCCGCCGGTGTCGTTCGTATGCTGTTGTCATGAAAGTAGATCATTCCCAGATCTTCCAGATCACGGGCCGAATTTTTATGATACTCACTGCCCCGGTAGCCTGTAAGCCGTGCTAGATCTAGTCCTTCTGAGGTGCGCAACCCCATCATAATGAATTCTCCCAAGGCGTCGCTGTGAGATATGGGCTGGAATAGGCGATCTGCCGTTCCATCGTTTACCCGATCCAGCCAGACGTTTGGCGCCTTCCAGGCCTCTGTTGCAAACCGGGTGCCATCCAGCGTTAAACGACCGTGCGCGCCCGGACCAATGCCAATGTAATCTCCGTATTGCCAATAGATCATATTATGACGGGATTCGGATCCTGGACGAGCATGATTGGATACCTCGTAAGCCGGCAGTCC
This sequence comes from Paracoccaceae bacterium, assembly GCA_022448925.1. Lineage (GTDB taxonomy): Bacteria > Pseudomonadota > Alphaproteobacteria > Rhodobacterales > Rhodobacteraceae > JAKVCP01. The sequence continues at coordinate 85,227 of JAKVCP010000005.1, forward strand.
AGCCTTTTCACACACCTCTTGCGTCACCTCATACATGTCAGCTGAAACATCATCGTCAGGCAAGCCTGTTAGCCTGCCACGAGAGTATCGATCTCCAAACGCCGTGCCCTGTTCAATGGTCAGTTGATACATCGACAGATGATCTACGGCCAAAGACAGGGCTTCGGTCAGTTCCTGGCTCCATGCTGTCAAACTTTGATCCTGTCGCGCATAAATCAGGTCAAAACTGACTCTGTCAAACTGATTTCGTGCGATATCAAAGGCTTGGCGTGCCTCCTGAACCGTGTGCAACCGGCCCAAGCGTTTTAAATCTGTGTCGTTCAAGGCCTGGACACCCAGAGAAACACGATTGACGCCAGCCTCTGAAAACGCGCGAAATCGACCGACCTCAACAGAGCTGGGATTTGCTTCAAGAGTGATTTCGGGGTCATTGCGCATTGGCCATGTTCGTTGCACATGGTCAAGGATTGCTCTGACGGTTTCGGGGGCCATCAGGCTTGGTGTTCCACCACCGAAATAGACGCTGTCCAGAACCCGGCCCTGTGTCAGGGCACCGACGCGATCCAATTCACGCAGATAGGCTTTGCACCACTGACTTTGATCGATTCTTCGCGACACATGGCTGTTGAAGTCGCAATAAGGACATTTTGCCTCGCAAAATGGCCAATGGATATACAGGCCAAATCCGCCGTGACGCCAGTCTTCAATCAAAATAAGCCGCTATGAATTTGCGCATGGCATCTGCGCGGTGACTGATCTTGTTCTTTTCCCACCGATCCATCTCGCCAAAGGTAACATTGTATCCGTCTGGTTGAAATATCGGGTCATATCCATGCCCTTGATCTCCGCGCATAGGCCAAACAACTTGGCCTGGCATGACGCCGGGAAAGACGTCATCAGAGCCATCTGGCCAGGCCAACACCAAGGTGCAGCAAAACCGCGCTGTTCGTGGGAAAGCTGCGTTGATCTCCTCAAGTTTGTTGTGCGCCCGTGTCATCGCCAAGACAAAATCCCGCCCGCTTGGTGTCTCGGCCCAATCAGCCGTGTAGACCCCCGGCGCACCGTCCAAAGCATCGATCTCGATACCTGAATCATCCGACAATGCGGGCAGGCCTGTTGCCTGCGCGGCTGCATGCGCCTTGATCCGCGCGTTTCCAACAAATGTTGTTTCGGTTTCTTCAGGCTCTGGCAGGTTCTTTTCAGCCGCCCCCACAACAGTGACGCCGAAGGGGTCAAGAAGATGTTGAACCTCTGCGAGTTTGCCAGCGTTGTGTGTGGCAACCAGCAAGGTGCTCCCGGCTGAAAACCGCCGGGTCATTTTACGGCCTGCTGTTGAGCAAGAACCAGCTCTCCGACACCTTTTTCAGCAAGATCAATGAGCTGTGTCATTTGATCCCGGCTAAAGGTAGACCCTTCGGCGGACATTTGTACTTCGATCATCTGTCCGTCGCCGCGCAGGATAAAGTTGCCATCAACACCTGCTTCGCTGTCCTCTGGATAGTCCAGATCAAGCACGGGCTGGCCGGCATAAATCCCGCATGACACCGCCGCAACCGGTGAAATCAAAGGATCACTGATCACGTCGCCGGCTTTCATCAGCTTGTTGACCGCCAACCGAAGTGCGACCCAACCACCGGTGATGGACGCGCAGCGTGTTCCGCCGTCAGCCTGGATAACATCACAGTCAACCGTGATTTGCCGCTCGCCAAGTGCGACCCGGTCGACGCCCGCGCGAAGAGATCGCCCGATCAACCTTTGAATTTCCACGGTGCGTCCGCCTTGCTTTCCAGAGCTGGCTTCGCGCCGCATGCGTGAGGTCGTTGATCGGGGCAACATTCCGTACTCTGCTGTGACCCAACCAAGGCCAGAGCCCTTTATGAATGGCGGAACGCGATCTTCGATCGTTGCTGTGCACAAGACATGCGTGTCGCCCATTCGGATCATGCAGGATCCCTCGGCGTGTTTCGTGACGCCGGTTTCAATTGAAACGGCGCGCATTTCATTCAGTTCTCGTCCAGAGGGTCGCATGAACAATCCTTTTGTCATTTTGGTGCCGGGATACAGGCGCAAGACGTCGCAGTGCAACCCCGATCGCGCTAAGGGGACTTGTGTCTTGCTCATGGGATTGGGCAATGTGTCGAATATGACCGATGCATCGAAATTGCTGGACGAAATGAACGAAAGATCACGCGAGGTGTTCCGCCGTGTGGTCGAGGGGTATCTGGAAAGCGGTGAGCCTGTAGGCTCACGCACGTTGACGCGCACGCTCAGCGAAAAGGTCTCAGCCGCGACGATCCGGAACGTCATGCAAGATCTAGAGTACCTGGGACTTCTGGACAGCCCGCATGTCAGCGCTGGACGCGTTCCGACGCAGCTTGGCTTGCGCATGTTCGTCGATGGGCTTTTGGAAGTCGGCGATTTGAAGGCGGATGATCGATATAAACTGGATGCAACCCTGTCTGATAACGCTGATGACGTCTCCGGGCTTCTTGACCGCGTGGGTTCGGCGTTGTCCGGAGTGACCCAGGGCGCCTCTCTGGTTTTGACACCGAAACACGAAGCACCGCTGAAACATGTTGAATTTGTCAGCCTTGGCACCGACCGTGCCCTGGTTGTTTTGGTCTTTGCGGACGGACATGTGGAAAACCGCTTGTTCTCACCGCCGCTTGGTCAAACCCCAAGTTCCATGCGTGAGGCGGCGAATTTCCTGAATGCGCTGATAGAGGGGCGGACCCTGACAGAACTGCGCAGCGTCATGGCAACAGAGATCGCGCGGCGTCGTCAAGAAATAGATGGTCTTGCGGCAGGGCTGATCGAAGGCGGATTGGCGGCCTGGGATGACAGTGGCCATGGCGATCGTCTTATCGTGCGTGGCCGATCAAACCTGCTAGGCGAAGAGTCCGACGCAGTCGATCTTGACCGGATCCGGGTGCTGTTTGATGATCTTGAACGCAAGCAGGATATCGCAGAGTTTCTGGAATTGACCGATCAGGGCGATGGGGTGCGCATTTTTATTGGATCTGAGAACAAACTTTTCTCACTTTCGGGTTCCTCTTTGGTGGTGTCTCCATATATGAACGCTGATCGAAAGATCGTGGGCGCGGTCGGTGTGATTGGTCCGACCCGGCTCAATTACGGTCGAATTGTACCAATCGTGGATTACACCGCGCAGCTTGTCGGAAAGCTGATCGCGGACCGGAAATAGAGGAAGAGCATGGCGCAGTCGAAAGAAGACCCGTTTCTTGATGACATAGAGCAGGCGGAAGACGAGGAACACGCCGCGATGGCCGAAGAGGATGCTCCGGA